>JBFYRF010000154.1:0-5659 GCA_041302385.1 Anaerolineales bacterium | reverse complement strand
TTGAGGTGACAGATCTGGGAGAAGACTGCCGCCGGGGAGGCGGCGTCGACTGGACCAAGACCTATGCCGGCGTGGGCGGCAGCTTTGTCTTCCTGCAGGACGGCGACGTCGTCGACGTGGACGAACCCGGCGCGGTCGTCCCGAATCCGCGCACGGCGATCTGTTTCAATGACGACTGGATCTTCTTCGTCGTCGTCGACGGGCGGGATCCTGAGTACAGCGTCGGCATGGACATGAACCAGTTGGGGCGCTTCTGCAAACAGCGCCTCGAGGCGACCTGGGGGATCAACCAGGACGGCGGCGGCTCTTCGACGCTCTGGCTCGACGGTCAGGTCAAGAACCGACCCTCGGACGGGTTCGAGCGCGCCGTCGCCAACGGAATGATGATGGTGGTGATCGAGCCCAAGGTCAGCTCCCGCGCCTTCACGCGGGGCGAACAGGTGATGGTGGCACAGGACAGCCATGTCTACCTCGGCCCCGGGACCAACTACCCCTGGCGCTCCGTCCTACGGCCGATGACGCTTGGTGTGGTGCAGGAGAGCTTGAGCGACTTGGACGGCGTGTTGGCCAAGGGGTCCTACTGGTGGAGCGTCCGCTTCGGCAAGACCAACGGCTGGGTGCCCGAAGGGGCGTTGCTGCCGTACGACGGCCGGCCGCTGCCGGCCCCCGAAGTCATGCCCCTCTCCGGCGGACCCTGAGCCCACTAGCCGCCGGAACGCGCCTCCGTGCCCGGCTCGCGCCCGATCTGACTGACCGCTGTGACCATCCGCCGGTTGAACAGCAGCGCCGGCGCGTCGGAGGTGACCTTGGGGAAGAGCAGCGCCATGAGGTGGGCGTCGAACAGAGGCAGGAAGCGACTCTCGCCTTCGAACATCATCGCCCGAAAGTCGAACCGCCCTCCACCGTGCACCAGTCCGCGCAGCTCGTAACTGCCCACCATCACCCGCACCAGGTGCGGGAAAGGCCTGGTGTAGCCGCTGCGCACCGCGCTCGCCGGCCCAATCTCGGCCAGAGACCGGACCAGCACTGCTACAACTTCATCCTTGACCAGCCACAGCCGCGCGCAGCTCTCGTGACTCTGTCCGATCTGGTACAGCAGGCTGACCTGGGCTTCTTCGACCTCCAGAGAGGACTCGGTCGGCAGATTCATATAGCTCAGCAGCCCGGCTGTCCCCGGCAGCACATTGCCGCAGATCTGGTGCGTGGCTGTGTAGGCTTCAACCGCGATCGGCTTGCGCATTCCGCCTCCCCATCTGCGCGACCAGAGCCACCCGGGTGGCAATACCCATTCTAGCAGGTCGCAGAATGGCGCCGATCACCCCATCGCCATTACCCAGCTTCGGAAATGGATTCCACGGGAACGGCGCGAGTGCTGCGGAGAGAAGGCAAAGGGCGGAGGCCGTCATGCCTCGCTCCCCTGAGACGAGCATACTCCGCAAGTTCTGTTTCCCCTGGCCAGAAGTCAGGCACAGCCGCGCCTCGCAGCCAGCATCCTGTGCCAGGCAAGCTGTCTGGGGCCGGTTCACACGCCCTTCCGCCATAGGCGTGCGTTTGGCCCAGAAGTTGCAACGATCGCCAGCAGGCGAGGCTCCCATGCCTCCCTGGAGGCGGTCATGCAGGCCACACCCATCGAGGAACTTCGCAAGCCTCATCCGGACCAGCAGCGGATCGATTCCCTCTCGGCGCAGGTCCTGCGGGCGACCGCACTCGAGGTGCTTCGCCGCAAGCAGCCCGAAGTTCGATCCGGGTCGCCGGCTCCGACGCTGGGATTCTCCCGCCACTAGATCGACTCGCAACGCAACGACTCCTTCCCTCCAGAAGAGATACCTCCCCTGCTCGGCACAGGGGAGGTATCGATTCAACCAGATGACGGGCTCTCCAGTCGAGCCGGAGGCTCAGTCGGTCTCGAGGCGGACGCTGCCCAGGCTGCTGTTGATGATGAAGGTCAGCGCGGGTCCCTCGCCAGACTGGACATAGGACGAGCCCGAACCGCTCCAGCCGCCATCGGCGACGACCTCGGAGAGCTCCCCCTGCACCTCGGCGCGAGCCGGTACGCCAGCGGGTACCACGATCCGCAGCCTGCTTAAACCGGAGTCGATGCGAACCTCCGCGTCCTGGCGTAATTCGCCTCCAAAATCCAGTTCGAAGCTACCCGCGCCTCCTTCAAATCGCATTTGGGCGAAGTTGGCGTTGGCCAGACCTTGCATGCGCACTTCGGAGGCGCCGGTGACGTAGCGCAGGGTTTCCATCGAAACCGGGTTCGGCTCCGAGAAGGCCAGCCGCACAGACGCCGCACCATCGGAAATGCGCAACCCGGTCAAGCGGATGCCACCCAGCTCCAGGTCGGCCTTGTACGCTCCGGCGTTGAGCTGTAGATCGATCGGCTGTCCGCCCAGCTCAAAGTCCCAGCGGTTGATGACGTCGTCCCCGCGCAGATCGGGGATGCCCTCCAGCTGGAGATCGCCCTGCTTGACCACCACCCGGCTGCCATTGACCTCCACCTCGGGCTCGAAATCGGCGATGTTGAACGTCGCCGTCCCGCTGAGCAGGGCATCGCTCTGGCCAGGCCGCAGGGTCAGCTCACCCGCGCCCATGCTCAGCTCGAGGCGTGCGGTCTCTCCCGGCGCACCGACGGGCTCCACCGTAATCGAGCTCCGCTCCACCGGCCCGACTTTGATGTCGGACACGGGAACGGGAACACTCAAGGTGCAGGCCAGGCCGGCAGAAGCCAGCAGAACCACCACGCCCGCCATCCGATTCCTGTTCATCATCCCACCTCGCACAGCGTATTTGCCCTCCATACGCACGTTGGCCAGCCAGGTCGCGTGCTGGCTGCGGCAGCTCCCCCGGTTAAAGCACGTGCTCCTCTCAACGGGAGAGGAGCACGTGGCCAGCGAGTGACCGAGCTGCTCAGGCCTTACCCGGGCGGGGGCCCGCCTGCGCCACGGAGGGCGACACCTCGTCGACAAAGCGCTCGAAGTTGGCGGCGAACTGGCCAGCCAGAGCGCGGGCGCGCTCGTCGTAGGCCCTCCCGTCCGGCCAGGTCTGGCGCGGATCGAGGACTTCGTCCGGCACCTCCGGGCAATGTTCTGGCACAGACACTCCGAAGACCGGATCGCTCCGGAACGGCACGCCATCAAACGCTCCGCTCAACGCAGCGTGGATCATTGCCCGAGTGTAGGTCAGCCGAATGCGCTCACCTTGCCCATACGGGCCGCCGGTCCACCCGGTGTTGATCAGCCACACGGTCGAGCCATGCTGCTTGAGCTTGTCGCCCAGCAGCCGGTCGTACACCGAGGGCGGCAGGGGAAGGAAGGGCGCGCCGAAGCAGGCCGAGAAGGTCGCCTGCGGCTCGCTCCCCAATCCCTTCTCCGTTCCGGCCAGCTTGGAGGTGAAGCCAGAGAGAAAGTAGTACATCGCCTGGTCGGTCGTCAGCCTGGCGATGGGGGGAAGCACGCCGAAGGCATCCGCCGTGAGGAAGAAGATCGTCTTCGGATGCCCCCCCTGTCCGCTGGGCTCGTGGTTGTCGACGAACCCCAACGGGTAGGCGGCGCGGGTGTTCTCGGTCAGGCTGATGTCATCGAAATCGACGCGGCGCGTGTCGGTGCGGACGGCGGCGTTCTCGAGCACGGTCGCGAAGCGCCGGGTGGCATTCCAGATCAGAGGCTCGAGGTCCGGGTCCAGGCGAACCGTCTTGGCATAGCAGCCGCCTTCGATGTTGAATACCCCGTCGTCCCCCCAGCCGTGCTCGTCGTCGCCAATGAGACGGCGTGTCGGATCAGAGGAGAGCGTCGTCTTGCCGGTGCCGGAAAGCCCGAAGAACAGGGCAACATCGCCGGAGGCGCCGATGTTGGCCGAGCAGTGCATCGAGAGCACACCCTGCTTGGGCAGCAGGTAGTTCATCACGGTGAACACGGCCTTCTTGATCTCCCCGGCATAGCTGCTCCCGCCGACGAGGATCAGGCCGCGCTCGAAGTTGATGACGATGAAGACCTCCGAGTTGGTGCCGTCCTCCTCGGGGATGGCGTGGAAGCGCGGGGCGTCAACAATGGTGAAGCGCGGCACGTGGCTCGCCAGGCGCTCGACCGGCAGGCGCAGGAACATGTTGCGCACGAACAGGCTGTGCCATGCCGTCTCGGTGACCACGCGCACCGGGATCTGATAGGCCGGGTGTGCCCCGGCTACCACGTCCTGGACATACACCTCGCGCCCTTGAAAGTAGGCTGTCAGGCGCAGCGCCAGGCGTTCGAAGCGCGCCTCGTCGATCGGCCGGTTGATCGGACCCCACCAGATCTCGTTGTCGATCTTCCCATCCTGCACGATGAACTTGTCGTTCGGCGAACGGCCGGTGTGATGTCCGGTGCGCACCACCACCGGCCCCAAATGCGCCAGCAGCCCTTCGCGCCGCCGCACGATGCGCTCGACCAGCGCCGGCGAGGGCAGCGTCCAGTACACCGTGTCCAGGTTGCGCAGTCCGTGGTGTTCGAGACCATGCAAGCTGGGGAAGCCAATCGCATTCTCCATGACTACCTCCTCATCCTTGGTGCAGTGACGAACCCCGCCCACAACGGCCGGCCGCGGGTCGCCGGCAGCTTCCCGGCCAGCTACAGACCCTCGGACTTTGCCTGCTCCCAGAGCACATCCAGTGCCTCCAACGACAGCTTGGAGACCTCATGACCGTCCGCGCCCGCCAGGGCCTCCACCCGGGCAAACCGCCGGCGAAATCGCCCGGAGGCAGTGCGCAATGCACTCTCGCCGTCCACGCCGAGCCGGCGAGCGTAGTTGACGACCGAGAACAGCAAGTCCCCCACCTCATCGGCAATTCGCTCTGAGCCGGCGCCGGCGATCTCGTCCAGCTCTTCGATGATCTTATCTCGGGCGCCATCCGCCTGCGGCCAATCAAAGCCGATGCGCGCCACACGATCCTGGATCTCGGCAGCCTGCGCCAACGCCGGCAAACCGGTCGGTACGCCGTCGAGCAGGCCCTTGCCTTCCCCGGCATCCTGCCGCTCGGAGGCCTTCAGCGCCTCCCAGTTGCGCAGCACCTGATCCACCTCCCCGACGTGGAGGTCCCCGAAGACGTGTGGATGACGCCGGAGGAGCTTGGTCTCGATCCCGTGGATCACCTCACCGAGGCTGAACTCCGACTCTTCGACCGCGATTTGCGCATGGAGCACGATCTGCAGCAGAAGATCCCCTAGCTCTTCCTGCAGCGCAGACGGGGTGCCGGAGTCGATGGCTTGCAGCACTTCGTAGGCTTCCTCGAGCAGGTGCGACCGGAGGCTCAGGTGAGTCTGTTCCCGATCCCACGGGCAGCCCTCCGGGGCACGCAGATGGGCAACGGTATCCTGGAACGCCTCGAGCGAGTGGCCTGTGGGCAGGGCCGGGACAAACAGCGCAGTCAGCGGACCGATGGCTGGCGATTGATCGATGGCATGCAGCGGCATGCGCTGCACCTGCACCTGGTCGCTGCCTGCCGCGTGCACCAACGCCACCTCGTGCGTCTCGGGATAGGCGTTGGCCAAGGTGAGCTTGACATCGGAGGCTACCAGCCGCGAGTGCAGTTGGCCGAGCAAGGCATGCCGGTCTGGTGGAAATGGCGGGTGGTGCAGCCGGGCAAGCTCGAGGGCGTCGGCCACAAACAGTCCATCGAGGCCAT
>JBFYRF010000140.1:0-5091 GCA_041302385.1 Anaerolineales bacterium | reverse complement strand
TCGCGCCCTTTGTCGCCGGCGTCGGGACAATGCGCTACAGCAAGTTCATCATGTGGAACGTTGTCGGCGCGTTCGTCTGGACGTCCGTCTTCATCTTTGCCGGCTACTTCTTCGGCAACATTCCCGTCGTGCGCGACAACTTCGGCCTGGTGGTGATTGCCATCATCCTGATCTCCGTCTTGCCCGTAGGCTACGAGCTCCTCCTGCATCGCCTGCGCCCGGCGGCAAAGGCCGCGCCGGAGGCTCCCCTGCCCGAGGACGCCCTATAGGCGGATCCCCGGATGCCGCCGACCGCGGCGGCGACGGGCGGATTCCTCGCGACCGATGGCCGAGCCGGACAGTCGAATGGCCTTCGCACAACGGGTGCATCCTTGACCCGCCGCCTCGCGCACGTTGCGTTGCTTGTCAGGGACTACGATGAGGCGATTGCCTTCTTCACCGGATGCCTGGGCTTCTGCCTCATCGAAGATGCTCCCCTCGGCGAAGGCAAACGCTGGATCCGGGTAGCTCCGTCGCAGCAGTCGCCAATCAGCCTGCTCCTCGCTCGCGCTTCGACGCCTGAGCAGAAGTCGTGCATCGGCCAACAAGCCGCGGGCCGTGTGTTCCTGTTTCTCCACACGGACGACTTCATCCGCGATCAAGCCAGAATGAAGGCCGCCGGCGTGAGGTTCCTGGAGGACGCGCGGGAAGAGGCCTATGGCACGGTCGCCGTCTTCGAGGATCTGTACGGAAACAAATGGGATCTCATCCAGCCGCGAGCCGCACCTGCCGCCGAATCATGAACTGAGCCCGGTTGTGCATGCGGCGCTGGCTCATTCGTAGCACGGCCCTGCACCTGGCACCCTACCCGGGGCGCAGATCGACCGGTTGTCCTGGGCGGTCCCGGGAAGCCGGCACGGCTGGCGGGCCTTGGGGCGGGTGCCGCTACGCCCTGCGCGCATCCCACCCGAGCGAGACCGCCAGCCTGAGCCGTCGAGCGGGATGCCCGACGGGATCCTGGGCGGATCCATGGCCGGCGTTCTGCCGAGCGTGAGGCAGGTGCCGCTAGGCGCGCAGGGGAACCGGGGTGAGAAGCAGGAAGAAGAGCACGATCCCCAAGATCGCCAATGCCCTGCGACGCGGTGTGAGCGGGGTCAGGTCATCGAGGGGTGTGGCATAGACCCTCCCGAGAAAGAAGAGCATCGCCGCCCAGAGAAACCATCCTGGCCACACCAGGCCGAGCAACAGCGTCGCTCCCACGGCGAAAGGCCACAGGCGAATGGCTCGCTCCCCCATCAGCACGTACACCAGATGACCGCCGTCGAGCTGGCCTGCAGGAATCAGGTTGAGCGCTGTCACCAGCAGCCCAGCCCAGCCTGCCCAGGCGATCGGACTGAGGAAGACATCCGTCCCGCCAAGCGGCAGGGGTTGGCCGACGGCGATGTAGCGCAGCCAGTAGATCACGGCCGGCGTCGCCCCATAGCTCACCGGCGTCGGGAGCCAGGCGCCGGTGACCACCCACTTGGCCGCCAGATACAGCAGCGAGTTCCCCTCCAGCCCACCGAGCGCCGCCGGATCGGAAGGCAGCGGACCGACCTCCGAGACCGATAGCCCGTAGAGCAGCACCGGGATCGCCACCACCAATCCCGCCAACGGACCGGCAAGGCCGATATCCAGAAGCACATTGCGGTTGCGCGGTGGCCGCTTGAGTCGAATGAAGGCGCCCAACGTGCCGAAGGCACTCCCCGGGAACGGCAAGAAATAGGGAAGAGAGACGGGAGACCGGTGAGCCTGGGCCGCCAGGTAGTGGCCGAACTCGTGCGCCAGCAGGATCGCCAGCAGGCTGGCTGCGAACGGGATCCCGGATGGCAAGGCACGCAGCACGCCAGCGAGGTGGGGCGGCCCGCTGTAGCCGTACAGCGCGCCGGCCAGCAACATGCTGAACACGGTCAGCGCGAACAGGCCAAGGTTGATCCACGGGTTCGAGCGCTGGACGACCGGGAGCGCCTCCACCGCGAATATCGCCGGGCGGCCGCCTTCGCTGCGCGCAACAAGCTGCACGCCCTGCGCCTCAAAGGCGCCAGCCAGGCGGGTGTAGACCTGATCGGGTGGAAGGGTCAAGTCACCGCGGAAGCGCGCCAGGAATCCCCCCTTGCCCGGCCCGGTAGTGGAGTCCTGGACACGCATCACTTGCTGCACAACCGGGAGAAGGCGTGCAACGAGGTCATCAGGGACGGTCGGGCGGTCTTCGCTCACGCTCATGTACTCCAGACAACAAAAAGGCGGGGATGGATGGGAGTCGAACCCACCGCGGCCCGCTGTGCGACCCGCCGCCGGTTTTGAAGACCGGGGAGCCCACCGGGACCCAACCACCCCCGTATGCGGGGAAGGATACCGCGCGGACGTTCGCATGGCAAGGTAGGCGGTCGCAGAAGTCGAGTTGCAGCTACAATTCAGCCTGGACAACCGTCGGATGGCGGCCCCAGGAGCAGGCGGTTTGCACCCCTACGTCAGCGTCGCGAGCGCTTCGCCCTTCGGCTCAGCCAGCCGACTGCCGGGTCTGGCAGCGCTGCTGGTCTTGCTCTGCGCCTGCGCGCCGACGACGGCAACGCCTGGACCTCCATCGGCCGCGCCGGCCAGGCTGGGGCCGACGTCAACGGTCCCAGCAAGCGCACCTTCTTCCACGCCGCCTGCACCGGCTCTAACCGCCGCGCCAATCCCCCCTCCAAAGGCGGATGACTGGCGCATCGGGCCGGACGGGGCCGAGTTCAGCCTGCTGGTGTACTCCGACTTTCAGTCCCCTGCCGGCCACCGGCTGGCCGGCGTGCTGGCTGAACTGCGGGCGATCCATCCGCAGGACCTGCAGGTCATCTTCCGCCCCTACCCGCTCTGGCCAATCCACGACAAGGCACTCATCGCAGCCCAGGCCGCCGAGGCCGCCGGCGCACAGGGCCAGTTCTGGGCAATGCACGACCTTCTCTTCGGGACGTTCGCCGAATGGATCGGGCTCAGCCCGGAGGAGTTCCGGCAGTGGCTCGAGCAGGCGGCACCCAGGCTGCCGCTCGATTCTCAGGCCTTCGCCCAGGCCATGCAGGCGGGCACGTATCAAGATGCCGTCCTGCAGGATTTTGAAGCCGCTTTCGCTTCCGGACTCACTAGTGTTCCGACGGTCTTCCTGAACCAGAACCTCGTCCCCATGCAACCCAGCCTGGCCAACCTGGAGGCTCTGCTGCGGCTGACGCACGCCGAAGCGCAGGGCCTGCCTCAAGGGCCACCCGCGCTGGCCGACCCAACCCAGGTCTACCGTGCGGTGTTGCAGACCAGCCTCGGCCCGATCGAGATCGAACTGGACTCGGCGGCCGCCCCTCAGGCAGTGGGCAGCTTCATCTACCTGGCTGAGCTTGGATGGTACGACGGAACGATCTTCCAGCGGGTAGTGCCCGGGGTGCTCGCCGAGACTGGCGATCCGACTCACACCGGCCTGGCAGGCCCTGCCTACCGCTATGCCGACGAGATTGACGGCGAGCTATCATTCGCGGAGGCCGGCCGGGTCGCGATGCAGACTGAAGGCCCGGATTCCAACGGCGCAAACTACTTCATCAACCTTCAACCGCTGCCGGAGCTCGACGGAACCCGAACCATCTTCGGACGAGTGGTCTCAGGTCTTGAGGTGCTCCAGCGGCTCCCCGCCCGCGATCCATTGACCGACCTGCTGCTCCCCGCCCCGTTGGTCATCGAGCGCGTGACCATCCTCGCCGGGCAACCCTAGCGATCCGTCTGTTGGCCGGAGCCCAGACCGCGTTGCAGGCAGGGCTGAGTTCCTGTATCCAGGTGGGCATTGTTCATCCGACCGGGGTCGCACAACCCTCCCCCGTCGACCCCCGATCCGGGGAGCGTTGCCAGCGCAACCCCGCCGAAGGAAGCTGCCGCAGCGATGGGGCGGCATTCGCCACCAGAGCCGAACATCATGGCGGGCCCGCGCCAAATCCTCGACGGGAGCGAAGGCGGGGATCGGCACGAGCCGCGGCGCACAGCCATCGCCCAACCCGGCACGCGTCACAGGGCATCCAGACTGCCCGGATGACGAACCCGAGGTGATGGCAAGTTGCGCTGACAGATCACGCGGCGGCCTGCGGCATGCCGGCAGAAGGTGGCGGGGATTGCGGAGAGATGGCAGCCGCTCGCCCGCTGGACATCGGATCGAAGCGGACGTGTGGATGAGTCATACCACTTCGCGCGGCAGCGATCGCGGGGGATCCCGGCTCCTCTCACTGCAGGCCCAGGCAGCACGGGTAGACGCCGGTGAGTCCACTAGCGACAGGTGGCAGGCGAGCGGCCTGCATCGTCGCGCCCGGCCCAATCGCGCCTGCCTGCGTGGCACCACACGCCTGAGAGAAGCGATGGGATGGAATCGCGCCGCGCCGTGCGACGATCGCACACCAAGACTTGGCAATCCCTCAACAGCGTGAGGCGCACGCCGGGACCACGCTGCGCACGGAAAGGGCCGTCCGTGCGGCCGAATGCACGTGTCCGCTGGCAGCTACACCCTCAAGCAGAGAGTCCCCAGACGAGCATGCGCGCAAGCCTCCTAGCCTGCGCCGCATTGGGTGCTCAAGAAGGCAACCGGCCTGCAGCAAGCGGAGGCAGCGTGCGGCAACGCCAGGTGCCATGTGTTGGGCTCGCCACCTGGCGCCCACTGCTCCGCTGGCGCCAGGTGACAATTCCAGGTGGCCGCTTGGACCCGAGGCCGGCGCGCTCGCTTGACAGCCCTCTGGCGCAATGCTAGAGTTGCGCCGACCTGCCCCAATCTGGCTTGGCGTCTGCCACAGGTGATCCCAACGTGACAAAGACCCGCACCGAATCCATGGTCGAGCGCCTGCAAAACCTCAGCGCATCCTCCCCGGATGTCGAGGCGTCGGCGATTGTCAGCGTCGATGGGCTGACGATGGCCTCCGCCCTGCCGCAGAATGTCGAAGAGGATCGCGTCGCTGCGATGTCGGCTGCCATGCTGTCTCTCGGCGAGCGGATCGCCAACGAACTCGGACGGGGCCAGCTCGACCAGGTGTACATCCGGGGCGAGGGGGGCTATGTCATCTTGATGGCGGTCGGTCG
>JBFYRF010000133.1:0-25698 GCA_041302385.1 Anaerolineales bacterium | reverse complement strand
TCTACGCCAACGTGAATCCGAACGTCGATCACCCGCGGTGGTCGCAGGCCTCCGAGCGCCGCATCGGCGGCGAGCTGCAGCGGCGCGATACGCTGATGTTCAACGGCTACGAAGAGGAGGTTGGCGCGCTGTATGCCGGGATGGACCTGAGTGCCAACTACTGAGCCCGGCGAAGTCGCCCGTCGCGGCGGTGCGGCAAGCCAGGCGCTTGCCTGGCTGAGGCGGAACTGGCTGCGGGTTGGAGTGCATCTCGGGGCGTGGATCCCGCTTGGGCTGATCCTCCATGGGTTGTTGACCAATCAACTGACCGTCAATCCGATCCAGGCAGCCACGCTGCGCACCGGGAAGGCGGCGCTGGTGCTGCTCGTGTTATCGCTGGCCTGTACCCCCCTGAACACCATCTTCCGCTTTCGCCCAGCGCTCAAGGTCCGGCGCGCTCTGGGCCTGTATGCTTTCATGTACGCCGCCATTCATTTCGGCATTTTCGTTGGGCTGGACTACGGGTTCGACCCGCAGCGGCTACTGGAAGCGGTGTTTGAGAAACGCTACGCGCTGGTCGGCTTCGCCGCGGGCCTGGTCCTGCTTCTGCTGGCGATCACCTCCACGCGAGGGTGGATGCGGCGCCTGGGCCGGCGCTGGACGCGCTTGCACCGCCTGGTGTATCTGGCAGCGGTGTTGGCAATCGTCCATTACACCTGGTTGGTGAAATCGGATATCCGGGTCCCGCTGCTTTACGGTGCCTTGGTGCTTGGGCTGCTGGCGCTGAGGCTCCCACCGGTCCGGCAGGCGACGGCCGGGCTCGGCAGCCGCTGGCGTCGCCGGCCCGCCGGCTGACTCCCCGCCCTGAAAGCCAACCGCGACGGGGGCAGGTTCGACCCGTCGCGGTTGCACTTGTGGCTGTCGGGGCGGGCGGATTTGAACCGCCGACCTCACGGACCCGAACCGTGCGCTCTAGCCGGGCTGAGCCACGCCCCGTGTCGATCCTGGAATGGAAGGACTCCAGCATTCTACCGCAGCCTGGCCGGTCGGACAAGGTTCGCCAACGGGGGAGAGAGCTCAGGCACTCGCGCTGAAGCGTCCTCCGTCGCCGGCCAGTGGGTGGCCCGGGCTCACGTCGTCAACCACCGCCGGCCAGTGGGTGGCCCGGGCTCACGTCGTCAACCACGCTAGACAGCCTGAACCCCCGGCCGGGGGCGAAGGATCGGCTAGTGCCCGCCGGCTGGGATGGTCTGGGCTGGGAGCTTGGCAGGCAGATCCCTCGCTGCCCCTCCGCTTCGCCACGGGGCAGGCGCTCGGGCTGACAGATCGCCCGGCAGGCGCATACGCTGGGCTTGGGTTGACGGATCGCCCGCCCGGGGCATGCGGCTGCGCCTGGTCTGACGGATCGTTCGGCGGGCGCATGCGCTGGGCTTGGGTTGACGGATCGACCAACCGGGGCATGCGCGGCGCCTGGTCTGACAGATCGAACGGCAGGACGGTGAGCTGGCGTTCGGGAGGACGGATCCAGGGGAGGGGATCTGCGTCGGGGGTCAACTCGCAGCAGCCGAGTCCAGGGCCCGGGCGGTCAGGCGTCGATGAAGACCTTGGAGGCCGCCGAGGCCGCTCGGGCGCGCTGTGGCAACGTGAAGCAGAACAGGCTGCCGGTGCCTTCCTTGCTCTCGCACCAGATCTGGCCGTTGTGTAGTTCGACCATCGCCTTGGCGATCGACAGGCCAAGCCCCATCCCGCCGTGGCGGCGAGTGAGGTGGGATTCGACCTGGTAGAAGCGGTCGAAGATGCGTTCGGTCTCGCTGGCGGGAATGCCGATGCCGGTGTCGACGACAAACACCTTGGCGTTGTCGCCCTCGCCTTCCGCCTTAACTCCGATCTGTCCGCCAGGGTCCGTGAACGTCAGGGCGTTGCGCACCAGGTTGGTGAGCACCACGTCGATCTTCTCGCGGTCGCCCTCTACCATCAGTGGATCGTCCTCGGGGATGTCGTAGCCGAGCTCGATTTGCTTCTCTTCGGCGGTGTCGTGGGATCGGTCGACAACCTGCACGACCAGGTGGGCGAGGGAGAACGGCTCGCGCCGAACGCGCGACTGCCCCTCATCCTTGTGGGCGATGGTCGACAGGTCCTCGATAATGGTCTTCAGCCGCATCGAGCTACGGATGATCACGTCCATCTGCTCCGCATATTCCGGGGGGACGGCCTCCTTGAGAAAGGTGGCGTGGCCGAGGATCAGGCCGAGCGGCGTCCGCAACTCGTGCGAGGCGATGGCGATGAAGTCGGATTTCATGCGGTCGAGGCGGGTCAACTCGGTGTTCACTGTCTGGAGCTGGCTGAGCAGGCGGGTGTTGTCGATGGCCACGGCCGCCTGGGCGGCCAGGGTCTCTAGGATCGCCAGGTCATCTTCGGTATAATGGGCCTGCTCTCGCTTGTTGATGGCCTCCACCACCCCGATCGGCTCCTGCTTGAGGAGCAGGGGAACGCCCAGCAGCGAGCGGGTCTCGAAGCTCAGCGTTTGATCGACGGCGCGGTAGACCCGCGAATCTTTCGAAGCGTCATGCAGCACCATCGGGCGGGCGTTGTGAAAGATCCAGCCGGCGATGCTGCCCTTGAGGGGAACACTGACCTCCAGCAGCTTCTGGCGCCTCGGCCCGTGGACGGCCTCGAAGCGCAATTCGCCTTTGGAGGGTTCATAGAGCATTATCGAAGCCGCTTCGCTCTGGGTGAGTTCGACCGCATTGTCCACGATCGTCTGGAGCAGAAGCGGCAAGTCATGCGTCGACGCCAGGGTGCGGCTGATTTCGAGCAGCCGCTGCATTCGATCCAACCGGGCCTGGCGCGACGAGGGTTCGGGCATCGCCAACCACCTGAACGTGGGGCGGGGATTCTAGCACAAACACTTCGGCAAGGCATCGCACAAGCGGCGAACAGGAGGACTGTATGGCAGGCAAGAAGAAAGTCCGGGTGGGGATCATCGGTGTGGGCAACTGCGCATCATCGCTTGTCCAGGGCGTGCACTACTACCGGAACGCCAAGCCCGCCGATCAGATTCCGGGTCTGATGCACGTCGACCTGGGGGGCTACCACATCCGCGACATCGAGTTCACGGCGGCCTTCGATGTGGTCAAGGGCAAGGTGGGTAAGGATCTGAGCGAAGCGGTCTTCGCCTACCCGAACAACACCATCAAATTCTCTGAGGTGCCCAAGCTGGACGTGAAGGTGCACCGCGGCATGACGCACGACGGGCTGGGCCAGTATGTCTCGGGGGTGGTCGAGAAGGAGGAGGGGCCGACGGATGACATCATCGGCATCCTGAAGGACACCAAGACGGACGTCGTCGTCTCCTACCTGCCGGTCGGATCCGAGATGGCCACCAAGTGGTACGTCGAACAGGCGCTTGAAGCCGGTTGCGCCTTCGTCAACTGCATCCCGGTGTTCATTGCCAGCTCGGAATACTGGGCCGGCCGCTTCCGCGACCAGGGGCTGCCGATCATCGGCGACGACATCAAGAGCCAGGTCGGCGCCACGATCACCCACCGCGTGCTCACCAACCTGTTCGCCGATCGCGGCGTCAACATGCAACGCACGTATCAACTGAACTTCGGCGGCAACATGGACTTCTACAACATGCTTGAGCGCACCCGCCTCGAGTCGAAGAAGATCTCCAAGACCAATGCCGTCACCAGCCAGTTGCCCTATCCGATCCCTCCCGAGGACGTGCACGTGGGCCCCAGCGACTATGTGCCGTGGCTGACCGACCGCAAGTGGGCCTACATCCGCATGGAGGGCATCAGCTTCGGCGATGTGCCGCTGAACCTGGAGCTGAAGCTTGAAGTGTGGGACTCGCCCAACTCGGCCGGCGTGGTGATCGATGCGGTGCGCTGCGCCAAGCTTGCCCTCGATCGCGGCCTCTCCGGCCCGATCGCGGCTCCCTCGTCCTATTTCATGAAGACACCGCCCAAGCAGTTCAAGGATGATGTCGCGCGGCAGATGGTCGAGGACTACATCGCCGGCAAGATCTAGTCGCGCATCGGACGGCAGACACTCAGGCATTCAGCCGCGGCCTGGAGATAGGCTGGGATCCCCCCGGACTTCTCCGGGCCGCGGTGGTTCAAGAGGGGAGGCCTGCCATGCGGGCCGTACGCGTTGTCCAGCCCGGGCCGATCGACACGCTCGATCTCTCTCTGCAGGACGTGCCGGAAGCGCTGCCCGGCCCGGGCCAGCTCCGGCTGCGCATCCTGGCCTGCGCCGTCTGCCACACCGACCTGCACCTGGCAGAGGGGGAGCTGGCGCAGGCGCGCTACCCGATCACACCCGGGCATCAGGTCGTGGGCAGGGTAGAGGCGCTGGGCGAAGGCGTTCCGGGTTGGAGAATAGGCGAACGCGCCGGCGTGGCCTGGCTGCACAGCGTGTGCGGGGAGTGCGCCGCCTGTCGGCGGGGCGAATCCAATCTCTGTCCGCAGGCCAAGTTCACCGGGCTGCACGTCGATGGCGGATTCGCTGACAGCATGCTCTGTCAGGCATCCTTCGCCTACCGGCTGCCTCCGCACCTCCCTGACCTGCAGAGCGCGCCGCTGCTATGCGCTGGCATCATCGGCCTGCGCTCGTTGCGCAAGGCGGACCTGGCGCACGGCGAGCGCCTCGGGCTGGTCGGCTTCGGGGCCAGCGCCCACCTGGCGCTGCAGGTCGCACGCGCCTGGGGCTGCGAAGTGCATGTCTTCACGCGCTCGATGGATCACCGACGCCACGCCCTCGAGCTCGGCGCGGCCTGGGCAGGCGGGATCGAGGATCCGCATACGGCTCCGCTCGACCGGGTAGTGCTCTTCGCCCCGGCAGGCGACCTGGTGCTACACGCCCTGCGGCTGCTGCGGCCGGGCGGCACGCTGGCCATCAACGCCATCCATATGTCGACCATCCCGGCCTTCCCGTACCAGATCCTGTATGGCGAACGCACACTACGCAGCGTCGCCAACGCAACCTACCAGGACGGCGTGGATTTCCTTGCGCTTGCCGGTCGGCTCGGCCTGCAGGTGACGGCGTCAGCCTACCCCCTGAGCGAGGCCGGGCGTGCCCTGTCTGACGTCAAGCACAGCCGGCTGGACGGGGCAGCCGTGCTGATCCCATGATCCGTCTGGGCACCTCCGGCTTCTCGTACGACGATTGGATCGGGCCAGTCTACCCGGCGAACCTGCCTCGCCGGGCGTGGCTCGAGTACTACGCCCAGCAGTTCGACACGGTTGAGTTGAATGTCACCTACTACCGGCTGCCTGCCCGCAAGACCGTGGATGGCTGGGTCGCCCACACGCCAGACGATTTTCTGTTCTCGGTGAAGGCGCACGCCAGCCTGACGCATGAGCGCCAGGACCCGGATTTCGCCGGATTCGTGCAGGCGATCGAGCCGCTGACGCAGGCTCGCAAGCTGGCCTGTGTGCTGGCGCAGTTCCCGCATGCCTTCCACCCCACGCCGGCCAATCAGGAGTATCTGGCACAACTGCGGCGCGGGCTGGCCGAGCTGCCGGTGGTGGTCGAGTTCCGTGACCGCGCCTGGGTGAGCGAGGCGACGTTCGGGCGGCTGCGCCAGCTGGCGCTTGGGTACTGCTGCGTGGACGAGCCTGCCTTACCGGGGCTGATGCCCCCGCTGGCGGTCGCGACCAGTCCGCTGGGATACGTCCGTTTCCACGGGCGCAACGCGGCCCGCTGGTGGGAGCACGAGCAGGCCTTCGAGCGCTATGACTACACCTACCGCCGCCAGGAGCTGGAGGAGTGGCTGCCTCGCCTGCGCGCCCTCCAGGAACACAGCGACCCGGTGCTGGTTTACGCCAACAACCATTACCGGGGCCAGAGCGTGGACGCCCTGCGCCAGCTCAGCCTGCTGCTGGCTGAGGGCGGGGTCTGACCTCCGCCCGACATGCCGCCGGGCGGCGGGATGGGATATAATCCTGACAAATCCCGGGAGCGAAGCGCCGGGAAGAATGCTTCGCCGCCTGCGGCTGCGCCGGAGACTTCCGGCTGTCGCGCCAGGGCCAGGCGGGACCTCAGCCAATGTCCGGACATTCCAAATGGTCGACGATCAAGCGCAAGAAGG
This sequence comes from Anaerolineales bacterium, assembly GCA_041302385.1. Lineage (GTDB taxonomy): Bacteria > Chloroflexota > Anaerolineae > Anaerolineales > E44-bin32 > PFL42. The sequence continues at coordinate 19,625 of JBFYRF010000133.1, read as the reverse complement.
CCGCCAACGATGCCAAGCGCGGCAATGTGTTCACGCGGCTGGCACGCGAAATAGCCATGGCGGCTCGCCTGGGGGGCGGGGATCCGGATTCCAACTTCGGACTGCGCCTGGCGATTGACAAGGCGCGGGCAGCCAACATGCCGAAGGACAACATCGACCGGGCCATCCGACGCGGCACCGGCGACGATAAGGATGCGGCGGCCTTCGAACAGATCGCGTACGAGGGCTACGCGCCGCATGGCGTGGCATTGATGATTGAGGTGGTTACCGATAACCGTAACCGCACGGTGGCCGACCTGCGGCACCACCTGACGCGGGCCGGCGGCAACATGGCCGAAGCGGGCTCGGTTTCGTGGCAGTTCAAGCGGGTGGCGTACTACAGTGTGCCCTTGCATGGCTACGACGGAGACAAGATCTTCGAGGCCGCTGTCGAAGCCGGCGCCGATGATGTGCTGACCGGGGACGACGTGGTCGAGATCATCGGCCCGGTGGAGGCATTCAAGGCGATCAACGACGCCTTGGAGGCGATTGGGGTCAAGCCAGACGACGCCACGCTACAGTTGCGGCCAACGACCTCGGTCGAGCTCTCGCCGGAGCATACGCTTCAGGTCATGCGCGTCATCGAAGGCATCGAAGAACTGGATGACGTGCAGCACGTATACTCGGCGCTGCAGGTGACGGACGAGGCGGTCGCGCTGCTCGAGACCGCCTGAGTGGGTCTCGGTCGAGCAGATGGCATGCTGGTCCTCGGCATCGATCCCGGAACGGCGCTCACCGGCTACGGCCTGGTGCGCGAGGCCGCGGACGGCTCGCTGCACTCCCAGGCCTTCGGCGTAATCCGCACCGATTCCCATCAGGCGATGCCTGTCAGGCTGCTCGAGTTGTTCCATGCGCTGCAGGCGATTCTCGATGCCGAGAAGCCAGATGAGGCCGCGGTCGAGGAGTTGTTCTTTCAGCGCAATGTCACCAACGCCATCAGCGTCGGACAGGCGCGCGGGGTGCTGTTGATGGCCCTGGCCGAGGCCGGACTTCCGGTCGGCGAGTACTCGCCGCGCCAGGTGAAGCTGGCCATCGCCGGTGACGGCGCCGCCGACAAGCGTCAGGTCCAGCAAATGGTGCGGGCATTGCTCAACTTGCCTGAGGTGCCTCGTCCGGATGACGCTGCGGATGCCCTGGCGATCGCCATCTGCCACACCCACTCCCGTCGGGTGCTGGGCGCTTCCCGAGGGCTCTCGTGATCGCCTCCCTGCAGGGCGTCGTTCAGCACCTGGCACCCGGCGAAGTCCTGCTCGAGGTCGGCGGCGTGGGCTACGCCGTCTCGGTCCCGCTGGCGCTGACCGAAACCGCGGCCCGGATCGGCGAGCCGATGTTCCTCCACACACGGATGATCGTGCGCGAGGAAAGCCTCAGCCTGTACGGCTTCGAAACGGCTGAGGAGCGCGAGCTGTTTGACTTGCTGCTGCAAGTGAACGGCGTGGGGCCTCGGCTGGCGCTCTCGGTCATCTCGCACGCTTCGCTGGATCGCCTGCAGACGGCGGTGGCACGCAATCAGCCCGACTTGCTGTCCGGCATCCCGGGAGTGGGACGCAAGACGGCCGAGAAGATCATCTTCCAGCTGCGCGACAAGGTGGGCGTGGCGCTGATGCCGTCAGCTGAGTTGCTGGAGGCGGATCGCGATGTGCTCGGCGTGCTGACCACGCTGGGCTACAGCCTGGTCGAGGCCCAGTCGGCTGTGCAGGCGCTTCCGGCCGATGCGCCCAAGGACGTCGAAGAGCGCGTCAAACTTGCGCTGCGCTATCTATCCGCCCGCTGAGCTTCCGGGTTGCCAAGAATTGAGTCGATCGAGGGGTTGAGGTCATGAGCGAATTGACGGTGTTTGTCGGTCCCGGCGTGATGGCCGAGGCCATGGCCAGTGGGTTGGTGCGCAAGGCCGGCGTGGCTCCGGGCCAGATCCTGATGAGTGGCCCCAACTCTTCCCGCCTGCAGGAGTTGGCGGATCGGCATGGCCTGGCGACGACCACCGACAATCGCCGGGCGGTGCAGTCGGCCAGCACGATCGTGCTGGCGGTCAAGCCGCAGTCGCTGCCCAGGGCGGCCCTCGACCTGAAGGGGAACGTTCCCAAGGAATGCCTGGTGATCTCGATCGTAGCCGGCGTGCCGCTGTGGAAGCTGGATGAACTGCTCGACCATGACCGGCTGGTGCGGGCGATGCCGAACACCCCGGCGCAGGTCGGGGAGGCGATCACGGTTTGGACCGCAACCCCGGAGGTCACCCAGGCCCAACGCGAAATCGCCCGCAAGTTGCTCAGCGCCATCGGCCAGGAGGTCTTCGTCGAAGAGGAGGACTACCTCGACATGGCCACCGCCTTGTCCGGCACGGGGCCGGCCTATGTCTATCTGTTCATGGAGGCGCTGGTCGATGCGGGAGTCCATCTGGGCTTCCCGCGGCGGCTGGCGGAGCAACTGGTCGTCCAAACCGTCAAGGGTTCGGTGGCCTACTACGAATCCATGCCCAAGCACTTCGCCGGGATGCGCAACCAGGTGACCTCGCCCGGTGGCACGACCGCCGCCGCGCTGTACTATCTCGAGAAGGCGGGCTTCCGTACGGCGCTCTCGCGGGCCATCTGGGCTGCCTACGAGCGCTCGACGCAGCTCGGGCAGGGGAAGAAGAGCGGGAGCGTTGCCGATGGCTGAGGCTGAGCTCCACGCCGGCCTCCACCCGTGCGCTCTGGGCAGGCGTGAAGCTGCCTAGATTGTGAACGGCTGGACAGAACGGAGCCGCTCAGGTATCATTCGCCCGTTCAGGTGCCGGCCAGCGGCCGGACCGCGGAATTCACCAACCCAGAAGCACCGATGCCTGGCCGGCCCGGGTTTCTCCACGCCGGCCATTGTTCAAATTGCTACCTGCCGGAGGATGCATGTCGGACCTGGCCCGCGATCTCTCCGCCTCACTCCGCCAACAGATTGAGGATTTCGCCCCCAAGGTCGAGCTGAAGGACATCGGGACCGTATTGGGGGCGGGCGACGGGATCGCCACCGTCTCCGGCCTGGCGGGGGTCGGCGCCAACGAACTGGTTGAGTTTGAGAACGGCATCCTGGGGATCGCCTTCAACCTCGGCGTTGAGTCGGTGGGCGTGATCATCCTGGGCGAGTTCAGCCGGATCGAAGCCGGGATGACCGTCACCGGCACTGGACGCATCGCCTCCGTGCCGGTGGGCGATGGCCTGGTGGGCCGTGTGGTCGACGCCCTTGGCCAGCCGATTGACGGCAGGGGCGCCCTGGCAAGTGCTGGCTTCCGCGCAATTGAGCGCATTGCCCCCGGGGTGGTGCGACGGCACGACGTCGACACGCCGGTGCAGACCGGAATCATCGCCATCGACTCGATGATCCCGATCGGGCGCGGCCAGCGCGAGCTGATCATTGGCGACCGGCAGACCGGCAAGACGGCGCTGGCTATCGACACGATCATCAACCAGAAGGGCAAGAACCTGATCTGCATCTACGTCGCCGTCGGGCAGAAGCGCGCGGGGATTGCCCGCACCGTCGCCGCGCTGGACCGTTACGGCGCGATGGAGCACACAGTGATCGTGGCGGCTGCCGCCGATGAGTCGGCCGCGCTGCAGTACATCGCCCCGTACGCCGGTTGCGCCATTGGAGAGGAATTTGCCGAAGCCGGGCGCGACGCCCTGGTGATCTATGATGATCTGTCGAAGCATGCCTGGGCGTACCGTCAGGTCTCACTGTTGCTGCGGCGTCCGCCGGCGCGTGAGGCGTATCCCGGGGATGTCTTCTACCTGCACAGCCGTCTGCTCGAACGCGCGGTGCGCATCGCCGATCGCTACCTGATCGTGCCGCAGGACGTGCAGGGCGAGGCATCCACTGCAACCAGTGTGGACGGCCGGGTGTATGACGGCCCGCTGGCCGAGCAGGAGGCCAAGACCGCCCTGGCGGCGCGTCCCGACGCCGCGCGCCTGAAGGTCGCCAAGCAGGCAGGATCTGGCGGCTCGCTGACGGCGCTGCCGATCATCGAGACGCTGCTGGGCGACGTGTCGGCCTACATCCCGACCAATGTGATCTCGATCACCGATGGACAGATCTACCTGGAGAGCGACCTGTTCTATGCCGGTATCCGTCCGGCGGTGAACGTCGGCCTTTCGGTGTCGCGCGTCGGCGGCTCGGCGCAGCTCAAGGCAATGCGCCAGGTGGCCGGGCGCCTGCGGCTCGACATGGCTGCCTTTCGCGAGGTGGCTGCCTTTGCGCAGTTCGGCTCCGACCTGGACAAGGCGACCCAGGCGCAGCTGGCGCGCGGCCAGCGCCTGCAGGAAGTGCTCAAGCAGCCACAATATCAGCCGATGTCCCTGGAGCACCAGGTGATCTCACTGTTCGCGGCGACGAATGGGTTCACCGATGCGGTCCCGGTTGCCCGGATCAAGGCCTGGCAGGCCTCCATGCTGCGGCACTTCGACACCACCGTCCCCGAGCTGGGACGCGATATCGTCGAGCAGCGCCAGATCAGCGCCGAGACCGAGGCCGGGGTGCGAGCCGCGCTCGAGGCTTTCAACCGGTCCTGGCAGTAGTCCGATGATCAGCCCAGGCTAAGGAGCAAGCGTGGCATCGGGACGCGAGATGAGGCTGCGAATCCGCAGCGTCGGCAACATCGCCCAGGTGACGCGCGCCCTGCAGGCGGTGAGCGCCAGCCGCGTGCGCCGGGCGCAGCAAGCGGCGCTGGCCACTCGGCCGTACGCCACCCAGGCCTGGGCCGTGCTGCGCCACCTTTCCTCCCAGCCCGGGCGCAACTCGGTGCACCCGCTGCTGATGGACCGCGAGCAGGTGCGCCACCAGTTGGTGGTGGTGCTCACCGGCGACCGCGGCCTGGCCGGCGCCTACAACATGAATGTTGTCCGCTATGCCATCGATAACTTCCGCGAGTCTCCCGTCCCGGTCAGCTACGTGATCGTCGGGCGCAAGGGCCGCGACCTGGTCACCCGGCTGCGGGTCGATATCCGGGCCGAATTCAACAGCCTGCCGGCGGAGCCGAGGTTCTCGGACGTATCGGCCATTGGCCGCCTGCTGGTCGACGAGTACCTGCAGGGACGGACCGATCAGGTGCATGTCGTCTACACCAATTTCGTCAACCTGCTGCGGCAGGTTCCCACTGCGAAGAAGCTGCTGCCGCTCGAGGTGGGTGGCGGCGAGCGAATCGATGTCCAGGCTGCGGGGCGGGGGACTGCCGCCGCCTCGTACATTTATGAGCCCGGCGAAGCCGAGTTGATCGAGGAGATCGTGCCGCGCTTCACGGCGCTGCAGATCTATCAGGCAATTCTGGAGTCGCTGGCCAGCGAACACGCGGCGCGCATGGTGGCCATGCAGAACGCCACCGAGAACGCCAACGCATTGCGGGATACCTTGCGCCTGGAATACAACAAGGCCCGGCAGCAGGCCATCACCAGTGACATCCTGGACATCGTCGGGGGCGCGGAAGCCCTGGGCGGGTAGGGCGGATGGGGGTTCGGAGGCGAACATGACCGAAGGCATCGGGCGGGTAGCTCAAGTGCGCGGCGGGGTGGTGGACTGTGAGTTCGCGACTGGCGACCTGCCCCAGATCAACGAGGCGATTGAGATCGAGCGGCCGGATGCGCCGCCGCTGGTGCTCGAAGTCCAGCTGCACCTGGATGACAAGACTGTGCGGACGGTCGCCATGGACACGACCGATGGACTGCGTCGCGGCTTGAAGGCGGTTGCCACTGGCAGTCCGATCCTGGTGCCTGTCGGCGAGGCTACCCTGGGGCGGGTCTTCAACGTCCTGGGGAAGGCGATCGACGGCAAGGGTCCGGTCGAAGCGGAGACGTACTATCCGATCCACCGTCCGGCCCCGTCGTTCGATGAGCAGTCCCGGCGGGTCGAGGTCTTCGAGACCGGGCTGAAGGTGGTGGACCTGATCGCCCCCTTCACGCGCGGCGGCAAGACCGGCATCTTCGGTGGCGCCGGCACCGGCAAGACGGTAATCATCCAGGAGCTCATTCGCTCCATCGCTACGGTCCACAAGGGCAATTCGGTGTTCGCCGGGATCGGCGAGCGGACCCGCGAAGGTACCCAGATGTACCGCGAGATGATCGAGTCGGGTGTGCTCAAGGACACGGTCCTGGTCTATGGCCAGATGAACGAGCCGCCGGGCGTCCGCCTGCGGGTAGGACTGAGCGCACTGAGCATGGCCGAGTACTTCCGGGATCAGGGACGGGACGTGCTGCTGTTCATCGACAACATCTTCCGCTTCAGCATGTCCGGCTCCGAGGTATCGGCGCTGCTGGGGCGCATGCCTTCGGCGGTGGGATATCAGCCGACGTTGGCAACCGAGATGGGTGTGCTGCAAGAGCGCATCACCTCAACCCGTACCGGTTCGATCACCTCGATGCAGGCCGTGTATGTCCCCGCCGATGACTACTCCGATCCGGCGCCCGTGGCGACGTTCACCCACCTGGATGCCACGATCGCCCTGGAGCGCTCGATTGTTGAGAAGGGCATCTACCCGGCGGTCGATCCGCTGGCCTCCACTTCGCGCATCCTCGATCCCGTGATCGTGGGCGAGGACCACTACACCACCGCCCGCGAGGTCCAGCGCGTGCTCCAGCGTTACAAGGATCTGCAGGACATCATCGCCATCCTGGGGATCGACGAACTGAGCGAGGACGACAAGCTGCTGGTGATGCGGGCGCGCAAGATCGAACGTTTCTTCTCCCAGCCCATGTTCGTCGCCGAGCAGTTCACCGGCCTGGAGGGCCGCTACGTTCCGCTGCGCGAGACCGTGCGCGGCTTCCGCGAGATCCTGGACGGCAAGCACGACGACCTGACCGAGCAGGCCTTCAGCATGGTCGGGACGATTGAGGATGCCCGGGAGAAGGCCACCCGCATGGCGGCCTGACCGGCCGGCCGCGCGGAGCAGATGCCATGCCACTCCAATGTGAGATCGTCTCCCAGGATCGGGTGCTTTATGAGGGGCCGGCGGATTCTGTGCAGGTGCCCGGCACGGTCGGCGAGATGGGGATCCTGCCCGATCATGCCCCGCTGCTGAGCACGCTGGCCTACGGCGTGGTGCGCGTGCGCAACGGCGCCGAGGAGCTGGCCTTCACCGTCGCCGGCGGCGTCCTGGAGGTCCGGCCGGATACGGTGATCGTGCTGGCCGACGTCGGCGAAAACGTCGAGGAAATCGATCTGGCGCGAGCCGAGGCCGCTCGAGCGCGGGCTGAGGCGATGCTCAAGCAAGGCCCGCCGCCCGAAACTGACGAATACCTGGCGCTGGAAGCGGCGCTGCGCCGCTCGAGACTTCGCCTGGATGCTGCCCGCCGCTACGGCAAGGGCAGGAAGCCGGGGTACTCCGGCCCCGTCTCGGGCGAAGGAGAGTAGGCGATGCCTCTCTTCGGGCGCGACCTGGGCATCGACCTCGGCACGACCAACACCCTGATCTGCGAAGGCAGCGATATCGTGCTGCATGAGCCGACGGTTGTCGCCATCGACGTCGATGAACTCAAGATCGTCGAGGTCGGCCAGGCGGCACGCGAAATGGACGGGCGGGTTCCTGAGAGCATCCAGGTGATGCGCCCGCTGCGGGATGGGGTGATCGCCGATTTCGAGGTGACCCAGCGCATGCTGGGTCACTTCATCGAGAAGGCCTGCGGCCCGGCGCGCCTGTTCAAGCCGCGGGTGATGATGACCGTCCCCTACGGCGTGACCAGCGTCGAAAGCCGCGCGGTGCACGAAGCGGCGCTGCAGGCCGGCAGCCGGGAGGTGCATCTGATCCAGCAGCCGCTGGCTGCAGCCATCGGCGTCGGTCTGCCGATCGCCACGCCCTCCGGCAACATGGTCGTCGACCTGGGCGGCGGCGTGACGCAAGCCGTGGTGGTCGCCATGAGCGGGATCGTGGCGGCCTCCGCCATCCGCATCGGAGGCGGCCGGCTGGATGAGGCGATTGTCGGCTACGTGCGCAAGAAGTACGGCTTGATCATCGGCGCCCGCACCGCCGAGGATTCCAAGATCCGTATCGGCGCCGCCATCCCACAAGCCGAAGAGCGCACGATCGAGATCCAGGGCCAGGATCAGGTGACCGGGCTGCCGCGGCCGATCACGCTCACCACTTCCGAGATCGTGGAGGCGCTCCAAGAGACGCTGCAGCTTCAGATCTCCGCCATCCGCAACGTGCTCGAGCGCACGCCGCCGGAGCTGGCCTCGGACATCATTGACCGGGGGATGGTGATCTGCGGGGGCGGCTCTTTGCTGCGCGGGCTCGACAAGTGGCTCACGCGCGAGACCGGCGTGCCGGCCTACCTGGCCGAGGAACCGGTAGCCTGCACCGCCAAGGGCGCAGCCCGCGCCCTGGGTATGCTCGAGCGACTGAAGCGGCATCTTCCTGCGGTCTAGCCCCAACCTGACCCTTGCTCTACGAGCAGCGACCCTTGCCTCAATCTGAGCGCCAGGTGGTGCTCTCGTGCAACCCTGCGCCACTCCGCCGTCGGCTCTCCATTCCAGCAGGAACGCCAGCTAGTCAGACGGCGAGGGTTGCCTCCCCGCAAGGGAGGGGTTCCCTTGGTCAACCCGTCATCGCCGCGCAGGCGGGGATTCAGCGCAAGCGCCAGCCTCTGCCCGGCGTGCCGAGCGTCCCGCCCTCGCCGCGCAAAGAGCCGGGCAGAGAGGCTTCCTTGTGCAAGAGGTCATCGGTATAGGCCTTGACCCCCGGTCAGCGCCGGGGCAGGCTCTCCGCAAGGGCGACAGGGAGATGGGGGCCCGCAGCCGCGCCCCCCAGGATGGCCAACGGCCGTCGCCTTGGCCACTGGCCCCGGCGTCTGCCGGTGGCGGGCTCCCCACCGGACACACGGATGACGGTCCGCTGGCGAGCGCGGCGGTGGGACTCTAGCGTGGCGCCTGGCTGGCGCCCAGGTAGAAGGTCATGTGCTGCAGATGGAGGACTGGATCGGTGTACTGCACCTGCACTTCCGGGGGAACGGAGATCGAGGTCGGCGCGTAGCACAGGATCCCGCGCACGCCGCAGCCGACCAGGCGGTCCGTGACCGGCTGGGCGGCGGCGGCTGGCACAGCCAGCATGGCGATGCGAACGCCGCGCCGGTGGATTTCTTCTTCCAGCCCCGCCATGTCCTGGACGGTGAGTGCGCCGATCCGCTGGCCGATCTTCTCGGGGTCGCTCTCGAAAACGAGCGTGATCCGGAAACCGCGATCGACGAAGCCGGCGTAGTTGGCGATCGCCCGGCCCAGGTCCCCGATGCCGATCAGGGCGACATCCCAGACCTCTTCGACTTGCAGAATCCGGCGCAGCTGGGTGATCAGGAAGGGAACGTTGTAGCCGGTTCCCTGCTTGCCGAACTCCCCGAACTGCGAAAGATCCTTGCGGATCTGCGCCGACGAAATCCCGATCTGAGATCCCAACTCCTGCGAGGAGGTGACCTGTGCGCCAGCCTGGCGCATGCGCGACAGGGCTCGCAGGTAGAGCGGCAATCGACCGACGATGATGTCTGGGACCTTCCCATCGACCATTCCGGGCTCTCCACGTGCGCACAGGTACGCGGGAAAACTCTAGCACATTCGTTGGAGGCGTGCAATCGACGGCGAGGGATTGAGCTTGGGTATAATTCCGCAGTCTGTTTCCCCACAAGGTGAATCGTGTTTCTGGACGAAGTTGAGGTCGAGGTGACCTCGGGCCGAGGTGGTGACGGCGCGGTTCACTTCCGGCGCGAGAAGTATGTGCCGCGCGGCGGGCCCGATGGCGGCAATGGTGGAAAGGGCGGCGACGTGGTCCTGGAGGCCAGCCCGACCCTGTCCACCCTCTCGGCGTTCCGCCACCGCCCGGCGCAGCGCGCCGCCGACGGTCGCCCCGGCGGTTCGGCCGACCGCACCGGCCGCTCCGGCGAGGATCTGGTGCTGGCAGTTCCGCTCGGGACGCTGGTGCGGGATCTGGCCAGCGGGGACCTGCTGGGCGACCTGGTTTCCGCCGGTGATCGGCTCGTGGTCTGTCGCGGCGGGCGGGGAGGTCGCGGCAACGCCCGCTTCGCCACTTCCAGCAATCAGGCGCCGCGCCTGGGCGAGAAAGGTGAACCGGCGCGCACTCGCCGGTTGAAGCTCGAACTGCGCCTGATTGCCGACGTGGGGATCATCGGGCTGCCCAATGCCGGGAAGTCCACCCTGCTTTCCGTTCTCACCCGCGCCACGCCGAAGATCGGCGACTATCCTTTCACGACGCTCGAGCCCAACCTGGGCGTGCTGGAGTTCGACGACGGGGCGACGCTGGTGCTGGCGGATATCCCCGGCCTGATCGAGGGCGCGCATACCGGCGCCGGTCTGGGGGATGCATTTCTGCGCCATATTCAGCGCACCCGCCTGCTGATTCACCTACTGGATGGCACGGCCGACAATCCGCTGGTCGACTACGCTCAGATCAACGCGGAAATGGCCTTGTTCGACAAGGACCTGCCGGACAAGCCCCAGATTGTTGTGGTCAACAAGCTCGACCTGCCCGAGGTTCGCCAGCGCTGGCCTGAGCTCCAGCGCGCCCTGAGCGCCAACGCGATCCCGTCGCGTGCCATATCGGCTTTGGCGCGCGAGGGGACACGCGAGCTGGCCAACGAGGCTCGCCGGCTGGCGGACATCACCCTCCCGCCGCAGCCCGCACAAACCTTGCCGGTGTACCGCCGAGAGGCGCGGCTGGACGATTTCACCGTGTCATCCGAGGGTCCTAGGACATGGCGCGTGGCCGGTGTACCCCTGGAGCGTGCCGCCGCCATGACCTACTGGGAGTTGGAAGAGTCGGTCCGGCGCTTCCAGCGGCTGCTGCGGCGCATCGGGGTCGAGCAGGCACTGCGCCAGGCGGGTGCCCAACCGGGAGACAACGTGCGCATCGCGGAGTATGAGTTCGAGTGGCAAGACTGATTGGCGTCTTCGGCGGGACGTTCGATCCCCCGCACTTCGGCCACCTGCGACTTGCCGGTGAGGCCCGGCGGACGCTGCTGCTTGAGAAGGTGCTGTGGGTGGTCACCACCTTTCCACCGCTCAAGCCGAACCCGCCCGTCGCCTCCATCGAGCTACGTCTCGAGATGGTTCGCGCCGCACTGCGCGGAGAGCACGGCTTCGAGCTGTCGTTGGCGGATGTCGAGCGCCCGGCGCCGCACTTCGCCGTCGGCACGCTGGAATGGCTGCAGGCTCGGGATCCCTCGGCGCAGTTCGCCTACATCATGGGCTCGGACAGTCTGAGAAAACTGCCCGATTGGCATGAGCCGCAGCGCTTCCTCGAGCGGTGCTGGCGCATCGCGGTGCTGCTCCGTCCCGGGGCAAGACCGGACATGGACGGGCTGGAGTCGATCCTGCCGGGCCTGAGCGCCAAGGTCACCTGGGTCGAGGCGACGCTGATCGATGTTTCGGCGAGCGAGATCCGGCGGCGGGTGAAGGCCGACCTGCCCTACAAGCATCTGGTTCCGCCCGGGGTTGCGGGGATCATTGATGAGTCGGGCGTGTACGCATGAGCATGCTCCGCGATGTCTCATTCATGGCCGTGGCGCTGGCGCACCTTGCGGTGGATGTCCTGAATGCACAGCGCGGGCTGCTGCTGGCTGCATGGAGCATTCCACTCGGCCTGACCAATACCGCCATCGGCATGGTCAGCATGCTGTACAGCTTCGCCGCCTCGCTCTCGCAGCCGGCTTTCGGCGTGATGGCCGACCGGGCCGGGCCGCGTCGGTTGGCGGTTGGCGGGGTCATCTGGATGGCGGCCTGCTTCGGCCTGGCCCTGGTTGTCCAGGGGTATCTGGCGCTGGTGCTGCTGATCCTTTCGGCGTTGGGTTCTGCCGCCTTCCACCCCGCAGGGACGATGGAATCGTCCGAGATCGGCAAGCTGCACTTCCACGGCGAGGCCATGACCGCCGCCAGCCTGTTCTTCATGTTCGGCCAAGCAGGGTACTCGGTCGGTCCGGCCATCGGGGGGTTGCTCCTGGGGGAATGGGGGGCGGCCGGGCTGCTGCTTCTGGTTCCGGTGGTGCTTTCGTCCGGGCTGTTCGCCGCCAATCACTTCCAGGTCGCCGTGCCTACCGCTCACGTCGAGGGCCGCCCGTTGCTGCGCTTCACGACCGACCTGCGCTGGACGGCGCTGGCGGCATTCATCCTGGTTGTGGCGCTGCGGTCGTGGTCGCAGACGAATCTGCTGACCTTCCTGCCCAAGTATTACAGTGACGCCGGATTCAGTGCCACCGTGTATGGGCTGATGGCTGCGCTGTTCATGGGGGGGTCGGCGCTGGGTGGGGTTGCCGGCGGTTGGCTGGGCGACCGCCTCGGAGGCAGGATGCTTACGGTGTGGTCCCTGGTGCTGGGCGCGGTGCCGTTGGCGCTCTACCCCCAGTTTGGACTCACCCCCTGGGCCTACCTGCTGGCGCCGGCGGCAGGCGCGCTGACGGGTTTCTCGCACACCATCCTGGTCGTGCAGGCGCAGAGCATGATGCCGGGCAGTGTGGGCGCTGCCTCCGGCCTGATCCTCGGATTCATGTTCGCCAGCGGAGCCGTCGGGACGCTGCTCAGCGGCGTGCAGGCCGACCGCAGCGGCTGGGATGCGATGTTTCTCACGACCGCAGCCATTACGCTGATTGCGGGGGTGCTGGCGCTGGGTATCCCGTCCGACCTGGGGGCGAAGGCAGTCCCGTTTCCTGACGAAGTGTCGGCTACGGTACAGCACGTCGCCTGACGTGGTGCCAGCCGGAGGGGTGCATGAGGCTGTTCCCATGCGCACTCCACCTGTCGCCGGAACTCTCCCGCCCCCGCTCCCTTCCGATCGGTGGACTTCCCCCACGCCGTCAGGCAAGGAAGCCTCGGCATCACCCCGGCGTGTGAATCAGAAGGCGCAGGGAGCTCCCTGTGCGAATTCCTGGCGCACAGCATCAGGGGGAGTGCCAAGTTAGGGGAAGGCCTTCCTCCCCGGCAGCCTGAGCCTGACGGGGACCGGCCTGAGTTACCCGTCGATGGATGGGTTGGCGGAGGAGGCCTTGACCTGGTAGGGTGGGATTTGTCGCGCCTGCCCGGCGGTGAGCGGCGGCGGGGAGACTTGGGCCTTCAGCCGGGCGGAGCGTGTGGGCTGGTCTCGATCGGGCGGGACGGATCAGAGCACCACTCCGACCACGACCCCGGGTAGAGCCTCACGCCCAATATGCCGGTATGCTCCATTGCCAGCAGGATGTTGCATGCCGTCACGCCGGATCCGCAGTAGGCAGCAGCCTGCGATGGGGCAACTCCATCGAGTGTGGCCAGTAGCCGGCGGCGCAGCTCGTCCGGTGCGAGGTGCCGGCCATCGTCCCCCAGGCTGGTCGCCCAAGGGTAGTTGCGGGCCCCTGGGATGTGGCCGGGCACCCGGTCGATCGGCTCGATCTCTCCACGGAACCGTTCCGGTGCGCGTGCATCGATCAGCCTGGGCGCGGTCAGCACGGCCACGGTCGGGACTACCATCTCCGGGTGGGGCGCTCCCCGAAACACCCCCGGGGCAGGCTGCTCGGCTCCTTCGGCCAGTGGATACCCCTGGTCAATCCATGCCGCCAGGCCCCCATCGAGCACGGCTGCGGCTGAATGGCCCATGTAGCGCAATGACCACCACGCCCGGGCGGCGTAGCCGCTGTTGTCATCGTAAACGACGACCTGGCTCTCCGGGGCGATCCCCCAGGCACTGAACCGCTCGACGAGCTGGCTGGGGGAAGGGAGAGGGTGGCGGCCGTTCCGGCCGGTGGTCGGCCCGGAGAGATCGCGTTCGAGGTCGGCATAGTGCGCGCCCGGAATGTGCCCGGCCGGATAGACCTCGCGCGCCACCCGGCTGGGCGAGGCCAGGTCGAAGCGGCAGTCGAGGACGACCCAGCCCGCCTGACCGAGCTGCGCGTGCAGGTCTTCGGCGGAGATCAGCGTGAGATAGGGTCCAGACATCTCAGCCGCTCTCTTCGGTTGTACCCTCCCCGGCGGCTGGGCGGGGCGCTGCCCGCTGCAGCTGGTCGAGCGAGACTCGATTGGAATGCCGGCAACGCGAGCAGCGTACATCGTAGTGCCGCCCGCCGCTCTTCTTCAGCTCCTCAAGCGCAAAGGCGATCTCCTCCTTGCGCAGGTTGACCGTGCTCGAGCATCGTTGGCAGCGGATTTGCATCCTGTTCTCCCTTCTCTATGTGCTTGGTGGCGTGCCCGCGCCGGCATGGGAACGCCGAGCGCTGGACGTCGATCGCGTGCCGGACCGGGCACCGAACCAGATGCCGACCAGGATCAAGGTGACCCCGCCAAGTTCCAGCGCCTCCGGCCGCTCATTCAGCAGGAGCGCCGCCAGAAGGATCGCCCCGACCGGCTCGCCGAGCAGGGTCAGCGCCACCGGCGCCGCGGCTGCGTGCCTGACAGCCCAATTGTACGTGGAGTGGGCGATCAGCTGTGGGAAGATCGCCAGCAAGGCGAAGAGGCCCAGTGCCTGCACGGGATAGCCGGTCAGCGGCAGTTGGAAAGCGCTTGCAGCCCCAATCAGGCCGATGGCGGCAACCGTGTAGGTGAGGGTGATGTAGGGAAGCAGCGGAACCCTGTGCCGTAGGCTGCGGCCGATCAGCAGGTACCCCGCCATCGCAACCGCGCCGGCCAGGGCGAGCAAGTCCCCCAGTAAGGCCTCGCTGTCAAGAACTGCGGCTGGAGACACACACTGAGGTGGCCAGCCGGGAGCACACACATCGCTGGAGGCGATCACCAGCATCCCGAGAAGCCCAAGGGCAAGCCCGCCGAACAGGCGGGGCGGGACGCGCTCCCCGATTGTGATGGGAGAGAGCAGCGCCACGAACAGCGGGGCCGTCGCCACCAGCACAGCGGAGCTGGCGACGCTGGTGTGGGCCAGCGAGGAGATCCAGGTGCCGAAGTGCAATGCCAGCAGCGTGCCGGATATGACCGTCATCCCAAGCTCCGCTGCCCGCCAGCGGGCAGGGTGCTGCCGCCTCCGCAGCAGCAGGATCGGCCACAGCAACAGCGCGGCGATCGACAGCCGGTAGGCGGCGATCACCAGGGACGGAGCGTACGGCTGCGACCAGCGGATCAGGATCGAGGCGAAAGAGGCGGAACCCACCGCCACCGCCAACGCCGCATAGACCCTGCCCGCGCTGGGGGAAGCCGGCGGCGCGTTCGAGGTTGCTGGCGGACTCAGCATGCAGCCGCTTGCCGCGCGGGGTCAGGATGGAGGCGTGACGGTGAGAGCCTGGCTGGGGTGGGCAGCTCCGATACCGTCTGGCGCGTCCGCGCTCCCAACTCCGGTGCGGGACCGTGCAGCGATCGCGTCGCATCCCTTCGGGACACGCAGGTAAGCGCTGAGGCCGCGTCGCCCGTGGGCGCTGTGCTCCCAGGGGATGTCGCATGAGACGCCTTGACGTCCATAGAGGCGAGTGGGATCGGTGGACTTGAAGAGTCAGCCGCCGGCGGGCCCAAATGGATCCATTCCCCGATCATACGGTCGGGAAGCTCACCGAAGGCGGCTTGCTCACCCCCGGCGACGCCCAGGGAGCTGCGAGTTCCGGCCGGGCAGCAAGCACTGACAAGGCGCGGGCGTGGGCCGCTACCCCGAACAGGGTGTCGCGCTGCGCGGGCCGGATGGCCTCGAGCGAAGCCGCGGTGCCTGCAACAGATGTCGGCGTTTCCTGTCATGGGCAGCTGCAATCGCTGGTTGTCCCTCGAGTCGCGTACCCAGGCATTCCCTTGACGGACCATGCTCGGGGAGGATATAATTGGGCGAATGTAGTCCGATTCGCTTGGGCGCTCGTCCAGCGATACTACAAGAAGTCCCCGCACCGGTCAATCTGACTGCTCGAGGACCACACCAAGGAGGAACCTGCCATGCCGTACCAACTCCCACCTCTGCCGTACGCCTTTGACGCGCTCGAGCCCCACCTCGATGTCCGGACCATGGAGATCCATCACGGAAAGCATCACCAGGCATACATCACCAACGTCAACGCTGCGCTTGAGGCTCACCCCGACCTGCTTAAGAAGCCGGTCGAGGAACTGGTAGCCAGCCTGAACAGCCTGCCGGAGGCCGTTCGGACGGCAGTGCGCAACAATGGCGGCGGCCACGCCAACCACAGCCTGTTCTGGACGATCATGGGCCCGGGCAAGGGTGGAGAGCCGGGGGGTGCCCTGGCCAAGGCCATCGCTGCCGCCTTCGGCGACTTCGCCGCCTTCAAGGACGCCTTCTCCAAGGCTGCCATGGGCCGCTTCGGAAGTGGCTGGGCATGGCTGGTGAGCGACAAGAGCGGCAAGCTGCAGGTCGTCTCGACGGCCAATCAGGACAGCCCGCTCACCGACGGCGCCAAGCCGATCCTGGGCCTCGATGTCTGGGAGCATGCCTACTACCTCAACTACCAGAATCGCCGGGCGGACTACGTGGCCGCCTGGTGGAACGTGGTAAACTGGGAAAATGTAGCCGACCGGTTCGGCGGCTGAGCACGACCGAGAGGCCGTCGGGGGAACCCCGACCCAAAGACAGACAAACGGGAGGATCGAGCCTATGACGCACATCATCACCAGCCTGTGCCTGCGCGACTCGGGATGCGTCGACGTTTGTCCGGTGGAGTGCATCATCCCGGGCAAGCCGGTCGAGCAGTGGCCGTGGTACTACATCGACCCGGACACCTGCATCGACTGCGGTGCTTGCATCCCCGAGTGCCCGTTTGACGCCATCTTCACGGAAGATGAGGTGCCCTCGGCGCACAGCGCCAAGGCCGGCCAGTTGCTCTCCATGCCGGCGGGCACGGCGGGTTTCGAGGCCGTGTACGATGGCTCCAATCACCACGGCGATGCGGTCCACCTCGAACACACCAAGGCACTGAACGCAGGAGAGGTGGTCGATCTGACCCCCGATATCAAACCGAACTACGACTACTTCAAGTCCGGCCCTGGCTACAAGGCGCTGGAGAAGTAGTCCACCCATCGATCGGTTAAGCGAGGGAGCCGCGAGGCTCCCTCTTTGCTTCCGGGACATCCCGGGTGAGGACAAGCAGGATGCTGGATTCGATGCGCACGGAGAGCGATTCACTGGGGGAAGTTCACCTGCCGGCTGCGGCCATGTATGGAGCCCAGACTCAGCGGGCGATCGACAACTTCCGCGTCTCCGGGCTACGGCCGTACCGGGCATTCATCTGGTCGATGGCGGTCATCAAGCGGGCGGCGGCCGCAGTCCATTGCGACCTCGGGCTGCTGGATGCCGAGCGTTCTGCCGCCATCCAGCAGGCAGCCGAGGAAGCCATTCGCGGCGCTTGGGACACGGAATTTGTCGTTGATCCATTCCAGGCTGGGGCCGGGACCAGCCACAACATGAATGTGAACGAGGTGATCGCCAACCGCGCCACCATCCTGCTAGGCGGCAGCCTGGGGGAGTATCGCGTCCATCCGAATGATCATGTCAATATGGGTCAATCCACCAACGACACCATCCCGACCGCCATTCGCCTCGGTTGCCTGTGGCGGCTGGGCGAACTGCTGGGCCAGACTGCGGCGCTGGCCGAGGCCTTGGAGGAGCGGTCGCAGGCGTTCGAGGACGTTGTCAAGTCAGGACGGACGCACCTGCAAGACGCCGTGCCGGTGACATTGGGACAGGAGTTCGGGGCCTATGCCGAGGCGGTCCGACGAGACGGCGAGCGAGTGCTGCGGGCGGCGGAGGGACTGCGCCGACTCGGGATCGGCGGGACCGCCGTGGGAAGCGGCCTGAACGCCCACCCGGAGTATGCCCGGCGGATGGTCAGGCGGCTGTCGCAGGATTGCGGGCTTGAGCTTCGTCTGTCGGAGAATCTGTTTGAGAGCATGCAGTCGATGGCCGACATGGTGGATTTTTCGGCTTCCCTGCGCACGTTGGCGCTGACGCTGATCCGCATCGCCAACGACTTCCGCTTGTTGGCCTCCGGTCCGACGACCGGGTTGGATGAGCTTCGCCTGCCACCCGTGCAGCCGGGATCGAGCATCATGCCGGGCAAGGTCAACCCGGTGATGGCCGAGATGCTCGATATGGCAATGTTCCACGTGGTGGGCTGCGATACGACGGTCGGCATGGCGGCGCAGGCCGGTCAGCTTGAGCTGAATGTGATGATGCCGGTGATCGCTCACAACCTGTTCGAGATGATGCAGGTGATGATCGGGGCGATGGAGGGTTTCACCGTGCGCTGCGTGCGCGGCGTCGAGGCCAACCGTGCGCGGGCAGAGAGCTGGCTGGCGCGCAATCCGATTGTGGCTACGGCGCTCAACCCGCTGATCGGCTATCGCGCTGCGGCGGAACTGGTGAAGGAAGCGCTGGCGCGCGATCTGCCGATTCGGGACGTGGCGCTGGAGAAGGCGGCCGTCGGGAGGCTGTGTCGCAGCGATGCTGAGGGGCGGCCGCTGACGGTCGCCGAGGTCGAGACCGCATTGGGCGACCTTTCCCGCCTGACGCGTGGCGGGATTCAGGGCACGCCTGCCGGCGGGTGAGAGCGGAGCTCGCTGCGCGTCTGGCAGCGGTGTGCGCCGTGAGCGTTACGCCGCCTTCGTTCCCCGACGAGGGGATCACCCGGCGTACACTGAGGGCCTGCCCTGTGGCCAGGTCGAGTGTGTGGCTCGTCTTTCTACCGCGTAGGTCGGTTCGTCTCACTCCAGCCAGCGGCGGTTGAGGGCGTCTTGCGGGCGCAGACTAGGATCGCGATGTGAGTGATCCATGCCCCTTATCGGCTGCGGTTGGAGGCCTTCTGAATGTCCCGCCTTCTCCCAGGGGGCCGGGGGGCAGGGGTTGCACCCCCGCCCCCCAGGCCCCCTGGACCCCCTTCCCCCCACCTTGCCAAGCGGCGGAGGACGAGGGCTCAACTCCCGAGGCACGAACCGCCGCCCGAGCGCCACGCCACTGGCACCGACGAGTGGCCATGCGGCCGATGACCTAGCCTCAACTCTCCGGGCACGAATCGCCGCTCGAACGCCACGCCACTGGCCCCGTCGAGTGGTAGGCGGCGGCAGGTGGCGTCAATGTGAGGCTCCGCGGCTCACCGCGCGCGGGGGCTCATACGGCGCAAGCTAGTGTGCGAGCTACGGATTGCTGCGCGCAACCTCATGTGGCACAGGCCAGAGGGTGCTGGGTCCAGGTTCTGGGATGGAGGCTCATGCGGGCGAGCCTGAATCGCTGGGCTTGGGGGAGCGGGAAGGGGTGAGGGGGCAAGCCCGGGGGCAACGAGTGCGGGAGAGGGCGAGCGGGGAAGGGTTCAGGGCGTTGCAGGGGCTCTGAACAGCAGGCCCACAACATACCCGACGAGGGCGCTGAGTATCCCGATGACCGCCATCTCCAGCCCGCTGCGGCCGGGCTGGCCGACCGTGACGCGTGCCTTGTAGGCCCCGACAGCGAATAGCGTGAGCGCCGCCAGCACCAGCGCCATGATCATGCTCGGGCCGAGAGGGAGGAACACAAAGGGGATGATGGGGATCAGTGAGCCGACGATCGCCGAGACACCGACAACAAGCGCCGCCCGGCGCGCATCCCTCCGACTGGAGGGTGCGAGCCGATGTTCCTCAGCCATCATCTGATCGACCCAGACATGGGGATTGTCGGTGATCGTCTCGACGATGCGATCAAGCAGCTCGCCCTG
>JBFYRF010000087.1:0-16316 GCA_041302385.1 Anaerolineales bacterium | reverse complement strand
ACGCCGTACTTCATCTCCCCGACCGACGACGAGCTGTTCCACCACTACCAGGCCGTGGCCGAAGCGGTCGACATCCCCATCATTCTCTACACCAACCCGGCCCGCACCGGGGTCAAGATCTCGGTGGGGCTGCTGGCACGGCTGGCCAAGGTTCCGGGGATTATCGGCATCAAGGACTCGAGCGGCGACCTGGAACTGACGGCGGAGTACATCCGTGCCGCACCGCCCGAGTTCTCTGTGCTGATGGGGCGGGATACGCTGATCTACGCCGGCCTGCTCTACGGCACCCGCGGCGGGATTGCCGCCACGGGCAACGTCAAGCCCGCCCTGGTGGCCGAGATCTACGACAAGTTCATCGCCGGCGATCTGCCGGGGGCGCTGCAGGCGCAACGCGCCCTGGCGCCGCTGCGCCTGGCTTTCACCTGGGGCTCGTTCCCGGTGGTGATCAAGGAGGCGCTCGATCTGATGGGTATGGAAGCCGGTCCGGCGCGCTCGCCCGTTGGAC
Source organism: Anaerolineales bacterium (assembly GCA_041302385.1). Taxonomy (GTDB): domain Bacteria; phylum Chloroflexota; class Anaerolineae; order Anaerolineales; family E44-bin32; genus PFL42. The sequence goes on along the minus strand of JBFYRF010000087.1, from coordinate 15,811 downwards.
CCCTGGCGCCGGAGCAGCGGGAGCGGCTGAAGGGGGTGCTTCAGGACATGGGTGTCTTGTAGCCGAGGGTGCGCCCCACCGACAATCGGAAGCAGGTAGGAGGCAGACCGATGAAAGGAACGATGAAGGCGGTTCGCAAGATCCGTTCGGAGCCCGGGTTCGATCTGGTCGAAGTGGGCATCCCACAGATCAGGCCCGATGAGACTCTGGTCAAAGTGATGTCAACCGCCATCTGTGGTTCGGACATCCATTTCTACAATTGGGATGAGTATGCCCAGAAGAGGATCAAGCCGCCGCTCACCCTTGGGCACGAGTTCAGCGGTGAGATCGTCGAGGTCGGTGCCGAGGTGCGTGAGTTCAAGGTCGGCGACTACGTCACCGCCGACAGCCACATCGTGTGCGGGGTGTGCGAGGTCTGCAAGATGGGGCTGCAGCACATCTGCCAGAACCTGAAGATCTTCGGCAACGATGCCGACGGATCGTTTGCCCAGTACGTGGTTGTGCCGGAGACCTCGCTCTGGCCGCTGTCGCGCTCGGTTCATCCCGACATCGGCGGCATCATGGAGCCGCTCGGCGGCGCTGTCCAGGCGACGCTGATCGAGCCGGTCACGGCCAAGTACGTTGTGATCTACGGCGACGGGCCGATGGCGCTCCTGGCGGCGGGCGTGGCGCGCGCTTCCGGTGCGCGCAAGGTGTCGCTGATCGGGATGGTGCCCAGCCGGCTCGAGGTGGCCAAGCGGATGGGGGCCGACGCGGTCTACAACATCCAGGACAGCGTGGACTACGTGCAGGCGATCAAGGACGAGACGCGCGGCGTGGGCGCCGACGTAGTGATCGAGATGGCTGGGGCGCCGGCCTCGGTCAAGAACGCTTTCGACTCGGTGCGCAAGGGTGGCCGGGTAACGCTGTTCGGCATCACGCCCAAGCCGGTTGAGCTGGACATCAACTTCGCCATCATCCTGCGCCAGGTCACGGTGCGCGGCGTCGCTGGGCGTCATATGTGGGATACCTGGCGGCTGGTGGATGGCCTGCTGGCCTCGGGCCAGCTCGATCCGAGCCCGGTGATCACGCACCGCCTGCCGCTGGACAGGTTTGACGAAGGGTTCAAGCTGCTGACCACGGGCAGCCGGGAGGGGATCAAGATCATGCTCCACCCGAACGGCACACCCTGAAAGAGCACTGGGCGGCCGGCGAAGACATCCGGCTGAGCTGACCGGACTCATCAGTCTGCCAGGGAAAACAGGAGAGACGGGCATGGGCTCGAATGGGGACGAGATCAACTATCACGAGATCGAGATCGTCGGCGACGGCCGCGGCACGATGCAGGGAGATTACCTGCTGAACAAGGATCGCCCAATGGACCGGGTGCGCTGGGCGATCGAGTGTTTCCCGGAATGGGGACAGTTCCTCAACAAGCAGATTGAGAACACCAGGGTCGAGAAGGGCACTTACGCCTTCTGGTGGACCGGGGGTATGGGCTTTGTGCTCAAGTCGCCCGGCGGCGCGGTGCTGCTCGTCGACAACTACGCTGGCCCGGCGCACTACACCGAGTATGCCTACTGCGGCGTGTGCCGCACGACCGGCTCGCCGACCATCGATTGGCTGCGCCTGAATCCCCAGGTGATCGATATCTTCGGCTTCGAGACGCTGGATGGCGTGTTCTGCTCGCATCAGCACGCCGACCACACCGACATCTACACGCTGAAGGCGGCCACCCAGACCACCCAGGCGCCGTTCTACGCACCGATGTCATCCGTCGAGCGGATGCGTGTCTTCCAGGTTCCGGAAGACCGCATCAAGATCGTCCGCCCGGGCCAGAGCTACAAGCTCAAGGACGTGCAGGTCGATATCCTGCCCAACTACGACCGAATCGCCACCATGACCGGCGGCCCCGGGGTCAAGGTGGAGCCCGGGGTGCGGCGTCCGTTCGACGACGTGGCGGTCAGCTTCTTCTTCAAGATCGGCGGCCACAACTTCTGTCATCTGGCGGACTCGCTGTTCCAGAATGCCTACGTCACCTTCAAGAAGTACAACGTTGATGTGCTCACACTGAACATCGGCTACAACGCGCCCGGCGGGACGGACAAGATGACACCCTACGACGCGGTGCGCACGGCGGAAGCAGTCGGCGCAAAGGTGCTGATGCCAATGCACTGGGACAACTGGGGCAACACCACCGTTGATCCGGAGGAATGCGTCTGGGTGGCCAAGCGCCACGTGCCGGATCTGAAGATTGTCATCCCACAATGGGGCGTCAAGTGGGTGTTCCCCGATCAGGCGGACATCGGCAAGATGAAGTTCGACGATTGGCGGGAACGCTATCGGCCGGAGTTTTCGTGGGAATACGGTGAGCCGGCGATGGAAGCCGCTAAGAAACGTGGCGACTTTGTGCCTTACTAGGTGCAGCAGCCGACGGGAGCCGCGATGGCCAAGGTAGGCTTCATCGGATTGGGACTGATGGGTGGGCCGATGGCGGCGAATGTCGCCCGCAACGGACATGCCCTGACGGTCTACAACCGGACGGCGGCTAAGGCCGAGGCGCTGGCGGAACTGGGCGCCCAGGTCGTTTCTACTCCGCGCGCGGTGGCTCAGGCCAGCGAGGTGGTGATCACCATGCTGACCGATGCCGAGAGCGTGCGGGCCGTGCTGGATGGGTCCGACGGCTTGCTGGCTGGCGGACACCTCGGGGAAGTCCTGATCGACATGAGCACGATTTCGCCCGAGCAGGCAATCTCGCTGGCCGGCCACCTGGCGGCACACAGTTGGGAGTTGCTCGAAGCGCCGGTGTTCGGCAGCACAGGCCCGGCGCAGGAAGGCACCTTGGGGATCATGGTCGGGGGTGAGCGCCGGCTGTTCGAGCGCTACCGCGATCTGCTGGCGTGCATGGGGAAGCATCTTTTCTACCTGGGTCCGCAGGGTGCGGGCGCCACAGCCAAACTGGCGTTCAACCTGCTGGTGGGGGCGCAGGTGGCCTCGCTGGCCGAGTGTATGGCCCTGGCAGCCAAGGGCGGGATCGAGCTGCAGACGATGGGCGAGATCGTGCTGGCGAGTGGTGTGGTTTCCAACCTGCTGCAGCGCAAGGTGGGAAATATCACGGCGAGCGACTACGCCCCGGCCTTCCCGCTCAAGCACATGAACAAGGACCTGGGCCTGATGATCGAGACCGGGCATGCCCTCGGTGTGGCCCTGCCGGTGACGGGGGCGGCGCACCAACTGTTCAGCGCCGCCCAGGCCTCCGGCTACGGCGACCAGGATGCCATCGCAATCTACTGCCTGCTGACAGAGCTTTCTGGATTGGGGAAAACCAGTCCTCGAGAGGAGGGAGAAACGTGAAGGACGTGCAGTACTTCGCCCCCGCCACGCTGAAGGAGGCGCTTCAGCTGAAGGGGAAACACGGCTCGAGCCTCAAGGTGCTGGCCGGCGGCACGGACCTGGTGCGGGACATGAACCTCGAGTTCAAGATCCCCGACGCCGTGTTGTGGGTCGGCAAGCTCGGGTTGGAGTACATCCGGCAGGAGGACGGCCTGCTCCACATCGGGGCCGCCACGCGCATGCAGACCGCCGGCGCCTCCAGGCTGTTGCAGCAGAAGGCAACGGCGCTGGCGCAGGCTTCTGCCAAGATGGCCAGCCCGCCGGTGCGCTCGCTGGCGACGCTGGGCGGCAACCTGTGCACGGCTTCACCGGCCGGCGACACGGTGTGCGCCATGCTGGGGCTGGGCGCCTCGGTCGTGCTGGCCACCAGCCGCGGCAAGCGGCTGGTGCCGCTGGCGGACTTCTTCACCGGGCCGGGGAAGACCGTGATCCAGCCAGGCGAGATCCTGACCGAGATCGTGATCACGCCCTCCGGAAGGAATGAAGGATCGGCCTACGCCAAGATCGGCCGCCGTGCCGCCCTGACGCTGGCGGTGGTCAACGCCACCTCGCGGGTTAAGCTGGACGCCAAAGGCAACTGCGAGGAGGTGGTGATCGCCATGGGCGCGGTGGCGCCCAAGCCGCTGCGGGCGGTCAAGGCCGAGAAGCTGCTCAAGGGCAAGCCGTTCACGGCCGAGGCCATCGCCCGGGCAGCCGAGATCGCGGCCAGCGAGACCAAGCCGATTGACGACGTGCACGGTACCGCCTGGTACCGGACCCGGACGATCCAGGTCCTGGTGGCGCGCACGCTGCGGCAGGCCGGCGGGATGAAGGAAGGAGCCGAGTAGCCCCATGTTGAAACACGAGATTTCCTTCAAGCTCAACGGGAAGTCCGTCACGGTGGATGCGCCCTTTGGCATCAACCTGCTGACGCTGCTGCGGGAGTACCTCGACGTCACCGGGCCGAAGTTCGGCTGCGAACAGGGCAACTGCGGCGCCTGCACCGTGCTGCTGGACGGCGAGCCGGTCAACGCCTGCCTGGTGCTGGCGCCGGTCGTCGAGGGCCGCAAGGTGGTCACGATCGAAGGCATCGGCACGCCGGAGAAGCCGCATCCGCTGCAGACCGCGTTCACCGAGCACTATGGCGCCCAGTGCGGCTTCTGCACGCCAGGGATGATCATCTCAGCCAAGGCGCTGTTGGACCGCAATCCGAACCCGACGCGCGAGGAAGTGGCGGAGGCCATCGTTGGGAACGTCTGCCGCTGCACCGGCTACAACAAGATCTTCGAGTCGATCTTGGCCGCCGCTGAGCAGATGCGGTAGGAGGAGGATACGACCATGGCAGACACCCAGTACGTCGGAAAACGCCTACCGCGTTACGACGGCATGCAGCATGCCACCGGCCTCACGCGCTACGTCAACGACATCAAGCTGCCGAGGATGCTGCACGTCAAGGCCTGGCGCTCGCCGGTCGCCTCGGCGCGCATCAAGCGCGTCGACATCAGCCGGGCAGAACGGGTGCCGGGCGTGGTGGCGGTGATCCTGGGCAAGGATGTCCCGGTCAATGTGTTCGGCGGTGAGCAGCCGGTGCTGGCTGACAAGGAGATTCGCTACATCGGCCAGGAAGTGGCGGTGGTGGCGGCGGAGACGCCCGAGATCGCCCGCCTGGCGGTCGGCAAGATCACGGTCGACCTGGAAGAACGGACGCCGATTCTTGATCCGATCAAGGCGATGGAGCCCGGTTCGGCCAAGGTCCGCCCGGAGGGCAACCTGCTGCCCTTCGACGGCAAGGACCACTACCAGGTGCGCAAGGGCGAGGTGGAGGCCGGCTTCCGCCAGGCCGATACCATCGTCGAGAACTACTTCCGCACCGCGGCCCAGGAGCACTCGCCGATCGAGACGCAGGCCAGCATCGCCTACACGGACTCGATGGGGCGCACCCACATCTACACCGTCACCCAGGCGGTGTTCTTCAACCAGGGCACGATCGCCGCCATCCTGAATAAGCCGCAAGCAGACGTCCACATGATCGGCGGCGTGGTCGGCGGGGGATTCGGATCGAAGAACGACCCGCATGCCGATCATATTTGTGCCGTGCTCTCGCTGTACACCGGCGGCCGGCCAGTGAAGTGGGTGTGGACGCGCGAGGAAGAGTTCATTGCCTCCACCCATCGCGGCGCCACGCATCTCTGGTTCAAGGACGGCGTGACGAAGGATGGCCGCATTGTGGCGCGCCAGATCAGAATGGTGCGTGACGGCGGCGCGTACCCCATGACCAACGACTATGTGATCCGCAAGGCGTCGTCTGGCATCGCCGGGCCGTATGACATCCCCAATGTGTGGATCGACAGCTACGCCGTCTTTACCAACAAGCGGCCGACCAGTTCGATGCGCGGCTTCGGCCTGTACCAGGGTTCCTTTGCCTGGGACGTGCAGATGGAGAAGATCGCCGAGGCGATCGGGATGAACTCATGGCGGCTGCGATTCATCAATGCCATTCGCGACGGGGACACCTCGGCCACCGGGGCGGTGCAGCACAACTGCGGCCTGATCGAGGTGATGCAGGCAGCGGCCAAGCGCGCCGGGGTCTCGCTGGATGCGGACCTGCTGGCGATGTCTTCGGCGAAGAAGTAGGCGGAGGCGCACATGGCGATCAAACGAGGCAAAGGAATCTCGGCGGTCTGGTACTCGACCGGGATGAGCGGGGGCGGTGACCCCAGCCAGGTGATGGTGAAGATGCGCCCCGACGGCAGCGTGGATGTGCTGATCGGCAGCGTGGACATCGGCCAGGGGGCGCGCACGATTGTGCGGCAAATCGCGGCGCAGGAACTGGGTGTCCCGCTGGAGAAGGTCAACGTGACTGCGGTCGACAGCGATACCAGCCCGCTCGACACGGGAACGTTCGCCAGCCGCGTGACGCACCAGACCGGCAATGCCACGATCCTGGCGGCGCGCGAGGCGCGCCAGGTGCTGTTCGAAGTGGCGGCCGGGCAGCTGGGCGTCAAGCCTGAGCAGCTGGAGGCGAAGGACGACAAGATCGTGGTGCGCGATTTCCCGGAGCAGGCGATCCCGATCGCCGATATCGCCGGGCGGGCGACGTGGGATGAGCGCAAGATCATCGCCGGGCGCGGGGCGTTTGGCTGGCCGGTGGCTCCGGTTGACCCGGACACCGGTCAGGGTGAGCCGCTGCACACCATGGCCTACGGCGCCACCGTGGCGGAGGTCGAGGTCGACGACGAGACCGGCTGGGTGAAGGTGCTCAAGCTGGCCAGCGCCTACGACTGCGGCAAGGCGATCAACCCGATGTTGGTCGAAGGCCAGATCGATGGCGGCACTGCCGGCGGTTTGGGCTCGGCGCTGATGGAAGAGCTGCATCCATACTATCCGACGCTCGATCACCATCCGACGGGGTTCTTCTCCTATATGATCCCAACGGCCAAGGACCTGCCCGAGCTGGACGCAGTGGTAGTCGAAATGGGTTCACGCACCGGGCCGTATGGCGCCAAGGGCATCGGCGAGATGACGGCCAACACCCAGGCGCCGGCGATCATCAATGCCATTCATGCTGCCGTCGGGGTCTGGATCACCGATCTGCCGGCAACGTCCGAGAAAGTGCTACGGGCGCTGGAGGCCAAGCGGGCCGCGGAGTAGGCTTGCCGCTCGCGCGGGTTGCGGGCGAAACGCGGGCGAATGGTGCGGCGGGTGGGGTTGGGCGGCAACGCGCCTCATCCGCCGCATGATGGACAGCGAGTGTCCGGCAAGGTCGCGGCGCCGGCGCCGCAGGGAGTTCGATGAGTTCCGAGACGGAGATCCAGATCGGATCGGTGCGGTTGCCGATGAAGCTTGGCAACAGCAGCGGCTTCATCCCGGGCGAGCAGACCTATGTCATGCCGGCGCAGGGATACCTGGAGAAGCTGGCCTATGGCATCGCCCACAATCTGCCGGTGCTCTTGATCGGCGAGACCGGCGTCGGCAAGACGCTCGCTGTGCGCTACCTCGCCTGGAAGACCAACAACGGCCTGCGCCGGGTAAACCTGAATGGCGCCACCACCGTCGACGAGTTCCTGGGCAAGCTGCTGATCAACGAGCAGGGAACGTACTGGGTCAACGGCGTGCTGGTTGAAGCGATGCTGGCCGGGGACTGGATCCTGCTCGACGAGATCAACGCCACGCTCCCCGAGATTGCCTTCTGCCTGCATTCGCTGCTGGACGACGACCGCATGGTGGTCTTGATGGAATACGACGGACGGATTGTGCGGCCGCATCCGAGCTTCCGCCTGTTTGCCAGCATGAACCCGAGCGAGGAAGGGCGCTATGGCGGCACCAAGACGTTGAACGAGGCGCTGCTTGACCGCTTCCCGATCGTGCTGCGCATGGACTACCTGAACGAAGATCAGGAAGTCGAAGCGGTGATCGCCCAAAGCGGCAACCGAGACGAGGCCACCGTGCGCAAGATGGTGCGAATGGCCAATGACGTGCGAGCCGCCATCCGCAACGAGAAAGTGTTTGGCGCCTTCAGCACGCGGCGGGTGATCGATTGGGCTCGCATGACACTCCACTTCGACGTGCGCGAGAGCGCTGCCTACACGGTCCTCAGCAAGCTGTCCAGCTACGATGCTGAGGTCGTCGAGGACATCCTTGACAACTACTTCTAGCCCCCTGCCGCTTCACGAGCGGGTTCAGCAGCGGCGGGACCGGCTGGAGAAGCTGGTTCAGATCTGTGCGCATGCCTACGACCTGGGTCTGGATTTCGGCGTATCCGATGGGATTGGCCCCGGACAGATCGTGCTGGGGATCGAGCAGGAGCAGGCCGCTGCGGCCAACTACCTGTGGCTGCGCGGCTCGGCGCTGCACCTGCTCGGCCACTACCTTCAGGATGTGCGTTCGACGGCGGGCGAAGCCGAGCGCGAGCAGGCGGAGGGCAGGCCGCACTTCCTCGTCCTGTGGCACGCGCTGGAAGACGCCCGGGTGGAGAACTGGATGGTCCGCCGCTGGCCGGGGATGCAGCGCGCGTTCGCCACACGCCTGTTGCCCAACCTGGGCGGCGGTCTGCTGCGGCGTATGCCGGCGCTCGAGCAAGTCGAGTATGGCTTGTACCTGATCGGCCGCGGGCATGCTTCGATTCCCCTGCGGGCCGAGGTGGCCGAAGCGCTTGCGCGAGCCGAGGTGCAGATCTATGCGGGAGCCTCCGCGGAGATCCCGGCGGACTCGTTGCAGGCCATGCGCAGCATCTACCCGGGGTTGGCCGAACTACTGCCGCGAGGAGGCGGAGAAGGCCGACGGCGAGGCTCGCGATTCCTCGACGACGAGGAAGCCGGGGAGCGGGCGCGCCCAAGCGGATCCACCCAGGCGGATGAGCAGCCCGGCCCGCCGCAGATCGAGTTCGAGGATGGGCTGGTCGAGGTTGCGCCGCTGGGCCGCCAGCGGGAACTGCCCGAGTGGTACCGCCCGGGAAGCGCTCCCTGGTTCGAGCGCGGCGCGGGGGAGAAACAGGTTCATCCGAGTGCGCTACGCAGTGATCGGCAGACAATCGTCGACGCCCCGCGCCAGGAGGCCGGCGCCTACCACCTCCTGTGGACCGAGGTGCAACGCGAAGCGGGCTACCTGTTGACGCGGCTGCTGTACCTGATGCAGGAGCAGGCCTACCTGCGCTACGGCGGACACTTCCGCAGCGGCAAGCTCGAGATGAACCGTCTGTGGAAGCAGCGCCGCGGCGACCACCGGCTCTTTCAGCGGGTGATCGAAGGTGGACGACAGCAGATCGCCATCAGCCTGCTGGTGGATGAGAGCGCCAGCATGGGTGGGCAGCAGAAGTGGCGCACAGCGGCCAAGGCGGCAGTGCTGCTGGGGGAGGCGCTCAGCCGGATCGACGTCCCCTTCGAGATCATCGGCTACACCACGGCCGGCTTCGAAGCCCAGGCGGCACTGCGCCTCGGACTGACCCCGGCCTACCGCTACCGTACGATGCGCTGCACCGCGCTGGAGCACCGCATCTACAAATCCTTCGACGAACCCTATCGGTTCGTGCGCACGCGCCTGGCCGGGATCCAGCCGCGGCACAACAACTGGGATGAGGAGCATCTGCTGTTCGCCCATCACCGCTTGAGCCGGCGGCAGGAGGCGAACCGGGTGCTGATCGTGCTGTCCGACGGGCAGCCCAACGGGAATGCCGACCATCTGATCGCCGTCGTACGCCGGTTGGAACGGCAGGGGGCGACCGTGATCGGGATTGGCGTGGGTGCGGACTTCGTTCGCCAGATCTACCGCGACTCGATCGTGGTCGGCGATTTCCGGCAACTGGCCCAGGAATTGATGATGATCCTGATCGGGCGCCTCGTCCACGGCGGCCAATCCCTTGTTGTGACGGGTTCGTGGGCGCAAGGCGCGGCAACGCATCTTAAGCGGCATACACATTCTATTCAGGGATGAACTGCAAAGTCAGTTCGAGGGAGTGAACGATGGCAAGCGACAAGAAGGTCGACGTCACCGCGATGGTCATCGACGGCAAGCCGGTGGCCGGGACGTCCGGACAATTCATCGACGTCTACAACCCCTCCACCGAGGAGTTGGTGGGCCGAGTCCCGGTCGCCACGCCGGAGGAGATCGACGCCGCCGTGCGCTCGTCGCATGCCGCGTTCAAGATCTGGCGCGATATGCCGGCTGCCGACCGAGGGGCGCTGATGCAGAAGTTCGTCAACACCGTGCGCGCCCGCGTCGAGGAGATCGGCAAGGTGCTGACGACGGAGCAGGGCAAACCCTTCCCACAGGCCAAGGGCGAGATCATGGGGTTCTGCAACGTGATCGAATTCTACGCACAGGAAGCCCGGCGCATCCACGGCATGGTCATCCAGTCGGACGTCAAGGACAAGTTTGTCTACGTGCTGCGCCAGCCGATGGGCGTGATCGCCGCCATCCCGCCGTGGAACGACCCGCTGCATCTGCTCAGTCGCATGATCGGCCCGGCCTTTGCCGCCGGCTGTACGGCGGTCGCCAAGCCATCGTCGGATACGCCGCTGACGGCGCCGATGGTGGCGCTGATCGCCAGCGAAGTCGGCTTCCCGCCCGGGGTGTTCAACGTGATCACCGGCGGCGGCAGCAAGGTGGGTGAGGCGCTGGTGCGCCACCCGCTGGTCCGCAAGGCGGCCATCACCGGCAGCGTCGCCGGGGGCGTGGCGGTGATGAAAGCCGCCGCCGAAGGGATCAAGCGCGTCACACTCGAGCTGGGTGGGCAATGCCCATGCATCGTCTGGGACGACGCCGATCTGGAGAAGGCGATCGAGGCGATCACCTTCCAGTCCTTCCGCGGCTGCGGCCAGGTGTGCAACCGCATCAACCGGGTGTACGTGCACGAGAAGGTGTACGACCAGGTGGTCAACGGCGTCGCCGGCTACGCCAGGAAGATTGTGGCCGGTGACGGCTTCAAGGAAGGCGTCGACATCGGCCCGCTGGTCAACCAGAAGCAGCTGGACTGGGTCGAGAGCCAGGTGAAGGATTCTGTGGCCAAGGGCGCCAAGGTGCTGGCGGGCGGAAGCCGACCTGGCGGCAAGGGCTTCTTCTTCCCGCCAACGGTGCTGGCCGACTGCACGCATGAGATGGAAGTGATGCGCGAGGAGACGTTTGGGCCGGTGCTGGGCTTCATGAAGGTCGGCGACGACCTGGATAAGGCCTTTGAGGTTGCCAACGACACCGTCTTCGGCCTGAGCGCCTACTTCTTCAGTCGCGATGCCCGCAACTGCTACCTGGCGGCGCACCGGATGGAGGCCGGTTCGGTGTGGATCAACGATATCCACGGGTCATACGTCCAGGCCCCCTACGGTGGGATGAAAATGAGCGGCATCGGTCGCGAGCAAGGTTCGATCGCCATCGACGACTATCTGGAGTGGAAGACGGTCTACCAGGAAATGAGCTACGAATCGCGCGGCGCCCGATTGTGCGTGCACAAGTAGATCGAAGGCCCAATGAACAAGCCAGTCGTCCTGCTGTATGAACCGATGCACGCGAAGGCCATCGCCTGGCTGGCGGAGCGCGCTGAAGTGCGCATGGCGCCCAGCCTGGACGAGGAAGCGCTGCTGCCGCTTGTGCCGGACGTGGAGGGCATCATCATCCGCGCCAATGGCAAGGTGACCCGGCGGCTGATGCAGGCGGCGCCGAAGCTGAAAGTGGTGGGTCGGCACGGGGTGGGGGTGGAGGCAATCGACCGGACGGCAGCGGCCGAACTGGGGATCACCGTTGTCAATACCCCTTTCTCGAACGACGAGTCGGTCGCCGAGCACTGTTTGGGGATGATGCTTGCCCTGGCCAAGCGCCTGGCCGAGGCGGATCGCGCCTTGCGCTCCGGCGACTGGGAGGCGCGCTATCGCCTGATCGGCGTCGAACTGCAGGGTAAGACGCTAGGTCTGGTCGGCTTCGGCAAGATCGGCCAGCGCCTGGCGCGGATGGCGCACCTTGGACTCGGGATGCCGATCGTGTACTATGACGTTGTCGCCTATCCCCAGGTGGAACAGGAACTGGCTGCCAGGAGGATTTCGCTGGACGAATTGCTGAGACAGTCGGATGTGGTGTCGGTGCATGTGCCGCTGGTCAAAGAAACGCATGGGCTGATCGGGGAGGCGGCGTTGCGCAAGATGAAGCCCGGCGCCTTCCTGATCAACAGCGCGCGTGGCCCGGTCGTCGATCCGGCGGCACTGCGGCGGGCGCTGCAGGAAGGATGGATTGGGGGCGCCGGGCTGGATGTGTTCGACCCGGAACCGCTTCCACAAGGCGATGCGCTGATGGCGCTCGAGAATGTGGTTCTATCGCCGCACATGGCGGCGCACACCAATGAAGGCTTGTACCGAATGGCGCTGGTGGCGGAGGACGTGGTGGCTGTGATCGAGGGCCGGACGCCCGCTTACCCCGTCGCGCCGCCGATTTGAAACAGACTGTACGGAGGACTGATCATGGACAAGCACTGGAACCAGTACTGTACGATGAGTATTGTGCACTTCATGGCCTTCCCCAAGACGATGGGCGGCGAAGGTGCCATCGCCGAGAGCGTGGCGGTGATTGCCGAAGACCCATTCTTCGGGGCGGTTGAGATCACCACCGTCAAGGACGAGGCGGAGCGCGAAGCGGTCAAGAAGGTGCTCGAAACTTCGCACATCCAGGTGGGCTACGGCGCCCAGCCGGTGGTGCTGATGGGCAAGCTCAACCTGAACAGCCTGGATGATGCCGAGCGCAAGCACGCCGTGGAGACATTGAAGCCGAAGATCGACGAGGCAGCCGGGTTCGGCTGCAAGCGAGTGGCGTTCCTCTCGGGGAAGGACCCTGGCGAGAAGGACCGCATGTCCGCCCTGGAGGCGCTGGTGCGTTCGACCCAGGAGCTCTCGGCGTACGCCCGCGAGCTTGGCCTGGCCCTGACCTGCGAGACCTTCGACTTCGACGTCGATAAGGCGGTCCTGATCGGCCCCAGCGGCCTTTCGGCGAAATACGCCGAGGAAGTGCGCCGGGACTACCCTGAGTTCGGGCTGATGTACGATCTAAGCCATCAACCGCTGCTGCGCGAGCAGTCGGAGCCGGCGCTCAAGCTGCTGAAGAAGCACCTGGTGCACATCCATGTCGGCAACTGCGTCACCGATCCGGCGACGCCTGGCTATGGTGACCAGCACCCGCGCTTCGGCTGGCCCGGCGCGGCCAACGACGTGCCCGAGGTCGTCGAGTTCATCCGGGCCATGTTCAAGGTCGGCTATCTGGCGGAGGGGAAGTCGCCCCGCCCGTGGGTGGGCTTCGAGGTTAAGCCGCAGAGCGCCGCTGAGTCGTCGCAGCAGGTGATCGCCGGCACGAAGCGGGTATGGGAAGAGGCCTGGTGGCAGGCCTGACCGCGGGATCGACATCGAGCCTGGGCAGAAGGAGTTGACTGTGGCTGCATCGAATCAACGAGCGCCTTTGGGCGTTCAAGACCTGGAGAAGGAATTCGATCACTGGGAGAAGATCAAGGATCTGCTGGACCAGTTGATCGACGTTATCCTGAACTACCGGCAGAGCGGACACCCGGGCGGCTCGCGCTCGAAGATCTACGCGCTGGTGGGTACGTTGCTCAGCGGGGCCATGCGCTGGGACATCCGCCACCCGGAAAAGCGCTTCGGCGACCGGTTCGTCCTCGCCGGCGGGCACGCCGTGCCGATGATCTACTGCATGCTGGCACTGTTCAACGAGAGCCTGCGCCTCAAGTTCGAGCAAACCGGCGACAAGCGCTATGCGGTTCCCAAGGCTAAGGAGCGCATGCTGGTCTGGGAAGACCTGCTGGGTTTCCGCCATCGCGGTGGGCTCTCGGGACATGCCGAGATGGAGGGCAAGACGCTCTTCCTCAAGTTCAACACCGGACCCTCGGGGCATGGCAGCCCGGCGGCCGCCGGGCTGGCGCTGGCGCTCAAGCGCGCCGGCGCCCAGGGCGTGCGGGTGTGGGCCTTTGAAGGCGAAGGCGGACTGACCCCAGGAGTGGTCCACGAGACGATGAACTCGGCTTGGGGGCTGGCGCTCGACAACCTGTACTACGTCGTCGATTGGAATGACTTCGGCATCGACGATCATACTGTGAGCAGCGTGGTCTACGGCTCGCCGGCGGAGTGGTTCGCTTCGCATGGCTGGCGGGTGACGGGTAGCGAGCAGGGCGAGTCGTGGAAGGCAGTGGTCGAATCCCTGCACGCCCTGGTTGACGGCCCGAACCCGGATCGCGCTCCTGGCATGGCCTGGTTCAAGACGCGCAAGGGACGCGGCTACCTCAAGTACGACAACGTCTCCCACGGCGCGCCGCATGGACGTGACTCGAAGGAGTTCTGGGAGACCAAGCGTCCGTTCGTCGAGAAATACGGGGCGAAGTTCGAAAACTTCGGCGGCGAAGAGCCCAAGGACGCAGCCGCGCTCGAGGCGGAGTACAGGGCCAACCTCAAGGCGGTGATCGACATCCTGCGCCAAGATCAGGCGCTGGTTGACTACCTTGCCGGCCGGCTGGTTGAGCTGGGCGACAGCGTGCCCGACTCGATTCCCGGCTTCCGGCTCGGTGCGCGGGGCAATCCCTTCGGAGACGGCAAGCTGTTCGACTTCCGCAGCTACCCCGAGGACCTGTACGTCAAGCCTGGCACCTCTGTCGCCAACCGGGCGGCGCTCGCCAAGTGGGGCGCCTGGATCAACAGCTACGGAGCAACGAAGTACGATCGGCCAATCTTCCTGGCGGCTTCGGCCGACCTGGCGGACTCGACCAACATCAGCGGCTTCGCCAAAGGCTACGGCGACTTCAAGGGCTACGGCTGGTACGAGCGCTATGGCACGCCGGAAGGAGCGCTGCTGCCTCAGGAGATCACCGAGTTCGCCAATGTGGGCATGCTGGTCGGGATGGCGACGGTCAATCTTGCCGACGATCCGGAGAAGGCGTTCGATGGCTTCTGGGGGGCCTGTTCGACCTACGGGTCATTCTCCTATCTGAAGTACGGCATGCTGCGCCTGTTCAGCCAGCTGTCGCAGGACTGTCAGCTGCGGATGGGCAAGGTGATCTATGTCGCCGGGCACTCGGGCCCGGAGACGGCCGACGACAGCCGCACCCACTTCGGCGTGTTCTCGCCGGCGGTGATGCAGCTCTTTCCCGCCGGTCACGTACTCAACCTGCACCCTTGGGAGTACAACGAAGTGCCGGTGCTGCTGGGCGCGGCCCTGCAGCAGAAGGCGCCGATCGTTGTGCTGCATCTGACGCGGCCGCCGATCATGATCCCCGATCGGGCGGCGCTGGGCATGGCGCCTCACTTCGATGCGGCCCTGGGCGCCTACCTGGTGCGCGACTACCAGCCCGGCAAGCCGAAGGGCGGCGCAGTGATTGTCCAGGGCACGAGCAGCATGGTGGCCATCACCAAGCTCTTGCCGGCGCTCGATCAACAGGGGTTGAATGTCAAGGTTGTATACGGCGCCAGTCCCGAGTTGTTCGCCCTGCAGCCCGAGGCGTACCGCAGCCAGATTCTCTCGCCCGGCGATCGGATGGACTCGACCGTGCTCACGACCCAATCGCGCGCCTCGATGCACGACTGGCTGTTCAACAAGGTGGCCGAGGACTACGCCCTGTCGTCCGACTGGGACAACCGCTGGCGCACCGGCGGAACCGTGGACGAAGTGCTGGAGGAGGCTCACCTCTCACCCGAATGGGTGCTGAAGGGGATCGAGCGCTTTGTCGCCGACCGGCCGAAGCGGCTTGGCCAACTGCAGGCCGGCATCGATCAGGCCAAGGCATAGGCGTCTCCAAAGCCGGATCAGCCTCACCCCGTGTAGGCTGCGCGCCGAGAGGGGGTCGCCGCGGCAGGTCGCCACGGCCTGGTGCAACGTCCCGGCGTCCTGACGAGCGACCGGGATGGCAGCCCCGGCTCGGGCGCCGCAGCTGGCATCGGAGGACTTTCTCGCTGGGCGGAGTAGAGGGTGTGAGCCGCTGGGGAGTTGGGGG
>JBFYRF010000075.1:0-8191 GCA_041302385.1 Anaerolineales bacterium | reverse complement strand
ACGACTGCCGCCACAAGCAGCGCACCGACCGCCGCCTGCAGCATGGCGTTCCAGGGCTCAACATCGGCACGGCGCAGCACGACGGGAAGCTGGACCCATACGCCCGAGAGCTCGGTGCCGATCAAACTGCGCAGGTCGTCTACGGCCGAGAAGATCATGAAGACCGCCAGGCAGAGCCAGCCCACTCCTAGAAGCAGGCGCATGCGGCCTCTCGTCAGCCACCGGCGCTCAAGTTGCTCCAGGCGATCATCGATCCGTTCCAGCAGGTCCGGCGACTCCTCGGCCTCAACCAGCAGGCCGGCATGCAAGAAACGCAGCAATGCGCTGGCCAGGCTGGCCACCTCGGGACGATCGGGGTCAGTGGCGATTGCGCTCAGGCGAGCCTCGAGCGCGCGTCGCTCCCCCGGGTCAAGGTCCCGGTCGAGCACTTCCTCCAGCTCGTCCAGTGCGGCGTACAGCTCGGTGCGGCTATCCTTGCGGCCCGGGCGCCGAATCTGCAGATACAACAGCACGGTCAGCAGGAAGAAGACGTATACGATGGGCGCCGCAGCCGGGTAGAAATAGTCATTGGTGCGGGTGATGAACTTGCCAACTTCGTCAATGAACAAGCCGACGCCGATCCCGGCCAGCAGCGCTCCGGCGGTGTACACCCAGCGGTTGGCGAGGACCAGCGGCAGCAAGGAGGCGGCAAAGAGCAACAGGCCACCCCACAGTACGTGTGCAATGTGCAGCTCGCCGGCCGACAACTGAGGATAGCCACTGAGCTGGAGCACCAGCCGGGTCAGGGCCACCGAGATGGCGAAGGCGAGCAGGGTCAGCAGCAGATAGGCCTGGGCGCCTTCCCGGCGCACTGGCGTGCGAACTCGCGGCAGAAGCGGCTTGCGCATACCGTTAGGCGATCCTCATCCTGGCATCGGCTGCAAGCCTAGCGCGCCGGAGGTTTGTGCCAGCGCAGGGGTTTGGACGGCTCGCGCACGATCTTGCGCTTGGCCTCCAGATCGAGCTGTACACACTTCACCCACCAGCCCGCCTTGGCACCGCCCGGGAATTGGTCCACCGGTAGGTGCGGCACAACCGCCGAGAACATCTCGGCCTGGGTCAGCCCAGGCGCCTTCGCCGGGAGCACCTTGAGCACCGCCTTCTTCATGGCGTTGTACATCGCTGCGTCGACGCTCGAGGTGTACCCCGGGACATTCACGTTCTCGACAGTAACCCGGCCAGCCGCGGCGGGCTTACGTGCTTGAGCGTCTCGGGGCTTGCTTGGGGTTGCCTTGGCCGATGACTTGGTCACGGGATTCCACTCCTCACTCACCCTGCCGGTCCTCCAAGGCCACGGCGTGTTCGGAGTCTAGGGGAGTCCACCTAAACCCGCGCCCCTCGGAGCCTGGATGGGAATCGTCTCGGAAGGTTACCGTACTTCCAGGCGCTGGGCGTGTCAAGCTCTTCCCAGGCAGCCGCACTTGGCTGCCACAGAATCACAGAGATGCCACTGCGGAACCGATGCGCTGAATCTCACTCACGGCTGAGCGAGCCTGGATTGGCCTGATCCGCAGACCCGAGCTGCCCGGCAGCATCCCTCGGCCGCAAATCCTGGAGCCCCAAGAGCACGCAGGCCACCCCGGCCATCCCGGCGCCGAAGAGGAAAGGCGCCGATGGACCCAGTCCCGGCCAGGCACCCACGCCTTGCCAAAGGACACCTGCCAACAGGCTCGCCGGGAGGGCGAACAGCCCGATGACCCCCGCCAGCAGTCCATAGGCCACGCCTCGCTGCTCGGGATGCACGAGGTCGGCCACGACCGCCTTGCCCACCCCCTCGGTCAGGGCATAGTACAGCCCATAGAGCGCCATCCACAGCCAGGCTTGCCAGGCGGCGCTCATCCGGGCGAAGCCCAGATACACGACCCCATACAGCAACCATCCGCCCAGCAGCATCCGTTTACGGCCAAACCGGTCGGAAGCGGCCCCGGCAGGCATGGCAACGGCGGCGTACACGAGGTTGAAAACCATCATCATGCCCAGCACCCCGGCCACCGTCAGGCCAACGTTGCTGGCGCGCAGGATCAGGAAGGCATCTGAGGAATTGCCCAGGGTGAACAACCCCATTGTGGCAAGGTACAGCAGGAAGGGGCGGCCGAGCTCGGACACACCTCCTGCCCCTCGCTCTCGCTCCACCCGCCGCCGAGACTGCTCGCGCAGGCCCACGACCAGCAGCCCTACCGCCAATGCCGCGGGAATCAGGCTGAGCAGCACCACGCGTTGGAAGGTCTCCCGCGAAAGCAAGCCCGTCGACCCGCTGGTCACGACCACCACCAGCGCAACCGCCAGACCAATCACCGCTCCGGCAGTATCCCCGGCGCGGTGCAAGCCGAAGGCAAGGCCGCGCTGCTTCGCTCCAATGCTGTCGGCCACCAGTGCGTCGCGCGGTGCCGTTCGCAAACCTTTCCCCAGGCGATCGGCAAAACGCACGCCAAGCACCGTCCACCAGCTCGTGGCGAAGTACAGGAACGGCTTGGCCACGGTCGACAGGCTGTAACCCAGCACAACCAGCGGCTTGCGCCGCCCCATTCGGTCAGAGAGCCATCCGGATCCCAGCTTGATCAGGCTGGCGGTGGCCTCGGCAATCCCCTCGATCAAGCCGACCACGCCCGTTCTCGCGCCAAGCACGCCCACCAAGAACAGCGGCACGAGGTACACCACCATATCCGACGAGACATCCGTCAGGAAGGAGGCCACTGTCAGCACCCGGACATTGCGAGGCAGGCCTCTCAGGCCGCGCGGCGGAGGCTGACGTGTGCTCATCGCTCAGATTCCTCTTCTCCTTGCCCCGGCTGCACAGCACCCGCTCGGCTGGATTCCACCGATCTCCTGGAGGTCGCCGGTCTATCCGCTCAACAGATAGCGCACCAGGCCGACAGCGACACCGGCCAGCACCAGCCAGGTCGCACTCACGCGAAACCGGATCAACAGGACCGCCGCCACCACTGCCTCGATCACTCCCGCCAAATCGATCACGGCCGCCCGCGCCAGGCGCAAGGTCACCGCGCCCATCAGCGCCAGCGCGCTCACATTCACGCCGTCGAGGAATGCCCCCAGCCAGGGGGAGCGGCGCATGCGCGGAATCCAGGGCGAGCTGATGGCCACGAATATGAAAGGTGGGAGAAAGATCCCCACGGTCGCAGCGATCGCGCCTGGCAAGCCGGCCAGCTGGTAGCCGATGAACGTGGCGGTCGTGAAGAGCGGTCCGGGCGTCAGCTGGCCAATGGCCACGGCATCGATCAACTGCTGCTGCGTCAGCACGCCTGTGTCGACAAACTCGCCATACAGGAAGGCGATCAGCACGTAGCCTGTGCCGTACAGGACCGCCCCGATCTTGGCGAAGGTCAGAAACAGGCGCCATACTTCGTTCATCGCCTCGGATTGCAGGACAGGCGGCAGGAAGGCCAGCACCGGCAGCCCGCCGGTCCCGCGGCGCAGCCGCCGGTAGTTCAGCGCCAGCGCGGCGCAGACGCCTCCCAGAACGATGACCCCCAGCTCTCCCCAGCCCGCGCCGAAGTAGGCGGCAAACGCCGCCAGGCCGATGGCGGCTGTGAGCCAGCCCTTGACCGCCCTGCGCCCCAGCGTCCACAAGGCGTAGGCAATCACCGCCACAACCACCGGTTTGACGCCGGCCAGGATCCAGGTCCCCTGCGGCGTCGCCCCGTAGCGTGCGTAGGCGATCGACAGCAGCAGGACGATCATGAACGCCGGAAAAGTGAAGCCGGTCCCCGCCGCGATCAAGCCTCGCCACCCGGCGCGATGCTGCCCGAGAAACATGGCAAGTTCTGTCGAGTTTGGACCGGGGATCAGGTTGGTTGCGCCGACGAAGTCCAGAAACCCCTGCTCATCGACCCACTTGCGGCGGCGCACGAATTCGTCCTGCATCAGCCCGAGGTGAGCCGCTGGGCCGCCGAAGGCGACCAGGCCCAGCCGCAGGAACTGCAGCAACACCTCCCTGGCCGTACCAGGAGGGCTGGACGGCTCTCCCGGGTGGATTGCCGCCTCAGGGTCCATTCACGATCCGCTCAAGCCGCACCCATTCTCCCGCCAGGTCGACGCGGAAGCGCGCCTGCACGCCTGCACCGCGCAGCTCGACGCCCCAGCCTGGCACCTCGACCTCGGCACAGTTCTCCCCGGCTCGCGGCAGACCCAGGCACGAATCGGGCCAGATCGCCTCCTCAAGGCCTATCACCTCGATGGCATTCGGGGGCACGCCCAGCAATTCAGCGGCCTGAGCCAGCACCGCGGGCACAGCTGCGGGATAGGGCTCGTCAACGACTTCGGGGGCGAGCGTGATCGGATCCCCCAGCAGCGCCTGCAGCAACAATTGCGTCCCGCCATCACCGCCGGCGTAGGCGACGATCAGCCTTCCGGCGGCCCAAACGGAGGGGGAGGCTGGCTGGGGTTGAGCCTCCGCGCCGGACGGCCAATGGCCGTCCGAGATCGCCTGGGAGACCTCCTGGCGATTCTCGATGGATTCGTACTCATAGACCTCTACCAGTTGTCCGCCAATCTGCAGGACCTGGCCACTGCCGCCAAACGCCGGATCGGCCAGAGCGGACATCGGCTGCACGGCAACCCCCGCACCGCGCAGCACCTCGATCAAATGGTTGGCGTCTTCGATCGCAATTGGACCAGCCGGCGGCGTCGGCTCGCCGGTGGGTGCGCAAGCCAGGACGGCCAGCACTACCCCGACAAGCGTGAAGGCCGTGCGGGTGCACGATCTCGCAGAACGCACCGCTGTTCGCCCCCGGAGGCGCTTGACCTGCTTGAGAGCCACACGTATCCTGATGCTTGAGTGAGTTGATTCTACCTTCGCCGGGTTTTGCGGCGATTCGGAGGATCCCATGCCGGATGCCTTCTTGGTCAGCGCTGTCCGTACCCCGATCGGCATGGGCAAACCCGAGAGCGGCGCCTTGTGGCCGTTCCAGCCAGTCGATTTGAGCGCCAAAGTGCTCACCGAGGCCGTGCGCCGGGCTGGCATCGCGTTGGATGCGATCGAAGACATCATCCTGGGCTGCGTGACGCCGATCGGTGACCAGGGAGGTAACATCGCCCGTCTGTCGGCGCTGCAGGCGGGCTTCCCTCCCGCCATCCCTGCGGTTTCGCTCAACCGCATGTGCGGCTCCGGGCAGCAGGCCGTGCACTTCGCCGCCCAGGCGATCCTGGCCGGCGACATGGACCTGGTGCTTGCCGGCGGGATCGAGATGATGTCCCACCAACCGCTGGGCAACGACTACCCCGCCGAGTGGCCGCGCGGCTTTCCGTATCCGCTCATCCATCAGGGGTTAAGCGCCGAGATGATGGCCGAGCGCTGGCAACTCAGCCGGGAGACTCTGGATGACTTCGCCTTCGAGAGCCATCGCCGTGCAGGGGAGGCGATCGAGTCTGGCGTGTTTACGCCCCAGACCCTCCCGCTGCATATCCCCCAGCCAGACGGACCGGCGCGGGAGATCGTGCACGATCAGGGCGTGCGCCGTCCGCCCGACCGGCAGAAGATGGCCGCCCTCAAGCCGGTCTTCAAGCCCGATGGCGTCGTCACCGCCGGCAACAGCAGCCAGATCAGCGATGGCGCTGCCGCCCTGCTGGTGGCCTCCGAACGCGCCATGCGCCAGCACAACCTGACACCGATGGCCCGCATTGTCGCCCGAGTCGCCATCGGTTCTGACCCGGTGCTGATGCTCGACGGCCCGATTGCGGCGACCCGCAAGTTGCTCGACCGCGCCGGCCTCCGCCTGGACGAGATTGATCTGTTCGAGATCAACGAAGCCTTCGCCTGCGTGCCGCTGGCCTGGCTGGATGCGTATCCGGTGGATCCGCTAAAGCTCAACCCAAACGGCGGCGCCATCGCCCACGGCCACCCGCTCGGCGCAACCGGCGCCATCCTGATGACGAAGCTGGTGCACGCGCTGCAGCGGACCTCGTCCCGCTACGGCCTGCAGGCAATGTGCATCGGCCACGGCATGGCGACGGCGACGATCCTCGAGCGGATGTAGCCAACCCCGAGATGGTCCGGTGACGCCGGTCTGTCTTATGCTGGAGAATTCCTGACTCGGAGGGTCCAATGCGCATCGCGGCAGCCCAGTTCGAAACCCGGCGGCTGGATCCGGCAGCCAACCTGGCGATGATGCGCACTTTCATGGAGCGCGCCGCCGCGCAGGGGGTCGGACTTATCGCCTTCCCCGAGTGCGCCGTCTCCGGCTATGCCCTGACGCCCGAGGAGGCGATGCAGATGGCTGAGCCAATTCCGGGGCCAAGCACGCAGGCACTGACCCAGTCTTGTAGTCAGCACGGTCTGTGCGCCGTAGTCGGGCTGCTTGAGCAGGACGCCGATGGCATCTTGTTCAACAGCGCCGCCCTGCTCGGCCCAGCTGGCGTGATCGGGGTGTACCGCAAGACCCATCTGCCCTGCCTGGGCGTGGATCGCTACCTGGCCTGCGGCGACGACTTGCCCGGACCCTTCCCTTTCCTGGATGCACGCCTTGGCCTGCTGATCTGCTATGACCTGCGCCTGCCCGAGCCCATGCGCGTTCTCTCGCTGGCCGGTGCGCAGCTGGTGGTCGTGCCAACGGCCTGGCCGAGCAGCGCCCGCCTGTATTCCGAGCACCTGGCGCGCACCCGCGCCGCTGAAAACGGTGTGTTCCTGCTCGCGGCCAATCACGTCGGCGAGGAGCGCGGCACACGCTACCTGGGCAACAGCCTGATCATCGGTCCCGACGGAGAGGTGCTGCAACAGGCGGGCGAACATGAAGACGCGCTGCTTGTGGCCGACATCGATCTGCCCCAGGCGGATCGCAAGGCCCGCGTGTTCGCTCCCGGCGAGTACGAACTAGACCTATTCGCCGATCGCCGCCCGGACCTGTACCACCGGCTGGTGGAGCCCGATCCAGAATCCAGATAGCGCATCGAAGGTGCGATCCAGGGAGCACCTCACCGGCGCGCTCCGGCCGCACGGGTTGCGCACGCTTTCGGGAGCCGCTGCGCCTGGATGCCGTCAACAGGCTGCCGCTGGGCTTCACGCCAGACCGCGGCCAGTGACATCACCCCGCGCATTGCAGGCCTCGCCCCGCAGCATGACCTCAGGCTGAAGAAGCCCTCGTTCGTCATCATGGACATGCCGACAGCATGCGAATTCGCGCTGTCCGGACGGGTGATCCGCAAGGCTGCATACCCCGCGCGGCTGCACCCCCACCTGATCCACGCAAACCTCACCGCGGGTACGGTTGGCATCCTGCATCCGCGGGCAGCCCGGGCGATCTCAAATCGTCAGGCGCTCCAACGTGCCTGAGCCGTGGCAATTGGGCAGTTGGGGGATTCCCGATGGGCTGCTCTGACTCAACTGCCGGGGGACATCCCCGCATCGAGCGACGGGGGACACGACTCAGCCCGGGCTTGTCCGGAGGAGGATCCCGCGGCGGATTCCCCACTTGGTCAGTTCATGCACAACCGCTGGCAGCGCCACCAGCGGCAGGATCAACGCCCATTGGCTCCACCCCAAGGGCACCGTATCGAAGAGCGGCTGCAGGGCGGGCACATAGATCAGCGGAAGCGTCAGCGCCAGGGAGAGCAGCACGGCGTAGTTCATCATCCGGTTGGAGAACAGGCCGATCTTGAACACGGAGTACCGTTCGGAGCGCGAGGTGTAGGCCCGCAGCAGTTCCGACAGGGCCAATGTGGCGAAGGCCATCGTCTCGGCGAACTCGGGCTGCTCCGGGTGCAGGTGCAGGCCCACGCCGTAAGCGGTCAGGGTGGCGGCGGCTTTGGCCACGGTCTGGATCCCCACGTGCAGGCGCATCTCCCGATTGATGATCGGCTCCGAGGGCGGCCGCGGCGGCTGGTTCATGATATCGGGATCGCCGCGCTCGACGCCCAGCGCCAGCGCCGGGGCGCCGTCGGTGACCAGGTTGAGCCACAACAGCTGGATGGCGGTGAGCGGCGAGGGCAGGCCGGCGAGCACGGCGATGAAGATGACCGCGATCTCCGCCAGATTGCACGAGATCAGGTAGAAGACAAACTTGCGGATGTTGGCGTAGATGATGCGGCCCTGCTCCACGGCAGCCACGATGCTGGCGAAATTGTCGTCGGTCAGCACCATGTCGGCGGTCTCTTTGACCACATCCGTCCCGGTGATGCCCATGCCGATGCCGATGTCCGC
>JBFYRF010000049.1:0-9396 GCA_041302385.1 Anaerolineales bacterium | reverse complement strand
CTCGGCCATCGGCGGCAACGAGAACCTGGCTGAACTTGTGCCCCGCCAAGCGATCTACGCGCTGATCGGGGTAGTGCTCATCTTTCTCACCGCCGCCATCGACTACCGGCTATGGTCGGCCGTCGCCCGCCCAATGTACCTGATTGCGCTGGCCGGCCTGGGATTCATTCTGGCCGCCGGCGTGGTGGGCTTTGGCTCGGCGCGTTGGTTCAACGTGGGCATCGTCCTGATTCAGCCTTCCGAGATCAGCAAGATCATCATGATCATCGTGCTGGCCGACTATATCTCCAGGCACCAGCACGAGATCAGCAATGTCGGTGTGATCCTGCGCAGCTTGCTGATCGCTGCCGTCCCGATCCTGCTGGTTTTCCTGCAGCCGGACTTGAGCACGGCGATCGTGATCGGCGTGATCTGGGCGGCGCTGGTCTGGGCCTCGGGCGCGCGGCTGCGCCCTCTGGCCACCCTGATTGGAGCGCTGGCGCTGGCGGCGCTCGTGACCCTGCCCTTCGTCGCGCGCTACTTCATCGCCGACTACCCTGAACAACAGGATTTTCTCTTCGTCAAGCACTACCAGATGGCCCGCATCGCCAACTTCATATTCCCCGATCCCGAGGCGCAGTACGGAGCCAGCTACAACGTCAACCAGTCCCTGATCTCGATTGGTTCGGGCGGGTTGTTCGGGCAGGGATACGGCAACGGCACACAGGTCCAGCTTCGTTTCCTCAAGGTGCGCCACACCGACTTCATCTTCTCGGCGCTGTCGGAGGAGTTCGGCTTCGTCGGCGCAGTGCTGCTGATCGGTCTGCTGATGTTCGTCATCTACCGTTGCCTGCGAGCGGCAGCCCTGGCGCGCGACATGTACGGCGCGCTGATCTGTTACGGCGTCGCCGTGCTGCTGCTGTTCCAGGGCGCTTTCAACATCGGCATGAATCTCAACATGATGCCTGTTTCGGGCCTGCCGCTCCCCTTCTTCAGCTACGGCGGCTCGTCGCTGGTGGCCACTCTGATCGGAATCGGACTGGTGGAGAGCGTGATCCTGCGCCACAAGCGCATCGAGCTCTAGCGCCGATCGCCCGACACCCAAGAGGCATGTATGCACGCTGAGTCTCCCATCCGTGTCCGGTTCGCCCCCTCGCCCACCGGCCGCTTTCACATCGGTGGCGCCCGCACCGCGCTCTACGACTTCCTGTTCGCCCGGCAGAGCGGCGGGCAGTTCATTCTGCGGATCGAGGACACCGATCAGAAACGCTTCGACCCTGCTGCGGAGGCCGAGATTGTCGAGAGCCTGCGCTGGCTGGGCATGGCGTGGGACGAGGGCCCTGACGTCGGCGGGCCCTACGGCCCTTACCGGCAATCGGAACGGAAGGAGAGCTACCAACTACACGCCGAGCAGCTGATCGAGACCGGCCACGCCTACCGCTGCTTCTGCTCTCCCGAACGCCTGGCGCAGATGCGGCAGGGGCAACAACAAGCCAAGCAACCGCCACGCTACGATGGTCAGTGCCGTGCGCTCGATGCCGGCGAGGTGCTGGCACGCGCCCAGCGCGGCGAGCCCTACGTCATCCGGTTCAAGACTCCGCACAGCGGAACCACCACTGCAGTGGATCTGATCCGCGGACCGATCACCGTGCAGAATGCCGACCTGGATGACTACATCCTGATGAAGTCGAACGGCCTTCCGGTGTACCACCTGGCAGCCATGGTAGATGACCGCCTGATGCACATTTCGCACGTCCTGCGCAGCTCGGAATGGCTCCCCACCTTCCCGCTGCATGTCCTGCTGTATCAGGCCTTTGGCTGGGAGCAACCGGTCTGGGCCCACCTGTCGGTGTTTCTCAACCCCTCCGGCAAAGGCAAGATGAGCAAACGTCAGGCGCTGGACAACAAGGGCGGCGCCCAGACGATCCACCCGCTCGACATGCGTCAGGCCGGCTACTTGCCCGAGGCCGTCGTCAATTGGATCGCGCTGATGGGCTGGTCGTACGACGACCGCACCGAATTCTTCAGCATGCCAGAACTGATTCGCGGTTTCTCGCTGGCCAAGCTCACGCCGAGCCCGGCTGCGGTCAACTACACCAAACTTGACCATTTCAACGGCCTGCACATCCGGTCGCTCTCGCTCGACGAACTGAACCGGAGACTGGTGCCGGCGTTTCAGGCCGCTGGACTGCCTGTCTCCGAAGCGAGCCTGCACCCGATCACGCCGCTGATCCAGGAACGCATCCGGACCCTCGAAGAAGCGGTCGAGATTGCCGGGTTCTTCTTCCGCCAGGATGTCGAGCCCGTTGCCGCGGCGCTGCTGCCCAAGGGCATCGACGTGCCGCAGGCCAGCCAGGTGCTGGAGCGCGCCGCGCAGCTCGTGGAGCAGACCGCCGATTTCTCGGTTGCGCCGCTCGAGGCCGCCCTGCGCCAGCTCGCTGACGAGTTGGGCCTCACGGCAACTCAGTTCTTCAGCCTGCTTCGCCTGGCCGCCACCGGCCAGGCCGTCAGCCCACCGCTGGTGGAGACGCTCATCGTCCTGGGAAAGCCGCGCACGATTGGGCTGCTGCGCGCTTCCGCCCACAATCTCTCCACCTGAATCCAGATTTGCGGCGCTCAAGTTGCCCCCCGTCCGGCGGCATGTTAGAATGGCCGCGCACTGGGGGTTCGTCTAGTGGTAGGACAGCGGACTCTGAATCCGTATGCCGAGGTTCGAATCCTCGACCCCCAGCCAAGAGCGCTCGCACAGCGGGCGCTCTTCTTTTCTCCCATCCGCACGGATGATTCGCATAGCCGCGCTCGTGTGGCTATGCGCTGAGCGTCCCTGATACAATCGCCAGGCGATGACAAACTGGCGCCAGACACTCGAACAGACCCGCCGCTCGACCTTCGGGCGCCTTGCGACGCTCCTTGGCGACACCGAGCTCACCCCCGTCTTCTGGGAATCCCTGGAAGCGGCCATGATCCAGGCCGACATCGGCGTCGATGCGACGCTGCAGATCCTGGGTGAGCTCCAGACTCACGCGCGGCAGAACGGCATCACGCGCACGCCCGAGCTGCATGTGCGGCTGCGTGCCTGCCTGATCGAGCTGCTGGGCCACCCGGGCCTGCCTCCCTTTCCCCCGCCACCGGCTGTCCACTTCGTCGTTGGCGTCAACGGCTCCGGCAAGACCACTTCGGCAGCCAAGCTCGCCTACTACTGGGCACGCAGCGGCCGTCAGGTGCTGCTGGGCGGGGCAGATACCTACCGGGATGGTGCGGGCCCTCAACTCGACCTGTGGGCGTCGCGAGTGGGCGTGGGGTGCCTAGCGGCAGCCCAGGGCAGCGACCCTGGCGCCGCCGTCTACGAGGCCGCCCAGGCCGCCATCGCCCGCAGGTCCGACCTGCTGATCGTGGACACCTCAGGCAGGATGCACACCCGGCACAACCTGATGGCCGAACTGGAGAAGCTGGCCCGCGTGGCCAGCAAGCTCGTTCCTGGGGCCCCCCACCAGGTGTTCCTCGTGCTGGACGCCACGACCGGCCAGAACGGCGTGGAGCAGGCGCGGGCGTTTTCCGCAGCTGCCGGCGTGACCGCCCTGATCCTGGCGAAGTTGGATCATTCCGCTCGCGGCGGGGTCGCCGTTGCCGCCCGCCGCCAGCTTGGGCTGCCCATCGCCTTTGTCGGGACCGGCGAGGCGCCAGATGATCTCGCTCCATTCGAGGCCGCCCCCTTCGTCGACGCCTTGCTGAACTGGCACGGGACGGCCTGACCTGGAGTATCATTCGTCGGCCCGGAGGCCGATGCACCCATGACCTACGATGGATTGATGACCGACTTGCAGGCGCTCAACGACCGGCTCCAGACGCTGCTGGTGCGTCTTTGACTACTCCGCCAAGAAGACCGAACTGGAACGCCTTGAGCTCGCCGCCCAGTCCGACGGATTCTGGAACGACACGGACAACGCGCGCACGGTGATGCGCCGGGCTGCCGGGCTGCGCCAGCTGACCTCCGGCCTGGCCGCCTTGCAGCAGCGCCTGACTGACGCCCTAGAACTCGCCACGCTCGAGGATCCGGCATTGGCCGACGATCTGGCGAACGAAGTGCTCGCCCTGAGCGCTGAGTTCGACCGGCGCGAGACGGAGGCCATGCTCTCCGGCGAATACGACCAGGGCAATGCGATCGTCGCCATTCACGCCGGCGCCGGCGGCACCGACTCACAGGACTGGGCCGCCATGCTGTTGCGAATGTACTTGCGCTGGGCGGAGCAATCCGACTTCTCAGCCGAGCTGCTGGACAGCAGCGAAGGCGAGGAGGCCGGGATCAAGAGCGCCACTCTTGCCATTGACGGCGAGTTCGCCTACGGCTACCTGCAGGCCGAACGCGGTGTGCACCGTCTGGTCCGCCTCTCTCCTTTCGACTCGGCACACCGGCGGCACACGTCATTCGCATTGGTGGAGGTCTTGCCTCAGGTCGATCAGGCGGAAGAGGTGACGGTCAACCCCGCCGACCTGCGCATCGATACCTATCGCTCAGCCGGCGCCGGCGGGCAGAATGTCCAGAAGAACGAGACCGCCATTCGCATCACTCACCTCCCAACCGGCCTGGTCGTCACCTGCCAGAACGAACGTTCCCAGACGCAGAACCGGGAAAACGCCATGCGCGTGCTGCGCGCTCGTCTGGGCGAGCTGCAGCGCCAGCAGAAAGAGCAAGCGATGGCCAAGATCAAGGGCGAGCATGTGAAAGCCGAGTGGGGCAGCCAGATCCGATCCTACGTGCTGCATCCATACCAGATGGTGAAGGATCACCGCACCGGCTACGAGATGGGCAACACCGCCGCAGTGCTCGACGGAGAGCTTGACGGCTTCATCCAGGCCTACCTGCGTACGGCACAGCGGCTGAGCTCGTCTTGAGGCGTTGTGGGCAGGCTGGTATAATCACAGCTTGACATCCTTGGAGGCGGTTCGTTGCTCACGTATCTCAACCTCGCCATGATCGTCGTCTCGATCGCGCTGGTCGGCGTGATCCTGCTGCAGAGCCGTGGCATTGGGCTGGGCGGCCTGACCGGCGCCGACCTCTCCGTGTCCGGCTATCACCAGCGCCGTGGCCTTGAGCGCATGATCTTCTACACCACCATCGTGTTGAGCGTGCTCTTCTTCACGCTCTCCATGGCCAACGTCATGGCACAGCCCTGAGGCTGCGCCCGCAGGCACCTCGCCTCCGCCCAACGATGCGCAGAATCCGCTGGCAGATCCTGATCGCCATTGGGGGTCTGCTCCTGATCCTCGCCCTGCTCCTGCAGCAGGCTCCTGAGCCGGGCACGCCCGAACTCCTGCCCCAGAAGGGCGGTTCGTACGTCGAGGGGCTGGTCGGTTCGATCGTGCGGCTCAATCCCGTGCTGGATTTCGCCAACCAACCGGATCGGGACATCGACCGCCTGCTCTACTCGGGATTGATCCGCTTCGATTCGCGCGGCGTTCCCCAACCGGATCTGGCGGAGAACTGGGCCGTCTCGGCGGACGCCACGCTGTACACCTTCACCCTCCGCCCGGAAGCGACCTGGCATGACGGGATCCCCGTCACTGCCG
The DNA here is from genome assembly GCA_041302385.1 of Anaerolineales bacterium. Lineage (GTDB taxonomy): Bacteria > Chloroflexota > Anaerolineae > Anaerolineales > E44-bin32 > PFL42. The sequence goes on along the minus strand of JBFYRF010000049.1, from coordinate 3,849 downwards.
ATGATGTGATCTTCACCTTCTCCAAGCTGCAGGATGAGGACTATCCCGGCCCGGAGGACCTGAAGGACCTGTGGTCAGAGATCAACATCATCCGCCTGGATGACCACAACGTCCAGTTCCAGCTGCCCGAGCCCTTCGCCCCCTTCATGGACTACCTGGCGCTGCCGCTGCTGCCGGAGCACCTGCTGCGTGGAGTCAGCGCCGGGGACCTGATCGATCACCCCTTCAACCTGCAGCCCGTCGGAACCGGCCCGTTCCGCTTCGATCGCTTCCTGACCGAGGCCGGGGGGCAGATCAGCGGAGTCAGCCTGACGGCCAATCCCGATCACTACCTGCCGCCGCCGTTCCTGGAGCGGGTCGAGTTCCGCTTGTACGATACCCAGGAAGCCGCCTGGGAGGCGTTCCAGCAAGGTGAAATCCAGGGACTGGGCGGGCTTGAGGGCGAAGTGCTGGCCGAGGCGCTTGCAGCTGAAGGGGTCAACCTGCACACCGCCCGCCTGCCCATGGCCAGCCTGGTCTACCTGAACACGCAGCACCCTGAGAAGACCTTCCTGACAGACAAGCGAGTGCGCCAGGCACTGCTGTACGCTGTGGAGCGGCAATCGATGATCGACCGCGCTGACGCCAGCCAGGCACTGCTGGCCGACGGGCCGATCCTCCCCGGGACCTGGGCCCACTCGCAAAGCGGCCTGCGCCCCAACTTTGACCCGACCCAGGCCGCCAGCCAGTTGGAGCAGGCCGGCTGGGTACTGCCCACCGGTGCCAGCCCCGGCTCACCCGAATACGTCAGAGCCAAGGATGACCTGCAGCTTGCCTTCACCCTGGTTCATGCCGACGACGAACGCCACACGCTCCTGGCCGAAGCGATGCGCCAGTACTGGGCGGCCATCGGCGTCAGCGTCGATCTCAAGGCGGTGGATCCCGAGGTCCTGATCGAGGACTACCTGGAACCCCGCGAGTTCGAAGCCGCCCTGGCGGACTTGAACTTCATGCGCTCGCCCGACCCGGATCCTTATCCGTTCTGGCATGACTCGCAGGTCGAGAACGGCCAGAACTACTCCGAGTTCGCCGACCGGAACATCTCGATCTGGCTCGAGCAGGCTCGGACCACGCCCGACCTTGGGCGGCGGGCGGACCTGTACGAGAGCTTCCAGCACCGCTTCCGCGACCAGGTCCCGGCTCTGTTTCTGTCGCATCCCGTCTACACAATGGCCATTCGCAGCGACATGCAGGGAGTCACCCTGGGGCCGCTCTTCGACGCCAGCGACCGCCTGGCTAACATCGCCCAGTGGTACCTGATCGCCCGCCGCAGCGCTCAGCCCGACGCGGCAGCCCCAACCTCCGGCGGCTGATGGTAGAATAGCGCTTCTGCACAAAACCCAATCTCGCTGCACCAGGTGACGCATGTCTGAGACTCCCCCTGCCCAGAACCCCCTTGCCAGCCTTGCACCCGGCCAGGCCTTGAACGGCACAGTGACCCGCATCGAGTTGTTTGGCGCCTTTGTCGACGTCGGGGCCGAGGTCCCGGGGCTGGTACACATCTCGCGGCTGTCGGCCCGCAAGGTGAAGCGCGTCGAGGACGTGGCGAGTCTGGGCCAGCAGGTTGAAGTGTGGGTGGTCACCGTCGATCCGAATGGCCAACGGCTCGACCTGACGATGGTTCCTCCGCTGCGGCTGAAGTGGAAGGACATCCAGCCGGGCATGCAGCTGACCGGCAAGGTGATCAAGCTGGAACGGTATGGCGCCTTTGTCGACATCGGCGCCGAGCGGGCCGGCATGATCCACGTCAGCGAAATGAGCGAAGGCTACGTGTCGAATCCCACGGAAATCCTTCATCCCGGTGACGAGGTGACCGCCCGCGTGGTGGAAGTCGACCAGCAGAAGCGGCAGATCCGCCTGAGTCTCAAGCAGCTGGCGGTAGAGGAAATCGCGGGCGAAGAGGATGAGGAAGAGCCCGAAGCGATGGCAACTTCCATGGAGGCCGCCTTCCGACGCGCGATGCAGACTCCCGAGTCCGCCTCGCCCGATACCAAGGAGACCCCTCGCCCCGAGGGAAAGAAGGGTCGCGGCCAACAGGAAGACATCCTGGCGCGCACGCTGAAGCACCGCGTGCAGTAGACGCGCAAGACACAACCTTGACTGGGAACCCAGAAGGCGCACCTCGGTGCGCCTTCTGCTTATCTGCTGTCATTCTTCGAACGGACCGGGTGCGCGCTGTGTCCCTCTGGGATCACTCTTCTTCTTCTTCATAGGTATCGTCCGCCTCTTCCTCGTCGGCGTACAGGTCTTCCTCTTCCTCCTCCCACAGCTCCTCCAGCTCTTCCTCGTCCCATTCATCCTCGGCTGGGACATCGTCGATGTGGGAGTAGGTTATGCATCCCTCGTCAGGATCGATCTCGACTGCCGCCGCTCCGCAGTAGCCATTCTCCAGGAAGACACAATCTACATATCGGCATCGAATACGCGGCATTATGCTTGTCTCCTGCTAGGCTTCGGCATCTTCTGCAGCCCGGAGGCGCAGGACGCTGAGGATCAAGATCCCGACCATGCACACCGCCGACAAGACGCAGAATGGACAGACAGCGAACAGCACGGCCACTTCGATGTAGGTCAGATAGGCAGAGTATAGCGCACCCGCCAGCGCCACTCCGAAGATGCCCAGGCGAAGCGTCCAGGCCGCCGGTGGCCAGCGCCGCTCGGCGGCCAGTGCCGCCAAAATGGCCAGGAAGCCGGCGACGCCGATCAAGGCGATCGGGATCCCGGCCACCTCAGCATAGCGGCTGTTGTTGACCGCGTCGCAGTCGCCGATCCCGGCACACGCGGTCGTGTTGTTGGTCAGCTTGATCCAGGCCAGGTACAGGCTGTCCAGCAGCCCGACAACGGCTAGGACGCCGGTGCCTGTCTCCCACCGACCCCAACCGCCTCGAGTCGTCCCGCTCCGAGCGCGCGGCTCACCCATTCCGAAGACTGCACCTCATCCTGCTTGCTCCCAGAATCCCGTCAGCGGCAATGCGTCCAGGGTGGCGCCCGGCTCGACCCGCCTCACGCCGGCCGGCAAGACCAGCAGCGCATTCGCTCGAACCATGGACGAGCTCACACCCGATCCCTGCTCACCGGTGAGCTCGGCCACAAAGCCGCCGCCTGAGCGGCGCACACGCGCCCTCAAGTAGCTCTCGCGCCCATCGGAGTCTGCGGGCTGCAGCAAGCGTACCGCCAGCCTCCCGATCTGCAGGCTGCGGGCGCCCGCCAGCCTCAGCAACGCCGGGCGGACGAAGACCTCGAAACCAACCTGCGCCGAGACCGGGTTGCCCGGCAGACCGAAGAACGGGACGCGGCGGTAGGAGCCCCACGCCAGCGGCTTCCCCGGCCGCATGTTCACCTTCCAGAACTCCAGCGATCCGTGGCGCTCGAGCGCCGTCCGAACGTAGTCGCGGGCTCCAACGCTGACTCCGGCGGAGGTCAGCAACAGATCGACCCCCTGCTCTACCGCTCGATCGAGCGCCTCGGCCACCGCCACAGGGTCATCCGGGGCAATCCCCAGGGACAGGGCCCGCCCACCTGCGGCCTGCACCGCGGCCAAGAGTGCCGGCCCGTTGGCGTCATGCACGCGCCCTGGCCCGAGGGGCTGATCGATGGAGACCAGCTCGCTGCCGGTCGAGAGCACACCAACCACCGGCTGGCGGTGGACCTGCGGGGCAGCCACACCCAGCGCCGCCAGCATACCGATTTCCGCCGGCCGGAGCAGCGTGCCGGCCTCAACCGCGGTCGAACCCGCAGCCACGTCCGCGCCACGCCGGCGGACGTACGCACCTGGCGTGGCTGGCTGCAGGACGTCCACCTGCGGCGCCA
>JBFYRF010000008.1:0-10065 GCA_041302385.1 Anaerolineales bacterium | reverse complement strand
CCGGCGCACACCTGCAGCATGCGGGCGGCATCGGCCACACTGCGAGCGACCGGTCCCGGGCAATCCAGCGAGGAGGCGAAGGCGATCAACCCATAGCGCGAGACTCGGCCATAGGTGGGCTTCAGGCCGACCACGCCGCAGAAGGCGGCCGGCTGACGGATGGAGCCTGCCGTATCGGTTCCAAGCGAGAGGACAGCTTCCCCGGCAGCGACGGCCGCGGCGCTCCCGCCGGACGAGCCCCCGGGGACGCAGGCAGGGTCCCACGGGTTACGCGGTGCCGGCTGAAAGGCCGTGGACTCGTTCGACGAGCCGAAGGTGAACTCGTCCAGGTTGACTTTGCCAACGGTCACCGCTCCGGCTGCCTCCAGCCGCTCGACCGGCGTGGCGGTGTACGGAGAGACAAAGGGCTCGAGGATGCGAGACCCGGCAGTCGACCGCGTGCCGCGCACGCAGAAGATGTCCTTGACCGCCAGGGGAACCCCGGCCAGGGGCCCGGGGTCAGCGCCGGCTGCCACCTGGCGGTCGATCGCCTCGGCCTGCTGGCGCGCCCGATCGGGGGTCAGCGTGATAAAGGCATGCACCGTGATCTCGTCGTCGGCAAGCGCCTGCCCGGCTGTCGTCGTGCCTGGCCGTCCGTCCACCTGGCGAATCCGGTCAAGCGCCGAGTCGAGTACATCTACCGCCCGCAGGTCGCCCTGCCGGACGCGCTCAGCGATCTCGACGGCGGACAGATCGCACAGCCCGCGGTTCATTCCAGGTCCGTGTGCGGGATATCGGGGACGACGATGAAGCGGCCCTCGGTCTCAGGCACCTGAGCCAGGATGTCGTCCGCCAGCCCGGAGGAATGCGCTCGGTCCTCGCGCGGCAGCTGGCTGATCTCCGGAGTGTAGGGCACTCCGTGGGAGGCGATGGGCGTGGCTGGATCCAGGTCGATGGCTTCCAGCTCACGGATCGACTTGAGCTGGCTGTTCAATTCGCGGCGTAGGTACTCTGCCTCCCCGGCATCCAGCTCAAGCGCCGCCAGGCCGACCAGGTGCTGGAAGATCTCCGGGCTGATTGCGTCGGCCATGCACGCCTCTCAATCTACAGCGGAGTGGAAGCGGATTGTACCGCGGCGTCGCGGGCAGCGGAAATCCTCCTGCACTATACTCTAGACTGACTCCACACAGTAAGGAGGAAGCCATGGCGTCCGAGACCGGTTCCTCCCCCGGGCCATCGCTGGCACTCAGTCCCGAACACGAGATGATCCGCCAAACGGCGCGCGACTTCGCTCAGCGCGAGATCGCCCCGATTGCCGCCGAGCATGACGAGAGCGGCGAATTCCCGCTTGCCACCATCCGCAAGATGGGCGAGATGGGCTTCATGGGCATCGAGGTCGACGAGGCGTACGGCGGCGCTGCCATGGACACGCTGGCCTACGTCCTGGCGTTGGAGGAGATCTGCAAGGTCGACGCCGCCCACGGGACGGTGATGTCGGTCAACAACTCGCTCTTCTGCTACCCACTGCTGCGCTTCGGCACCGAGGACCAGAAGCAGCGCTTTTTGCAGCCGGTCGCCTCGGGTGCGGTGGTCGGCGCCTACTCACTCACCGAGCCGATGTCGGGGTCGGATGCCGGCAACATGCGCTCGCGCGCCGAGCGCCAGGGCGATGCTTACCTGCTCAACGGGCGCAAGTCGTGGGTGACCAGCGGGCCGGTGGCGGGCACGATCATTGTGTTCATGATGACCGATCCCCCCCAGAAGCAGAAGGGCATCAGCGCCTTTCTGATCGATCCACGCCAGACCGGCTTCAGCCTGGGCAAGACCGAACCCAAACTGGGCATCCGCGCCTCGGCCACCTGCGAGATCCTGTTTGAGGACTTTCGCTGCCCGGTGGAGAACCGCCTGGGCGAGGAAGGCGATGGCTTCAAGATCGCCATGACCGTGCTCGATGCCGGCCGGATCGGCATCGCCGCCCAATCGCTGGGCATCGCTGGCGCCGCCTATCAGGCCAGCCTGGAGTACGCCCGCGAGCGGGAGTCGTTCGGGCAGAAGATTGGCCAGCATCAAGGGGTGGGGTTCCAACTGGCTGACATGAAGACCCGACTGGAGGCCAGCCGCTTGCTGATCTACCAGGCCGCGTTGGCCAAGCAGGCCTCCAAGACCACGGGGCAGCGGTTTACGCTCGAAGCTTCGATGGCCAAGTTGTACGCCTCCGAGACAGCCATGTTCTGCGCCCATGCCGCAGTCCAGATCCATGCCGGAATGGGGTACTCGAAGGAACTCCCCATCGAGCGCTACTTCCGCGACGCCAAGATCACCGAGATCTATGAAGGCACCAGCGAGATCCAGCGCCTGGTGATCTCGCGGTTGGAACTCGGCCTGCGCTAAGCCGCCGACAGGCACCCCCGCCGGCATGGGTCTTGCTCCTTGCGCCAGACGCCTGGAACAGCTTGGCCGGGCAGTTGGCGAAGGCCGGCTGCGCAGGACCTATGGCTTACCCCAACCGCCAGACCGCAGCCCTAGAATGCGCTTGAGGAACCCTGGCCGTGCGGAGCTTCCAAACCGCTGACTCGGAGACTCCCCCTTCGAGCGAGCCTGCCTCTGGGCAGACCATCTGTTTGCTCGACGGATTCGCCCTCACCGCAGTCGGCCTGGCGCTGGTGTGGGGAACGCCGGCCGTCCTGATCAACGCCTTCATTCTGGGCGCCGGGCTGACGCTGTTCTTCCTGGGGCTCGAGGTCGACGACGGGCGCTGGTTCCGGCCGCTTTGGGCCGGGGGGAAGCGCCTGGGCGACTGGCTGGGCGTGTCGCCGCCGCAGGTTGTGCTGCTGTTCAATGGGCTGCTGTTGGCGCTCGGCGCCGCGTCTGCGACGGGTGACGAACCCATGGCGCGTTTGACAATGCACGGATGGCTATGGGCCGGTGGGATCGTGCTGACTGCAGCCGGGCTGTGGAACCGAGGCGAGCGCCCTCACCTCGACCGCAAGTCAGCTTTTCCGCTGGCTTTGGCGGTCGGCCTCGGGTTGCTTGCCCTGGCGCTGCGGCTGTACCGGTTGGAGGCTATCCCCTTCGCCGTCAACGGGGATGAGGGGTCAGGCGCCCTCACCGGGCTGGAGTACCTCCGGGCAACACGCTCCAACCTGTTCGGCACCGCGTGGCACTCCTTCCCCTCTTTCTACTTCTGGCTGGTCAGCCTGTCGCAGCAGGTGATGGGGCCCACGCTGCTTGCCGCCCGCTTCCCCTCGGCGGTGGCCGGCGGCCTGGCTGTACTCGCCACCTTCTGGACAGGCTCCCGCCTGTACGGCCGGACGCACGGCGTTGTTGCAGCGCTGCTTGTGGCTGGCTCCCACGTCCATCTGATGTTCAGCCGGATCGCGGTCAACAACGTTTGGGACAGTGTCTTCCTGGCGCTGGTGATCGGAGCGCTCTGGGTCGGCTGGACGACCAATGCCCGCTGGGCCTTCCTGCTGTCCGGAGTCACCATCGGGCTGGGGCAGCTGTTCTACCCCACCGGCCGCTTGCTGCTGCTGGCGGCGCCGCTTTGGCTGGGGATCCTGGCAGCGACCCGGCCGGCACGAGACCGAACACAGGGAGTTCTCAGTCTGGCTCTGTTGACTGTCGTGACGGTGCTGCCGCTGGCCTTGTTCTTCACAGCTCATTCCGAGGAGTTCACTGCCCCCTTGAGCGGCGTGGCCATTCCCGACGTTGCGGCCCTTCTATCTGGAAACGACGGCCCGCCTGTGCTCTCGCAGGGCGAGCTGCCATCGCAGTTCTGGACTTCGGTGCTCGGGTTGGTGGCCGTCCCAATTCGCGGCATCTATCACCCGTCGCAGCCGATGCTGCTCCCGCTTAGCAGCGTGCTCTTCTGCCTGGGCGGGTTGATCCTGCTGCGCAACATCCGGGACCCGCGTTCACTGATCTTGCTGAGCGCACTCAGCGGCGCCATCCTCGCCGGCACGTTCAGCATCGAGGCCCCCAATGGCCATCGCATGCAGGGTATCCTGCCGGTGCTGGCGCTGGTCGCCGCCGGCGGCCCGGCCTGGATCGTTGAGCAAGCCGGAGGGATTCCCTCCCTTGCGCTGCGCCGTATGGTCGCCATCTGCACGATTGCTGGAGCGGCGTTGGTAGCTGCGCGGGAGGCCCATTTCTTCTTCGTCGAGGCCATCCCAGCCGGGGCCTACGGCGACAGCGCTACCTACGCAGCCCGGGTGGTCGGTGAGTTTGCCGCCAAGCTTCCCCCGGGAACCGGCGTTGTGCTCTTCGGTGAGCCGCGCCTGAGCTTCGCCAACTTCCCGAGCCTGAACTACCTGATCCGCCAGCGCCCGGTCTGTGACGGACCCTGGCCGCCGCGCCCGGATTGCCGGGTCAGCACGACTGGAACCGCCTTCATCTTTCTGCACGAACAGGCCAGTGTCCTGGCAGAGGTTCGGGAAGCCTATCCGGCCGGGCTAATGGTTGAGCTCGGCGAGACACCGGGCAATCCCCCCATCTTGGCCTGGGTGGTGTCCGAGTAGAATGAGAGCCGCGGGAGTTGGCGCGCCTGTGCGCCTTATCGAATGGTTATCTGTCATGCTTTCGGGGAGGTGTCATGCGAAGAATGGGATGGGTATTGGGGGCTGCGCTGGTGCTGGCCGGCTGCCGGCCAACGCCAGCTGCCGGATTGCAGGTTGGCGATGAGGCGCCTGGTTTCTCGCTGCCTGCCGTCGGCGGCGGCGAGGTCGCCCTGGCGGACTACGCCGGCGTGCGGCCGGTCCTGCTCTTCTTCCATATGGCGGTCGGTTGACCGCCGTGCATGCAGCAGGTCGTCGACCTGCAAAACGATCCTGAGTTTCAGTCCCTCGGAGTCCAGGTGCTGAGCATCGCCTTCGACTCCGTCGAGGAAATGGCGCCGGAGGCGCAGGCCCTGGGCATCACCTCCGTGCCGATGCTGAGCGATGCCGATCACTCGGTCTCGCAGGCTTACGGTGTCCTGGAGTGGGCGGTCGGATCGGGTGAGCCCGGCCACACATTCGCCCTGGTCGATGAAGGCGGCCGGCTGGTGTGGCTGCAGGACTACGGGGCAGCTGAGAATCGGGGCGTGATGTACGTGCCGATCGAGGAACTAACCCAGGAAGTACGCCAGGCGCTGCAGTAGTCGCAGGCCGATGGCGGCCGGGGTCGGGGGGCGTTGATCCGCGCATGACTTCAAGCGGCAGGAAAACGGGCAAACGCCGGGGAGGCTCCCGCCGGGATAGGCCCGACCGGCGCCAGCCCGCTCTCCCCGGTTCTGGCCCTCAGCTGACCTTCGAACAGCAGCCGTCGGAGGACGCGCCTCCGGGCACCGAGTCGGTTGCGCTGGGCATTACGGTTCCCCCCGGCGCCCGAGTGCGGCTCACGGTTGAGGCGGCCCAGCCCGGCGAGTGGCCGCGGGTGATCTTCCAGCACACCCTTGGCGAGGAGGCCGGCCCGATTGCGCCGCCTCCGGCCGAAGGCGTGCCGGCAGCCGGCGCTGGCCCCCTGCCGGAATCCCCCCCCCCGCTTGCAGCGCGGCCTCAACCCGCTCGACAGCTGAGCCTGCGCTCACGGCTCGCCGCTTGGTCAGCTACCCGCGCCCGCGATCGCCGCCCGCTGTCCACCCGGCCGGCATTCGACCTGGTCTTCTTCGGGTTGTCGCTGGCGGTCTATCTTGCGCTGCGACTGATCCGCCTTGCCGACTTCCCGATCTACTTCTTCACCGATGAGGCAGTTCAGACCGTGCTGGCGGCGGACTTCGTGCGGGATGGCTTCCGCGACTTCCTCGGCAACTACTTCCCAACGTACTTTCAGAACGTCTACCGTTTCAACCTGAATGCGTCGGTATATGCCCAGGTCATCCCCTTCATGCTGTTTGGCAAGTCGGTGTTCGTCACCCGCGCCACAGCGGCGCTGCTGACCCTGCCCGGTGCCATCGCCCTGGGGCTTGCCCTGCGCGACTTCTTCCGCCTACGCCTGTGGTGGATCGGCGTGCTGCTGTTCTCAGCCGTGCCCGCCTGGTTCCTGCACTCGCGCACCGCGTTTGAGACCAGCTTGATGGTCTCGTTCTATGCCTGCTGCCTGTACTTCTACCTGCGTTACCGATTGCGTTCACCCAACAGCCTGTACCTGGCGCTGCTGTTCGGGGCGCTGGCCTTCTACACCTACAGCCCCGGCCAGATCATCCTGCCGGCGACCGGCGCGTTGCTGCTGGTCTCCGATTTCCATTACCATCGCCGCCAGCGCACGGTGATGCTGCGCGGGCTGCTCGTGCTGGCGCTGCTGGCGCTTCCCTACCTGCGCTTCCTGCTGCTGATGCCGGAGGCGCAGCCGGAGATCCTGCGCATCCTGGCCAGCCCATGGTCACAAGGCGGGCCGCTGAGCGAGAAGATCATCTTCTCGCTCCAGGCCTACGGCCGTGGCATCAGCCCGGCCTATTGGTTCTGGCCGCATGTGCATGACCTGCCGCGCCACACGATGCTGGGGTACGGCCACATGGCGCGCTGGATGGCGCCCTTCGCTCTGGTCGGGTTGATCGAGGCCGTTCGGCGCTGGCGGGATCCCGCCTATCGCCTCGTGTTGGTCTGCCTGTTGGCCATCCCGCTCGCCGGCGCCGTGGCCGGGGCGGGCATCACTCGCTTACTGTCGTTCGTCGTCCCGGCGACGATGTTGGTGACGATTGGCGTGGATCTGCCCCTTGAGTGGCTGGTCCGTCGGGTACCCCGGAGTGCGCCCACTGTGGCGGCACTCGCCTTCGTCGCCCTGGCCGGCGCGAACTTCGCCATGCTGCGGGATGCGCTGGTGAACGGTCCCACATGGAACCGCGAGTACGGCATGGAGATGCAATACGGCGCCTCTCAGCTGTTTGGCTCGGTGCGGGAGGTGCTGCAGGCGAATCCCGACCAGCGCATCCTCGTCTCACCAACTTGGGGCAACGGGATCGATGTCGTCAAACGCTTCTTCATCCCCGACGAGGCACCCGTCGATATCTCCAATGCCGATGGTTTCTTGACGGAGCTCGGGGAGCTGACCCCAGAGATGCTTCTCGTGCTCACCCCGGAGGAATACGCCGCCATTCTGCAGGACCCCAAGATCACGGACGTGCGCGTCGAGCGCACCCTTCCCTACCCGGACGGTCGGACGGGCTTCTATTTCGTCCGCATGAAGTATGCCGATGGCGCCGAGGAGTTGTTCGCTCGCGAGCAGCAGGAGCGCTCGCGGCCGGTTGTCGAGAGCCTTGAAGTGGACGGCGAGACGCTGCGCATCGAGCACTCGAGATTCGACAGCGGCGAGATCTACCACGTCTTCGACCAGGACCCCTACACCCTGGCCCGCGGCATGGAAGCCAACCCCTTGCTGATCGACATCACCTTCCCCACCCCTCGCAGCCTGAGCGGTCTCGACCTCACCACGGGCAGCATGGATATTGGGCTGGCCGCAACGCTGTATCCCGTGGGGGAAGACGCGCCGGTCGAGATCGAGGCGACCTTCACCGATCTGGCAGACGACCCGACCGTCAGCCTCGCCTTCCCGGAAGAGCTCGGCCCGGTGCAGCGGCTCCGCTTGTGGGTCACCCAGCTCGACGCCATCGGCCCATCCAAGATCCATGTGCGGGAACTCTCGCTGCACTAGCCGGCTGAAGGAAGGACACCCTCTGCCCAATGCCCTCGCTGCACCCTCCCATCCGTAGGATGCGGCGAAGAGATGCCGGGCGGCGCTGGCTGGCTCTCGCCCCGGTCCGCGAGGATGCGGAGAAACATGGCGTGTCCCTACCTGGCCTGCTGGCAACTCGGGCCCGCTCTCTCCGGCTTCCGCCTGTGCCTAGCCCAATGACGCTATAATCCTGCCAGCACCCTCTGTTCGTCAGCCCCCGTTCATCCGCCGGTGCTGGCGACCTACCCGCCTCCGGAGGCCCGCCAGTGAGAGCCATCGCGTTCGACCGGCATGGTGGTCCGGATGTGCTGTGCCTGATGGACCTTCCCGATCCGGAGCCGGGTCCCGGCCAGGTCCGGGTGGCGCTCAAGGCTGCCGCGCTGAACCGGGTCGATCTGTGGACGCGCGCCGGATGGCCGGGGCTCAAGCTTCCGCTGCCCCACATCCCGGGCGCCGATGGCGCCGGCACAGTGGATCGACTCGGCGAAGGCGTTGCCGCCCCGCCGGTGGGCACGCGGGTGGTGATCAATGGCAACCTGGGCTGCGGCGAATGCCCGGCATGCCTGGCCGGGCGGGACAACCTGTGCCGAACGTGGAACTTGCTCGGCGAGACGGTGCGCGGGACCTATGCCCAGTACGTTGTCGTTCCCGCCACGAACGTGCTGCCCCTGCCTTCCGGCTACGATGCTCATGCCGCCGCCGCGGCCAGCCTGGTCTTTCTGACTGCCTGGCACTCGTTAATCAGCCGCGGCTCGCTGCAGCCTGGCGAAAAGGTGCTGATCGTCGGCGCTTCGGGGGGTGTGAACACAGCCAGCATTCAGATCGCCAAGTGGTTGGGCGCGGAGGTGTTTGTTGTTGGTTCGAGCCGAGCGAAGCTTGAACTGGCAGAGTCCCTCGGGGCGGATCACCTGATCGACCGCAGCCAGGCTGAGAATTGGTCCAAGGCCGTGTATGAGGCCGCCGGACGCCAAGGCATGGATGTCATCGTCGACAACGTCGGCGCTGGGAGCCTTCCGCTCAGCCTGCGGGCGGCCGCCAGAGGCGGCCGCGTCCTGACGGTCGGCAATACCGGCGGGCCGACGATCGAAATCGACAACCGGTTCATCTTCGGCAAGCACTTGTCGATCCTCGGCTCGACCATGGGCACGCAGTCCGACTTCCGCCAGGTGATGCAGCTGGTGTTCGAAGGCAAGCTGCGCCCGGTCATCGATCGCACCTACCCACTGGCCGAGGCGGCTCAGGCGCAGCGGCGCCTGGAGGCGGGTGAGCAGTTGGGCAAGATCACGCTTGCCATCGAATGACCCCCTCTCAAGCGCTCTCCCCACTCTGCCCCGACCCGTCGTCAGACACCGATGGCTGAACCGGGTCGGTCTCGCCCCATCTCCGTAACCCTGCTGACCCTTGGTGTGTTATTGTTCACGCTCTGGTACGGCATCCGTCTGGTAGCCGGCCTGACTTTGCCAGCGCTCCCCCTCTCGGTTCCGGATTGGTACCTGCCGTTGACTGGGGCAATCTGGGGGAGCTGTGGGTTGTTGGCGCTGCTGGGGATCTGGCGGCGCCGACCGTGGACGCCGGCGATGATCGGCTGGACCAGCCTGGTGTACGTTGTGTGGCGGCTGGCGGACCGGGCGCTGCTGGCCCGGTCCGATTACGCCGCCCTGACCCTGCCCGGACTGGCCGGGCTGCTCTTGCTCGGCCTGGGGGCCGTGGCCTGGATCCTCAGGCGGACCGCTGCCCGAACCTACTTCGAGGAGTCGGCGCAATGAGCCACAGCGATAAGTTCGACAAGCTGAACCGGATGCGCGAGGAGGCCCTGACCGGCGGCGGCCCCGAGCGCGCCGACTCGCAGCACGCCCGCGGCCGACTCACGGCGCGTGAGCGGATCGACCTGCTGGTGGACAGAGGCTCCTTCCGCGAGACCGACATGTTCGTCACCCATCGCACAACGGAGTTTGGGCTGGAGAACAAGAGGGTGCTGGCGGACAGCGTGGTCACCGGGTGGGGCACGATCGAAGGCCGCCTGGTGTATGTGTTCTCGCAGGACTTCACCGTGTTTGGGGGTAGCCTGGGCGAGGTGCATGCCGAGAAGCTGTGCAAGCTGATGGACATGGCGATGAAGAGCGGCGCGCCGCTGATCGGCTTGAACGACTCGGGCGGCGCCCGCATCCAGGAGGGCGTGGTCTCCCTTGGCGGCTACGCCGACATCTTCCTGCGCAACACGCTGGCCTCCGGGGTAATCCCACAGATCAGCGCCATCATGGGGCCGTGCGCCGGGGGCGCGGTGTATTCACCGGCACTGACCGATTTCATCTTTATGGTGCGCAACTCATCGTACATGTTCGTCACCGGCCCGGATGTGGTCAAGACCGTCACCCACGAGGACGTCACCTTCGAGCAGCTCGGCGGCGCCGATGTACACGCCTCGACCTCCGGCGTCTG
>JBFYRF010000006.1:0-26275 GCA_041302385.1 Anaerolineales bacterium | reverse complement strand
ATCAGCAGGACGCGATCGCCCAGGACCAGGGCTTCGCGCACATTGTGCGTGACGAACAGAATCGTCTTGACCGTCCTCGCCCAGATGTCCTGCAGTTCGGTATGCAAGATGTCTCGCGTTTGCGCGTCCAGCGCGGCGAATGGCTCGTCCATCAGCAGCACCTTCGGCTCCATGGCCAGCGCCCTGGCCAGCTCGGCGCGCTGCTTCATACCGCCCGAGAGCTCGTGAATGTAGGCCGTCTGAAAGCGATCCAGGTGGACCAGCCGAAGATACTCGATCGCTCTTTCACGGCGCTCCTTGCGCCCCATCCCGGCCACCTGCAGGCCGAAGGCAACGTTGTCGAGCACGTTCAGCCAGGGGAACAGAGCGGCTTCCTGGAAGATCACCACCCTGTCGCTCCCCGGCCGGGTCAGAGGAGAGCCATCCCCGAGCACTTGCCCGGAATCGGGCGACTCCAACCCGGCGAAAATGCTCAGCATCGTGGACTTGCCACACCCGGAAGGGCCTAAGATGCAGACAAACTCGCCTGAGGCCACCTGAAAGGTCGCCCCGTCCAGCGCCTCGGTCACTCCCCGCCGGGTTCGGAAGCACTTGTGGACATCCCGCGCCTCAAGCCGCATGGTGCACCTGTCTGGCAGCCGGATGAAGGAACGCGCCTGGCGGCATGGTTACTGGACCGGCTCGAGGCCACGCTCCGCCAGTACCTCGTTGAGCAGCCCGAGCGCATAGATCCCGGATAGATCCGGCTCTTCCTCAAGGAAACCCGCTTCGTAGGCGGACTGTGCCGACTGGACCAAGGAGGCGGATAGCGGGTCATAGGTGATCCGCATTCGGCTCCAGGCGCTGTCGAGGACTGCCGCGGGAAGGGGCTGGCTGGTGATCTTGCCGATCTCCTCGTTGATCAGATCCCTGGCTTCCTCCGGGTTGTCTTCGATCCACTGCGTAGCGTCGACATGTGCCTCCAGCCACGCCCTGACCAGGTCGGGGTGCTGCTCAAGGAAGGAGGTGCTGACGATTACCATGGCCGTCGTGAAATCACCGTTCGGCCAGAGATCCCGCTCATCCAGGAACAACTCGCCGTTCCCTTCGATGATCAAGCGGCTGGTCCAAGGCTCTGGCACCCAGGCGGCGTCGATCGAGCCCAGGCGGAACAGGTCGAGGATCTGTGGATTTGCCGTCGGGACGATCTGGACATCCCCGCCGTTCTCGACAGTGTCCAGCCCATGCTCCGCCAGGTAGGCCCGCAAGGCGACATCCTGGGTGTTCCCCAACTGGGGCGTGGCGATCTTCTTGCCTGCCAGATCCGCGGCGGACCGAATTCCGGCTTCTGGTCGGACAATCAACGATGCGCCTCCACTCGTGGCGCCGGCGATGATCCGCAGCGCCTCGCCGTTGCTGCGCACGTAGCCGTTGACCGCCGGGTTGGGTCCGATGTAGCTCAGATCCAGTTCTCTGGCGAATATCGCCTCGATGACCGAGGGTCCGGCGTTGAAGGTGACTGTCTTCAATTCGACTTCGTCCCCGAGGGCATCCTGGAAATCGCCGCGTGCCAGGCCGACCAGCGCCTGGCTGTGGGTCAGGTTGGGAAAGAAGCCGACGCGCATGGTCGTCCGCTCAGCCGCAGGGGGTGTTCCCCCGCTGCAGGCAGTTAGCAGCAGGACGGCCAGCGCCAACAGGAATCGCTGGTTGGAGCGGGCTCTCAAGATGCGCACCCGCCTGGATGACCCGGTGTGCAGCATGTAAGCCTCCTCGGGCCCGAAAGGCCTGTCCCCGATCAATGGCTGGTGCGACGGCGCCGTCCGTTGTTGACATCGGCCAAGGAGGTTTGGTCGACGACGTCGATGATCGCCTGGCGGACCGGTGTCATCGCCTGGCGCAGCAGGCAGCTCTTCTCATCCGGGCAGGAGCAGGGTGCGTAATCGATCTGACTCAGACAGCTCACCGGCGCCAGCCGGCCATCGAGCACGCGAATGACCTCGCCCAGGGTGATGCCGTCGGGCTGGCGGCCAAGGGTGTAGCCGCCGCCGGGTCCGGTTTGACTGTGGACGATGCCGGCGTTGCGCAAGGTGACGAAGATCTGCTCGAGGAACTTGACGGGCAGATGATTGCGGTCAGCCAGATCGCGCAGGGGGATGGGTCGGCCGGCCGGCTGGCTGGCCAGATCGAACAGGGCGCGCAGGCCGTACTCGGAGCGCTTGGAGAGCCTCATACCTATTAGCCCTATAGGAGTTATGGGAATAGCAACCTCATCCTACGCCTTTTTCGCCGGCGAATCAAGTGCCAGTTTCCCGGCGCCCTGCCGCATCGGGTCGAGAAATGCCGCAATCTTTGACCGGCTTCCTCGCTTGTGCTAGACTGAGCCCACTTAGACCAATCCGCCGGTCGCCTCGAGCGTGGCCGGCATCCTTGGCCGAGGATCGGTTGCCTGCGGACTTCCTGCCCATCGCCGTGCTGCTTGCCCTGGCTATCGGCATCGCCTTCCTGGTGGTGGCGCTAGGCCACCTGTTCGGTCCTCGTCGCCCCTCCAGCCGCAAAGGCCAGACCTATGAGTCGGGCATGATCCCCTATGGGCCGGGGCAGCGGCGCATCCCGGTTCGCTTCTACCTGATTGCCGTGCTCTTCATCCTGTTCGACATCGAGACCGTCTTTCTGCTCCCATGGGCGGTCGTGATGCGCGAGACCGGCATAGCCGGCTTGGTGCAAATTGGACTCTTCGTGTTGATCCTGGGAATCGGTTTCGTCTACGCGTGGAAGAAGGGAGCGCTCGAGTGGGAATAGAGCAGAAGCTTGGCAACATGGGCGTGGTCACGACCACGCTGGAGCAGGCCGTCAACTGGAGCCGTACCAACGCCATGTGGCCGATGCTGTTCGGCCTGGCCTGCTGCGCCATTGAGATGATGAGCGCCCAATCGGCCGACTACGATCTCAGCCGCTTCGGTATGGAGCTGATGCGACCGAGCCCGCGCCAGGCTGACCTGATGATCGTCGCCGGGCGGGTCAGCCGCAAGATGGCGCCGGTGCTGCGCCGCCTGTACGATCAGATGCCCGACCCGAAGTGGGTGATCGCAATGGGCGATTGCTGCTCCTGCGGAGGGGTGTTCAACAACTACGCCATCGTCCAGGGCGTGGATGAGATCGTCCCGGTCGACGTTTATGTCGCCGGCTGCCCGCCCCGGCCGGAAGGGCTGATCCACGGAATCATCACGCTGCATGAGAAGGTCAAGACCGAGAAGCTGACGGAGTACGCCTGAGCCGGCCGGCGCGGGCGGGAATTCCCAAGGGCGAACGGCGCATGGATCTCGAGGCGGTCATCAAGGACTTGCAGTCGGAGCTCGGCCAGGCCGTGCTGGGGGTGGAGCGCGGGCGTGGCGAGGTGGGGCTGCTGCTCTCCCCCGAGCGCGTGCTGACCGCCTGCCAGCGGCTGCGCCAGCGCCATGGCTTCGACCTGCTGATTGCTCTCACCGCGGTCGACTATTGGCCCAACGAGCCGCGCTTCACCCTGGTCTACAAGTTCTACAGCACAATGGCCAATGCCTTCTTCGGCCTGCGTTTGCCGGTGCCCGGCACGGCGGCCGAGGTCCCAACGTTGGAAAACATCTTCCCCAACGCCAACTGGCATGAGCGTGAGATCTTGGACATGTTCGGGGTCCGCTTCACCGGTCACTCCGACCCGCGGCGGATCCTGCTGCCGGAGGACTGGGAGGGCCATCCGCTGCGCAAGGATCACCCGCTCGGGTACGAAGAAGTCCAATACACCTTCAACTTCGACGAGATCGACCGTCGCAAGCCGTACGCCGTGGAGTAAGGACGGGGCCTTCGGATGCCAGCGCCGACCCTCGAAGTCTCGTTCGACGGACTCAAACATCTGGTCTCGAGCCGCGCCCTCGAGGGCGATACGCTGCTGCTCAACATGGGCCCGCAGCATCCCAGCACGCATGGCGTGTTGCGCCTGCTGCTTGAACTCGAGGGCGAGATCGTCCTCAACTGTATCCCCGACATCGGGTTCCTGCATACCGGCATCGAGAAGAACATGGAGGCCAAGAACTACCTCCAGGCTCTGGTGATGACCGACCGCATGGACTACCTGAACAACATCGGCAATAACCTGGTCTACTGCCTGGCGATTGAGAAGCTGGTTGGCCTGGACGTGCCACCCCGCGCCCAGGCGGTGCGGGTGATCCTGACGGAACTGCAGCGCATCGCCTCCCATCTGGTCTGGCTGGCCACCTCCAGCCTGGATCTGGCAGCGATGTCCACCTTCCTGTACTGCTTCCGCGAGCGCGAGATCATCCTGGACATCTTCGAGATGTGCTCTGGCCAGCGCATGATGACGTCGTATATCCGCCCCGGAGGGATCTGGCGTGACGTGCCGGATGGTTTCGAGGAGGCCGTGCGCCAGTTCCTTCGATTGTTCCCGCGGCGCATCCGGCAGTACGAATCCATGCTGACCCGGAACCCGCTGTTCATCGACCGCACCAAGCAGATCGGCGTGCTGACCGCCGAGCAGGCGCTGCAGCTGGGGGTGACCGGGCCGATGCTGCGGGCCACTGGCGTGGCCTTCGACCTGCGCAAGGCGCAACCCTATTCGGGCTACGAGCAGTATGACTTCGAGGTGCCCACGGCGACCGGCGGCGACACCTACGATCGCTACCTGGTGCGCATGGAGGAGATGCGCCAGTCGCTGCGCATTGTCGAGCAGGCTCTCAACCGCCTGCCGGACGGCCCGTTCATCAGCGACAACCGCAAGTTTGTCCCGCCGCCGCGCGCGGAGCTGGGCACCAGCATGGAGGCGGTGATCCACCACTTCAAACTGTGGACCGAGGGCTTCTCGGCGCCGAAGGGCAATGTATTCCTGCCCGTTGAGTCGCCGCGCGGGGTGCTGGCCTGCTATCTGGAGGGGGACGGCGGGCCCAAGCCGTACCGAGTGCATTTCCGGACGCCGAGCTTTGCCCACCTGCAGGCCCTGCCGCTGATGAGCCGCAATCACTTCGTCGCCGACCTGGTGGCGATCATCGGCAGCATCGACATCGTGCTTGGCGACGCGGACCGTTAACGGCCGGCCGCCGACGGAGGAGCGCGTCCTTGCTCATTGAGAAGTACCCGCAGGAGATCGAGCGGATCCTGGCCAACTATCCGCCGGACCAGCGGCGGTCGGCGGTGATGCCCCTGCTGTACCTGGCGCAGCGTGAAGAGGGCTACGTCACCCGCGCCGCGATGGAAGAAGTGGCGGCGTTGGTCGGGCTCGAAGCCACCCAGGTCGGATCGCTGGTCGGGTTCTATACCCTGTATCGCGACGAACCCAGCGGCACGTATCACATTCAGGTGTGCACCGACCTGCCGTGTGCCCTCCAGGGCGCCGAAGCCTTCGCCGAGGACCTGTGCCGCAATCTGGGCATCCGATTGGGAGAGACCACGCCCGACGGCGCGGTGACCGTCGAGGCGGTGATGTGCCTGGCGGGCTGTGACCGGGCACCCCTGTTCCAATTGCAGGCGCCGGACGGCATCCACTATCACGAGAACCAGACGGTCGAGTCGGCGCTCGAACTGATCAAGCACCTGCGGCGCGAGGGCGGCCGTGGCTGAACTACTGCTGCTGCGCCACCGCGAGCGGCCGGAACTGGGCGAGCTGGACGGCTATCAGGCCCAGGGCGGGTTTGACGGTCTGCGCAAAGCCGTCACGACGATGACCCCGGCTGAGGTGATTGACCTGGTCAAGGCCTCGGGCCTCCGCGGACGCGGCGGCGCCGGATTTCCGACAGGCGTCAAGTGGAGCTTCCTTTCTCCCGGTGTGTTCCCGCGCTACGTTGTTGCCAACGCTGACGAATCGGAGCCCGGGACGTTCAAGGACCGCGAGCTGATGGAGCGCAACCCCTACCAGTTCCTGGAGGGAGTGGCGATCTGCGCCTATGCCGCACAGGCCAATCTGGCCTACGTCTACTGCCGTGGCGAGTTCTGGGATCTGGCGTATCGTCTGGAGGAGAACCTGCAGGCCATGCGCCGCGCCGGGCTGCTTGGCGAGAGGATGTTCGGCAGTGCATACAACCTGGACATCCGCCTGCACCTGGGCGCGGGCGCATACATCTGTGGCGAGGAAACGGCGCTGCTCGAGTCGCTGGAGGGCAAACTTGGCCAACCGCGGCTGCGCCCGCCGTTCCCGGCCGCCGTCGGGCTGTATGGCAAGCCGACCGTTGTCAACAATGTCGAGACGCTGGCCAATCTGCCGCTGATCCTCACGCGTGGTGCGGACTGGTATCGAGGCTTCGGCACGGAGAAGAGCCCGGGCACCAAGATCTTCAGTCTGTCCGGCCACGTCGCCCGGCCCGGCAATTACGAGCTTCCGCTGGGGACGACCTTCCGCGAGTTGATCTTCACCCACGGCGGCGGGACGCCTTCGGGGATGGCCGTCAAGGCGATCATGCCCGCTGGCGCCTCGTCCTCGATCCTGCCCGGCACGGATGCCGTGCTGGACACGCCGATGGACTACGAGTCGCTGGCGGCGGTGGGCTCGGCGCTCGGCTCGGCCTCGGTGATCGTAATGGACGCGAGCGTCAACCTGACCTGGGTGCTGAGGAAGACCAACGAATTCTTCAAGCACGAGTCCTGCGGCAAGTGCACGCCCTGCCGAGAAGGCACCTACTGGATGCTGCATGTCAGCGAACGAATCCAATCTGGTGGAGCGGACGGCGAGGTGAAGCTGCTGCGCTCGGTTGCCGCTGGCATGCAGGGCAAGTGCCTGTGCGCCCTGGGCGAGTTCGCCACCATGCCGGTGGTGACCGGCATCGACCGTTTCCCGGATGACTTCCAGTCCAACGGGCGGGGTGGACGTTGACTGCCGCTCAGGTCAGGCTGACGATCGACGGAATGCCGGTCGCGGTGCCGGCTGGCACGCTGTTGGTCGACGCCGCCAAGCAGGCCGGCAGCAACGTTCCCGTGTTCTGCTATCACCCCAAGCTCGACCCGGTGGGGATGTGCCGGATGTGCCTGGTCGAGATTGGCCGTCCCCAGCGCGACCGGGCGACGGGCGAATGGGTGCGCGATCCAAACGGCCAGCCCGTGCTGTCGTTCAGCGGCAAGCTGGAGACCGCCTGCACCACACCGGTTGAGGACGGGTGGGTGGTGCGCAGCGCCAGCGAACTGGCGATCGAGGGTCGCCGCCAGATCGTCGAGTACCTGCTCACCTCGCATCCGCTCGACTGCCCGGTGTGCGACAAGGGCGGTGAGTGCCCGTTGCAGAACCTGACTATGGCTCACGGACCGGGCAAGAGCCGCTTCCTGTTCGATGACAAGATCCGGTTGGACAAGCACCTCCCGCTCGGGGAGCTGATCTTCCTCGACCGCGAGCGATGCATTCAATGCGGCCGGTGTGTGCGCTTCCAGGAAGAAGTGGTTGACGATGCGGTGATCGGGTTCTTCGAGCGCGGGCGGAAGCTGGAAATTGTCACCTTCTCGGAGCCTGGCTTCGATTCGATCTTCTCCGGCAACACAACCGATATCTGCCCGGTGGGGGCCCTGACGACAGCCGACTTCCGCTTTGGCGCCCGCCCCTGGGAGATGAACGCCGCCGCCTCGATCTGCCCCCACTGCGCCGTCGGCTGCAATTTGATGGTCAACTCGCGTCGCGAAGCGAAGAGCGGTGGGAATCTGGTCGTCAAACGGGTGATGCCGCGTCAGAACGAACGCGTCAACGAGATCTGGATCTGCGACAAGGGGCGGTTCGGCTATGCCTTTGGCAGCAGTCCAGAACGCCTGACGCGTCCGATGGTCCGCCGGGACGGCACACTGGTCAAGACGACCTGGGACGAAGCGCTGGCGGCGGTGGCAGCCGGCATGCGCGGCGCAGGTAAGGATCTGCTGGGAATCGCCGGCGGCCGCGCCTCGAACGAGGATCTGTTCAACTTCCGCGCCTTGCTGGATCGATTGGATGGGCTGCTCGTGCTGGATGAGCCGATGCCGGGCGGCGAGTGGACCGGCCTGGGGCCGGGCTCCGATCTGGGCCGGCTGGGGCCGGCGGATGCGGTGGTCGTCGCCGCCTGCGACCTGCACGCCGAGGCCCCGATCTGGTGGCTGCGCTTGAAACAGGCCGCCGAGCGCGGGACCACTGTGATCACGCTTAACCTTCGGCCTACGCGACTGGACAAGCATGCTGCCTACTGCCTGCAGCATGGACTGGGGGAAAGCGGCGATACGGTGCTTGCCCTGCAGCACCCGGGCCGGGCGCCGGCTGGAAGCCGCCTGCAGGCCGCCGCCGATGCGCTGGCGGCCGCCGAGAACGTGATCGTGTTCTATGGCCGGGAGGGGTTGTCGGCTGTGGAATGCCAGGCATTGGCCGCCGGATGGGGGCGCTGGCTGGTCAAGACGAGCCGGAGCGGCAAGACCAACAATGGTCTGGTGGCTGTCTGGCCACGTAGCAACACCCAGGGCGCCTGGGACCTGGGTCTTCGCCCGGCTGCCGATGGGCTGCTGCAGGCGCTGGACGGCAAGCGCTTTGCCTACCTGATGGCCTGCGACCCCGTCGGGGATGATCCAAAGCTGGCGGAGGCTTTTCGCCAGCTCGAGTTTGTTGTCGTGCAGGAGCTGTTTCTCACCCCAACGGCTGGCCTGGCGGATGTGGTGCTGCCGGCCCAGGCCTTCCTGGAGCGTGATGGCACGTTGACCTCCGGTGAGCGGCGCGTGCAGCGCTTCTACCCTGGCGTGCCGGCCCTGGGCGATGCGCGGCCCGACTGGCAGGCGGTCGCCAGCGTCGGCGAGGCGCTGGGGGTCCCCCTGGAGAGCCGGTCGGCGGCGGCCATCATGCTGGCCATTCAGGCAGCCATCCCAGACTACGCCGAGGTCAGCTATCAAGCCTTGGCGCAGTCGACCGAGCAATGGCCGCCGGTCGGCGGTGCCGACATGTACTTCGGCGGCACGGCCTACAAGAATCACCAGGGGCTGGGCGCGCAACTCCCCCGCCAGCTGCTGGCCGAGCATCTGCCGGCCGAACCGCCGACTTCGCTCCTGCGCCAACCCCGGCCAGCCGGGCTTACGCTGGTGCCGGTCGCCAGGTTGTATGACCAGGGAATCACGCTGCGCCCGTCGACCTTGCTGAAAGACAGGCTGGCGACAGCGGGCATTGAGCTCAACCCGCAGGATGCTGAACAGTTGGGGCTCGCCCACGGCGCCGTGCTGGGACTTGTCTGGGCGGGGGGCACACAAGAGATCCCGGTGCAGCTCTCGGCGGACGTCCCGCCCGGTCTGGCGTTGGTGCCGCGCAGCTCCGGGCTGAAGCTCGACGAGCCGATGGCGGCGCCTCTTGCGCGGGCGGAGGTCCGCTGATGACTCTGGATTGGGCCCTCGTCGCTGAATGGACGGTCAAGTCCCTGATCCTGATCGTGCTCCTGTTGACTGGCTTTGCGTACCTGACCCTGTTCGAGCGCCGGGTTCTGGCCAGGATGCAGGTGCGCATCGGGCCCAATCGAGCCGGCCCCATGGGCATCCTGCAGCCGGTAGCCGATGGCATCAAGCTGATCTTCAAAGAGGAACTGATCCCCGATAAGGCGGATAAGGTGGTCTTCGTCCTGGCCCCGGTGATCACCTTGATTCCGGCGCTGATCATTCTGGCCGTGGTGCCTTTCGGGCCGCCTATCGAGATCGGCGGACGAGAGATCGCTCTGGGGATTGCCGACGGCCTGGATGTGGGCGTGCTGTACATCATGGCGGTGGCCTCAGTGGCGGTGTATGGCATCGCGCTGGCCGGCTGGTCATCCAACAACAAGTACGCCCTGCTGGGCGGGCTGCGTTCGTCTGCGCAGATGGTGAGCTACGAGATCGCCCTGGGGCTCTCGTTCATCGGCCCCATCCTGCTGGCCAACTCGATGAGTATGCGCTCGATCGTCGAAGCCCAGCAAGGTTGGTGGTTCATCCTGGTACAGCCCATCGGTTTCCTGGTCTTCTTGATTGCCACAGTCGCCGAGGTCAACCGGGCGCCGTTCGACATGCCGGAGGCCGAGCAGGAGCTGGCGGCCGGCTACCACGTTGAGTACTCGGGCATGAAGTTCGCCCTGATGTTCATGGCCGAGTATGACAAGATGATTGCCGTGGCCGCCATCGGCGCTTCGCTCTTCCTGGGCGGCTACTGGGGTCCATGGGTCGATCGTGTGCCGCTGCTCGGACCGTTGTACCTGTTCCTCAAGGTGGTGGCCATTCTGTTCCTGATGATCTGGATGCGGGCAACCCTGCCGCGGCTGCGCTACGACCGGCTGATGGCTTTCGGCTGGAAAGTGATGCTGCCGTTGGCGCTGGTGAATGTGGTACTGACCGCTGGGCTGGTAATGGTGATCGGAGGCTGAGCGTGTTTGCGGTGGAGCTGGCGCGTGGCATGTGGACGACCCTGCGCTCGATGCTCGAGCGGCCGGTGACGTATCAGTACCCGGAAGTCAAGCGGCCTGTGCGGGAGCGGTTCCGCGGACGGCACGCCTTGAAGCGCTACGACAACGGGTTGGAGAAGTGCATCGGCTGCGCGTTGTGTGCGGCCGCCTGCCCGGCGGATGCGATCTTCGTGGAGGCGTCGGAGAACAGTGACACCGCCCGCTACTCCCCCGGCGAACGCTACGCCAGCACCTACGAAATCAACATGCTGCGCTGCATCTTCTGTGGCTACTGCGAGGATGCCTGCCCTACCGAGGCGATCGTCCTCGAGCACAATTATGAGCTCTCGTTCACGGATCGGCGGCAGGCGTTGTACACGCGGGAGATGCTGCTTGATCCGGTGCCCGCCGGTCGTCAGCCGACGCCGATGGCGGTGCCTCCGGGGGCGTTCCCCCGGTCGATCCCTGAGATGAAGAATCCAGACTGACCGAGGCGATGGGCGGCGAGGTGGGCAGACGCGATGGCGCTTGATCTGGTGATCTTCTTCTTCCTGGCGGTGATTGCCATTGCCACTGCGGCCAGCGTCATCCTGAGCCGCAACGCCGTATATTCGGCCGCGTTCCTGGTGCTCAACCTCACCACCGTTGCGCTGTTCTACATCCTGTTGTACGCCTCGTTCATCGCCATGGTCCAACTGGCCGTGTACGCCGGTGCGATCGTGGTGCTGTTCCTGTTTGTGATCATGCTGCTTGGCGCCGACCGGGGCGAGAGCGGGCAGACGCTGGTCTGGCAGCGACCGCTGGCCATCGGGCTGGGGGTGGTCCTGATCGGGGTGCTGTTCTACATGCTGCTGGTCGCCGGCTCGATCCCGCCGCCGGCAGCGAGCGACCTCCCTGCGGGCTTTGGAGGGCCGGAGGCGGTGGGCAGGCTGCTGTTGTCGGAGTACGTGCTGCCGTTGGAGGTTACCTCGGTGCTGCTGCTGGCGTCGATGGTCGGAGCGATTGTCCTGACCCGGGCCGGGCGCAGGGAGAAGCGATGAACGTCCCGGTAATGTACCTCATCGGCCTGGCGGCCGTCGTCTTCACCATCGGTGTGGTCGGCGTGTTGATCCGGCGCAACGCCATTGTTGCTTTCATGTCGGTTGAGTTGATGCTGAACGCCTCCAACCTGGCGCTGATCGCCTTCGCCCGCTCGCTCCCCGACGGCCGCGGGCATGTGATCGTGTTCTTTGTGATCGCCGTGGCTGCGGCCGAGGTGGCCGTAGGGCTGGCGCTGATCGTGGATATCTTCAAGCTGCGCCACAGTATCGACGTCGACGAAATGAGCAGCCTGAAGGGCTAGGGGGGTGGCGTGGGCTGTCGGATGCTGGCGCAGGGGAGTGGTCGGACATGCTGCTGAGTGAGGCTGCGGCTGGCGCCGGCCTGTTCCGTTGGGCGCCGCTGGTGATCTTCCTGCCGCTGGCCGGGATGTTGGTGAACCTGGCCCTTGGCCGGCGCCAGGGCGAGCGCTTCAGCGGGATCTTGGCCACCTCGGCCATCGGCCTGGCCTTCGTGGTTTCGTTGACGCAGCTCTTCGCACTGGTGGAACACCCCGAAGGGGCGGTGGTCCCCCTGACCCGCTGGATCGAGGTCGGCGGCTTCGAGATCGATTGGTCGATGCAGATCGATACCCTGTCGGTCAGCATGATGCTGATGGTGACTGGGGTGAGCGCGCTGATCCATCTGTATGCCACGGGATATATGCACGAGGATGTCCGGCTGAACGAGGATCCTCGGCGCTTCACCCGTTTCTTCGTCTTCTTCAATCTGTTCGTGGCCTCGATGATGATCCTGGTTACGGCCGACAACTTCCTGATGATGTTCGTTGGCTGGGAAGGTGTCGGGCTGTGTTCGTACCTGCTGATCGGCTTCTGGTATGAGAAGGGGGCGGCAGGCATCGGCAACGCGCGGGCGGGAAAGAAGGCGTTCATCGCCAACCGGATCGGTGACTTCGGTTTCATGATCGCGATGTTCCTGGTTTTCTGGACCTTCGGTTCGCTCAACTTCCAGGAGGTCTTTCACGGCGCCGAGGCGATGGGCGCAGCCGGGGCGGCCGTGGTCACGGCCATCACCCTGTTCCTGCTGCTGGGCGTCACCGGCAAGTCGGCGCAGATCCCGCTCTATGTCTGGCTGCCGGATGCGATGGCCGGCCCGACGCCGGTCTCGGCGCTGATCCATGCCGCCACCATGGTCACCGCCGGGGTGTACCTGATCGTGCGCACGCATGTGCTCTTCGAGATGGCGCCAGTCTCGGCGTGGGTCGTCGCCGGGGTCGGCGCGGCCACGGCCTTCTTCGCCGCCACAATCGCCGTCGGCCAGTACGACATCAAGAAGGTCCTGGCCTACTCGACCATCAGCCAGTTGGGCTTCATGGTGGCGGCAGCCGGGATGGGGGCGTACGTCGCCGCCATGTTCCATCTGGTGGCGCATGCCTTCTTCAAGGCGCTGCTGTTCCTCGCCGCCGGATCGGTGATCCTGGGGATCGAGCACGGCCATCACGCCCTGGCGGCGCACGGCCACGACCAGCACCAGCCGGCGCACGACCCGGGCGAACATGTCTTCGACCCGCAGGACATGCGCAACATGGGTGGCATCTGGCGGCGCATGCCGGTGACCTTCCTCGTCTTCCTGATCGGTGGCCTGGCGCTGGCGGGAGTGCCTCCCCTGGCTGGCTTCTTCTCCAAAGACGAGATCCTGGCGGATGCCTTCCTGGAGAACCGCCTCATCTGGGTCGTGCTGACGGCCTCCGCTTTCCTGACCGCCTTCTACGTCGGCCGGCAGCTGCTGCTGGTGTTCTTCGGCAAGGCGCGCAGTGAGGCGGCCAGCCACAGCCGGGAGAACCGGCTGGTGATCACTGCCCCGCTGGTGGCGCTGGCGGCACTGACCGTGTTCGGGGGCGCCTTGAATCTGCCCGGGCTGCATGCGCTGACCGATTGGCTGGGGGAGACCCTGGCACATGTCCACGCCACCGAGTTCAACCTGGTGATCGCCGCCACGGCTACCGGCCTCGGCGCGGTTGGCCTGCTGCTGGCCTGGATCGCCTACGGCCGCAAGGCGTTGGCGCAGGGCGCCGCAGACCCGCTCAAGCGGCCGCTCGGGCGCGTCTTCACCGGCATGCAGAACAAATGGTGGGTCGACGAACTCTACCAGCGGCTGGTGATTGGGCCGTATGTGTCGCTGGCGGGCTGGCTGGCCGACACGCTGGATGGCCGCTTCTGGCACGACTGGTTCCATGAGGTGGTCCTGGCCGGGTCGTTCCGCAGGGCCTCCGCATGGCTGGCCGGGCGCTTCGACCTGGGCGTGATCGATGGCGCCGGAGCCGGGCTGGGAAGCCTGACACGCGGCATGGCCAGCTGGTTGCAGCGCCTGCAGTCCGGCTATGTTCGCAACTACGCCCTGGCGCTGCTTGTCGGCCTGTTGCTGATGTTCGGCATCATCCTGCTGTATCGCGTGATCTGAGGACGGACCATGCAGTCATCCTTCCCGATTCTTACGCTGGTCACCTTCACCCCGCTGGTTGGGGCGGCAATTGTGCTGCTGTTGCCCAGGGAGCGGTTGAACCTGATTCGCTGGTTCGCCCTGGCTGTCAGCCTGGTCACTTTCGGCCTGTCGCTGGTGATGCTGGGCATGTTCGACCCCTCCAATCCCGATCTGCAGCTGGTGGAGCGGGTGACCTGGATCCAGGTGGGGAGCTGGACGATCGACTACCACCTCGGGGTGGACGGACTGAGCGTGCTGCTGGTCCTGCTGACGACGCTGCTCGTGCCGATCTCGATCCTATCCACCTGGACCGCGGTGGAGGAGCGGGTGAAGGACTTCATGGCCTTCTTCCTGCTGCTGGCGATGGGCATGCTCGGGGTGTTCCTGGCACTCGACCTGTTCCTGTTCTACGTGTTCTGGGAGTTCACCCTGGTGCCGATGTACTTCCTGATCGGCATCTGGGGCGGCACGCGCCGGATGTACGCCGCAATCAAGTTCTTCCTGTACACCATGGCCGGCTCGATATTAATGCTGCTGGCGATCATCTGGCTCGGGCTGCAGGCCGGGACCTTCTCATTGCCCGAGTTGATCGCCCGCGGTTCGATCCCGGCAGCAATGCAGTTCTGGCTGTTCCTGGCTTTCGCGGCTGCCTTCGCCATCAAGGTGCCGATGTGGCCGCTGCATTCCTGGCTGCCGGACGCGCACGTGGAGGCCCCCACGGCTGGTTCGGTGATCCTGGCCGGGGTCCTGCTGAAGATGGGCACCTACGGCTTCGTGCGCTTCAACCTGCCACTGTTCCCGCAGGCCTCGCTGCAGCTGGCGCCGTGGATCGGCGCGCTGGCGGTTATCGGGATCCTGTATGGTGCGGCGGTTTCGTATGCCCAGCGCGACGTCAAGAAGCTGGTCGCTTACTCCTCGGTCAGCCACCTGGGGTTTGTGATGCTCGGGCTGTTCGCCCTCAACCCGCAAGGCATCGCCGGCGGGATCCTGCAGATGGTCAATCACGGGATCAGCACCGGCGCCTTGTTCTTGCTGGTCGGGATGATCTACGAGCGGCGTCATACGCGGGAGATGGACGCCTTCGGCGGGTTGTGGAAGGTGATGCCAATCTACGGCGCTCTGACGCTGATCGTGGCGCTCTCGTCCATGGGATTGCCGGGGTTGAACGGCTTCGTCGGTGAGTTCACCATTCTGTTGGGGGCCTTCGGTTCACAGGCGTTGGGATCGCCATGGTTTGCCGGCCTGGCTGCGCTGGGCGTGATCCTGGCGGCAGTCTATATCCTGTTCATGTTCGAGAAGCTGTTCCTCGGGCCGCTGGACAAAGACGAGAATAAGCGGCTGGCCGACATCAACTGGCGGGAGATCGCTGTGCTCGTGCCGCTGGTGATCCTGATCTTC
Organism: Anaerolineales bacterium; assembly: GCA_041302385.1. GTDB lineage: Bacteria > Chloroflexota > Anaerolineae > Anaerolineales > E44-bin32 > PFL42. The sequence goes on along the minus strand of JBFYRF010000006.1, from coordinate 11,015 downwards.
TGGATCGGGCTCTATCCCTCACCGTTCTTTGGGCTGATGGAATCGTCGGTGGACAAGCTGGCAGCCACCTTCGCCGCAACGGCCGTGGCGGTGCGTTAGCCATGGCGCCGGGCGAGCTTGCCGCGATCCTCCCCGCCGCACTGCTGGCGGCCTGGGCTTGCGCCCTGCTGATCGTGGATCTGTTCGTGCCGGTCGGGCGGCGAGGCATCACAGCCGGCCTGACGGCGGTGGCCATCGTGATGGCGATGGCCGCCTTGGGGTTGCAGGCCGGCGGACAGACTGCGCTGCCGGGATCGATGGTCGTCGCCGATGGCACCGGGGCCTTCTTCCAGATCATCCTCTTGCTGGGCGGGCTGTTCGGGGTTGCCCTGGCGTTCGACTACATCCGGCGGACCGACATCGAGCGCGGCGAGTACTACATCCTGCTGTTGTTCTCGCTGTCGGGCATGCTGCTGCTGGCCATCGCCAGCGATCTGGTGATGGTGTTCCTCGGCCTCGAGCTGCTGTCGATCCCGCTCTACGTGCTGGCCGGCTTCGCCCTGCCCAAGGCCGATTCCGAGGAGGCGGCGCTGAAGTACTTCCTGCTGGGGGCGTTCTCTTCGAGCTTCATCGTTTTCGGCATTGCGCTCACCTATGGCGCCACCGGCACGACCCAGCTGTACGCTGTTGCGCAGCAGGCGCTCACCGGCCAGGCCAACCTCCCATTGCTGGTGGTGGGCGCCTTCATGGTGCTGGTCAGCCTGGCTTTCAAGGTCGCCGTCGTGCCCTTCCACATGTGGACTCCGGACGTCTATCAGGGCGCGCCGACCTCGGTGGTGGCGTTCATGGCTGTTGGCTCGAAGGTGGCTGGCTTCGCCGTGTTGTTGCGGGTGCTCACGGCGGCCTTTCCGGCGGTATCTCCGTACTGGTCTCAGGTGGCAGTGTGGATATCGGCCGTGACGATGATCTGGGGCAATGTGGCCGCCGTCGGTCAGGCCAACCTCAAGCGTATGCTGGCATACTCGGCCATCGCCCATGCCGGCTATGTCTTCATGGCCGTGTCGGCCGCCGCCGTACCGGGCCTGACCTCGCAGGCCTACAGCGCGGCGTTGTTCTACCTGCTGGCCTACAGCCTGACCAGCCTGGGTGCATGGGGTGTGGTGGTGGCCGTCGAACGCTCGCAGGGCGGCGGGACCGACGTAGAGGACTTCGCCGGCCTGGGCTCGCGCCGGCCGCTGTTGGCCGCGGCGATGACGGTCTTCATGCTCTCCCTCACCGGCGTTCCGCCGACATTCGGCTTCGTTGCCAAGTTCGTCTTGTTCCAGACCGCGCTCGAAGCGGACTTGGTCGGGCTGGCCTTGATCGGCGTTCTCACGACGCTGGTCTCGGCCTACTACTACCTGCGGGTGGTTGTGAACATGTACATGCGCACCGGCCTGCCCGAGGTGCGCGCTGAGCGCTGGCTCAACCTCACCATTGGAGCCATGGCCATCGCCGTGATCGTGCTCGGCTTGCTGCCGCAGCCGATGCTGCAAGTGGCGTATCGAGCCGGCCTGGCGTCCTTCGCGCCATAGGCCGTCGGGCCGGAAGCAGTTCCGGGCGCGGGAATCCACGGCGCCGCCCCAGGGGGCGGCGCCGGCGCGCACGTCGGAAGCCGATCTCAGTGGCCGCAGGTCGAGCAGGTTCCGCTGGTGCATGAGCCGCAGGCGGGCGCGCCACCGGCGACGACCCGACCGCCGCTCTGCGCGAAGAACACGGAGAGCTGACGGCTGGTGCGGTCGCCGTGACAGTGGCTGCAGGCGATCGGGGTGTCGGCGTCCTTCATCGCTCGCAGGGCTTCGAAGCGGCGGCCGCAGTCCTCACAGGCATACTCGTAGATCGGCATGTTCCCTCGAATCCGAGCCAGGGTTCCTGAGCATTTTACCGTGGACGCGCGTGGGGAGCCCAGCCTGGCCAGCGGGTGTTACCCGGAGCTGGCGTCCGCTGTTCGCGAAACCGTGAACTGGTCGAAGTCACGCGCCACGGTGACGGCGGGGAAGACCGCCTGGGCCTCTTCCAGCACCTGGCGCGTCCGATAACGGCGGGACACATGGGTGAGGTATAGGTGACCCACCCCAGCCTGCCGGGCAAGCTCGGCGGCGCCCTGCGCCGTCAGATGGGCAAATTGGCGAGCGAGGTCAGCCTCGATGGCCAGGTAGGTGGCCTCGATCACCAGCGCATCCGCCCCGGCACACACCCCCTCCAACTCGGCGGTGCTGCCGCAGTCCCCGACGTGGACCAGGCGGGTGCCGCAGCGCTCGGGCCCAAGCACAGCCTCCGGTTGGATCGTGCGGCCGTCTGGCAGGACAACCGGACGCCCCGCCACCAGTTCGCGGCGCAGCGGGCCGGGCGGCAGCCCGAGGGCTTCTGCCCGTTCCGGCAGGAACGGGCGGTGCGTGGGCGTCTCGAACGCAAAGCCGAAACAGCCCGGGCCGCGGTGCTGCACCGGGAAGGCCGTGATGCGCAGGCCATCCTCCTCCAGCAGCAGGCCGGGCTCGATCGGGATCAATTCAAGCTGCATTGGCGGGCGGGCGCCGCGCAGAACCACGCCGTGGATCAGGTCCCGGATGCGCTCCATGGCATGGCGCCCAGCGAAGATCTCCAATCGGTCAATGGCCTCCCAGCGCATGAAGGTGGAGAGCAATCCCGCCAGACCCAGGATGTGGTCAAGGTGGCCATGCGTGATCAAGATGCGGTTCAGCCGACGAAAGCCGATGCCGGATTGCAGGATTTGACGCTGGGTGCCTTCACCACAGTCGATCAGGAAGCGCTGGTCCCGATAGCTGACGACCTGGGCTGAAAGGCCGCGCCGGATCGAGGGGGCGGAAGCCGAAGTGCCGAGGAACGTCAGCTCAAACACACGCCGAGGGCCTCGGGGCGGAACAGGCAGGGATCATGGCGGCCATTGTACACCGGCAGCTGTGCGCGGGGGCCCAGAGGGATGGGATCTATGCGGTGCGGGCGATGGCTGTCAGGCCCAGGATGACCAAACCGATCCAGAAGTTGAGCCGCAACAGGCGACTCTGGCTGGATGATACCGCCGGATCGCCCGGTTCGCCGACGGCCGACTGCTGAAGCGCCTGCCGTTCGAGGGCGGGGGTGATCACCCAGGTTTGATAGCCGGCCAGCGCCACCATGCCGGCGAAGGCGGCGTGCTTGGTGAACATGGCCACCGACCAGCGGTTCTCCAGGGCGAGGAAGCCCTGGTAGTTGGGGTTAGCGGCCATCTGGGTCAAGCCGGTGGCGGCAAGCAGGGCAATACTCAGCCAGGCCAGCGGTTGAAAGCGTCGCAGGATTGCTCGCAGCAGGGCTGCCTGATCGCGCGGGGCGAGGGTTCGGCTGGCTGCCGGCAGCCAGAGCACGGAGAGCACGAATAGCCCTCCAACGAGGACGACCGTCGCCAGCAGATGCAGGGTGTAGGCAAGCGTGAGGACGAAGACGGGCATCGGCAGGGTCACCCGCCGCTGTCGCCGTCGCCAGATCCATCGCCCCCGCCGTCCGGCATCGGCGTGTCCGTCGGTGTTTCGTCAGCTGGGGTCGGGGTCTCGGCCGGAGGCTTCGGCCGCGCCTCGGCCTTCTTGCATAGATCGTACGCCTCGGTGGCTGTGGGGATCAGCGTGCCGTTCTCCCAGGCAAGAAGCGACTGCTCGTAGTAGTCCTTGGCGGCACACGGGTCGCCCGAGGAGACCAGCAGATCTCCGTACGCCTGAGAGGAGATAGCGTACTTGATGTAGGCGTCGTTCTTCAGATACGGAGCAACAACGTAGACCTGGGAGAAGTAATACACCGCCTGGGCCCAGTTGGCACCCATGTAGCTGTTGGCGAGCAGATACAGGTCGGCCCAACTGCGCCAGTTCTCGGCTTCCTCATCCAGCGGGCCAAACAACTCCGCACGGCTGAGGTCATACATCCCTTCCTCTAACAGCCCCTGCTGTGCGATGCGATCGAGGCCGCGGTTGCGCAGCGCGGCATACAACAATCCATCGACCTCGACTGCCCGGTAGTTGAAGTCCTTGGCGCGCAGGGTCAACAAGGTATCGATCGTCCGATCCCAATCCTCGGCAGTGAGGGCCTGACTGGCCTGGGTGAACAGCTCTTCGGCCGGAGCCAGGTTAGGCGTAGGTGTGGCGGCAGGCAGCAGCGTCGGGCGCGGTGAGCGCAGTCCGACAAGTGCTTCAGCCAGACGCTGAGCCGCTTCGGGGTAGGTCGGGTCGAGCCGGATCACATACTCGATCCGCTGCCGGGCCAACTCGTAGCGGCCGGCCTGCAGATCCTCGAGCGCCAGCCGCCACTGCTCATCCGCAGTCAGGTCAACGGCCGCCGCGCGCGCCTGCTGACGCTGCCGCCCTCCGACCTGGTACCCGGTGGCGGCGGCGAGCAGGATCACGCCCAGCGCCAGCGGAATCAGCCAGACCCAGCGTCGGCGCCGAGAGGGTGGGGAGGCGATCGATGGGGTTGGCTCGGTCAGGGAAGGGTCGCTCATGGGTGTCTGTATCCGTCCGCAGGTTGCTCCGGGGAGCACAGGCTCGAGATTATACCTGACCGCTGCCAATCCCTGAGCCTCCCAGTCCGGCGCCTCGAGCGCATGCGTTGTCCGGCAGGCGAGTGGCCCTCCAAGGGTCGGGCCGCTCGCCTGCCGAAGGCGTGGGTGCCAACGTCGCACCCGATCCACATCTTTCCTTCACGATTGCTGTGCCGCCCCTTCAAATCCACGGAGTAGGCTGACGATCAGGCCGGGACTTCGGCCAAAAAGGAAGGGCGCGGCATGATGGCCAAGGTGCGAGATCGAATTCGAGCCATTCCAGTCCGGCGACGCCGGCTGGGCGTGGTCGGCGCTGGGGTGCTGCTCCTGGCGCTCCTGGGAGTTGCCATTGTCGCAACCGGCGCGCTGGCGGGCGGTGCGGAGGAGGAAGCGCAGTTGCAGACCGCCAGCGTCCGCACGGGAGACCTGGTGCTGCTTGCCAGCGGCACCGGGACGCTTCTGGCGGAGGATGAGGTCCTGCTCGGCTTCGGAGCCGACGGAACCGTGTCGGCCCTTCATGCCCAGGTGGGGGATCAAGTGAAGGCCGGCGCAATCCTGGCGGAGCAAGCCGAGCGGAAGGAGTTGGAGGCCGAGCTGACAGCTGACCAGTTGGTGCTGCTCGAGGCGCACGCGGCGTTGGCGGATCTGCGAAGCGGCGCCGACCTGGCCCGGGCGGAAGCCTTGCTCGCCGTGGCCGAGGCGCAGGACGCCTTGCAGGACGCCGAGCGGACCTGGCGAACGCAGCAGGGGGGGAATCGAGCCAGTGAGACCAGCATCCTGTCGGCCAAGGCAGCCGTCGTTGTTGCCCGCGAGTCGATGGAGCGAGCGGAGCAGCGCTACAAGAATACGCCCGGCGACGTCGATGAGGATGGCGGGAAAGCCCAGGCCTATCGAGACTACGCGGCGGCGGCGACGCAATACCAGCAGACCCTGATCAACTACAACTGGTACACCGGAACCTCGACCGAGGTGGAGCAGGCCGGGTTGGACGCCGAGCTGGCGATGGCGCAAGCCCAGCTGGCGCAGGCGCGCCGCGATCTGGAGAGTCTGGAGGACGGGGCAGATCCCACGGAGTTGTCGAAGGCCGAGCTGCAGGTGCAGAACGCGGAAGCCGAAGTCGCAGAGTCCCAGCGCAACCTGGATGCCTCGATCATCCGAGCCCCCTCCGCCGGCACGATTCTGGAGCTCACCGCCGATGTGGGGGACCGGGTCACTTCGTCGTTCATTCGGATGGCCGATCTCAGCCAGCTGCAACTGGAGGTGTACTTCGACGAAACCGATCTCGACAAGGTGGGGCTGGGCAACCCGGTTGAGATCATCTTCGATGCGCTGCCCGATCAGACGTTCACCGGAGAGGTCACCCTAGTGGACCCGGTGCTGAACACCTCGTTCGAGGGCTCGACGGTGCGCGCGCTGACCTCGATGGACACCGGCGGCGTCTCCATGGACAACAAGATCCTGATTGGAATGAATGCCGCCGTAGACGTGATCGCAGCCGAGGCGCGGGGTGTGCTCCTCGTTCCGATCGAGGCCCTGCGCGAGATCGAGACCGGGGTCTACAGCGTCTTCGTTGTCGAGAGCGGCAGCCTGCAACTGCGGCCGGTGGAAGTGGGGCTGATGGACACCAGCTTCGCCGAGATCACCTCCGGCCTCAAAGGGGGCGAGATTGTGACCACCGGGGTCGTGGAGACGGCAGGATGACCGGCCAGGCGATCATCGAGACGCGCGAACTGCGCAAGGTGTACGGCGTCGGCGAGGCGGCGGTGGCGGCGCTGGACGGCGTGGATGTCGCCATCCAGCCGGGAGAGTTTGTCGCCGTGATGGGACCCTCCGGCTCCGGCAAGAGCACGCTGATGAACATCCTTGGCTGCCTCGACCGGCCGACCGAGGGCACCTACTGGCTGGACGGGGAGGACGTGAGTGGGTTGGACAAGGCGGCCCTGGCCGGCATCCGTGGGCGCCAGATCGGCTTCATCTTCCAGTCGTATAACCTGTTGGCGAGCGCCACGGCGCTCGAGAACGTCATGCTTCCGATGCTGTACGACCGGACGCACCGGGGGCAGGACGAACGCCGCGCAGTCGCCACGCACATGCTGGAGGCCGTCGGCCTGGGGGACCGGACGCATCACCGCCCGCAGCAACTCTCGGGAGGTCAGCAGCAGCGCGTGGCGATCGCTCGGGCGCTGGTCAATGATCCGCTGATGATCATGGCCGACGAGCCCACCGGCAACCTTGACACGCAATCCGGCGAGGAGATCATGCGACTGCTGCACGAGCTGCATGCACAAGGCCGGACGATCCTGATGGTCACACACGATCATGATCTCGTCGCCCACACCCAGCGCACGATTCACCTGCGCGACGGGAGGCTGGACAGGATGGAGCACAACGGACACCAGGAGCGGCCGACGGGGAAGGAAGCGGGCTCATGAACTCCGGAGAACTCGCTCGCCTCTCGTGGCACAGCATTGCGCGCAACAAGACGCGCTCGCTGCTCACTACCCTGGGGATCATCATCGGCGTGGCCTCGGTGATTATCATGATCTCCATCAGCGCCGGCACTGAGGCCGAGATCTCCGATCAGATCACGGGGCTTGGAGCGAACCTGGTCTTTGTCAGCGGGGCATTCGAGCGGGGTGGACCAGGACAGGGCGCTGGCGGCGGGTTGGTGTATGACGATGCCTTTGCCATCGCCGATGAGGTCAGCGGCGTGGCCGGCGTCACCGTCGAACAAGAGTCGACCGAGACCGTCAAGGCCACAGGCGTGACGCTGGAGGATCTTTCGGTCCTCGGCACGACGCCGGACTTCCCTTCGGTGCGAGATGTCGAGGTTGCGCGCGGCCGCTACTTCAATGACCAGGAAGTGGAGCGCAGGACCAAGGTTGCCGTGCTTGGCGCCAAGGTGGTCGAAGAGCTGTTCGGCAGCAGCGATCCGATTGGGCAAACGATCACCGTCGGCAACACCAAGCTGACTGTGGTCGGCGTGCTCGCCGCGCGCGGCCAGGTAGGTGACACAGACTACGATTCGCGGGTGTATGTCCCGATCACGGTTGTCTTCCAGAAGTTCCTGCCTTCCGTGTTCGCCCGCATCGCCGGCGACCGGGTGCGCATGATCTACGTCGAAGTTGACGAGGAAGCGGATCTGGACAATGTGATCCTGCAGCTGCAACTGGTGTTGGCAAGACGCCACGACGTCACGCTCGATGATCTGGATTTCAGCATCACCACCCAGCAAGACATCATCGAGACTCAGGAGTCAACGACGGCCGCCTTCCGCAGCCTGCTGGCCTGGGTGGCCGGGGTCTCGCTGATCGTGGGCGGAATCGGGATCATGAATATCATGCTGGTCAGTGTGACCGAGAGGACCCGCGAGATCGGCATCCGCCAGGCTGTCGGCGCCACGCCCAACGACGTCCGGCTGCAATTCCTGACGGAGGCGTTGATGATGAGCCTGCTGGGCGGACTGATGGGGGTGCTGGCGGGAATAGGGGGTGCCTGGCTGTTCGGGATTGTCGGGGACATGCGCACGGTGATCGTCCCCCTTTCCATCCTGCTGGCCTTCACGTCGGCTGCCCTGGTCGGGGTCTTCTTCGGCTACTACCCGGCCAACCAGGCCGCCCAGCTCGATCCAATCGAGGCGCTGCGCCATGAGTGACGCTCGCCAATCTGATCCGGGAGAGAGAACTGTGGAACACAAGCCGCGAATCTCCTACTTGCGAGTAGCGTTGGCAGCAGGTTTGCTGGCAAGCGCCGCGATGCTCGCCGCCTGCGGGCAGGTTCAGCCGACGCCACAGGAGTCATCGGAGGCGGCCAGCGGCACCTCGGGTGCCTCCCGTGAGAGTGTCCCTCCGGGCGATCTGACGCGCCCCACGCAGCTGGCGCTGGGGACACTCAAGCTCGAAGATACCGAACTGGCGGTCAGCCAGGAACAAGGCGCACAACTGGCGTTCCTGTGGCAGGCGTATGGAAGTCTGACCCGCAGCGGCACGGCGGCGGAGCAGGAGATAACGGCGCTGGTCAACCAGATCGAAGGCGCAATGTCCGCCGAGCAGCTGAAAGCCATTGGTGACATGCATCTGACCCGTGACGAGATGATCGTCTGGGTCGAGGAGAACGGCGTGAGGCCGGAAGCCGCACCGGGCGCGGACGGCGCGCGGGGATTCGCGGGCCTTGGCCCGATGCCGGGGATGGAGGGTGGAGCCCCCGGTGGTGGAGAGGGTGGGCGTCTGCCAGCGGGCGGCCCCCCAGGCGGCGGTGGCATGCTGATGGGTCCGGGAGGCGGTGAAGGCGCGGGAGGCATGAGCGGGGGGGAAGGCCTGGCGCCGGAGATGCAGGCCACGCTTCAGGCGTCACGCCCGGCGGCAGGAGCCGGTGACCGCCTCGTGTTGATGCTGCTCAATCCCCTGATCACCCTGCTGAACGCCCGCGCCGGAGGGTAACATGGGGTAGCGTGAGCGCAGGCGGGAGGCGGGTACCGCTTGCGGAGCGGAATTGCGGGGATGGACATTGGCCGGGAGGGGGACTGTTGCGTCCCGAGCCGGGAGGCGCCAGCGATGGACATGACGATCCTGCTAGTGGACGACGAAGAGCGCCTGCTGAGTCTGCTGGAGGCCTACCTCTCGCAGGCAGGGTTCTCCGTCGCCACCGCGGGCAACGGATTGCAGGCCCTGAGGGTTGCGCAGCAGCAGCCGCCAGACCTGATCGTGCTGGATGTGATGATGCCGGAGATGGACGGCTACGAATTTATGCGCCAGTACCGCCGGGAGCGCAACGTCCCCATCATTCTGCTCACGGCGAAGGTCGAGCCGGAGGATCGGATTGTCGGGCTTGAGTTGGGCGCCGACGACTACCTGACCAAGCCATTCCGACCGCGCGAGCTGCTGGCGCGCATCCGGGCCGTCCTGCGCCGGGCTGGCTCGAGCGAGCCGGCTGTCGAGAGGCTGGAGTGTGGGGATGTCGTGGTCGACCCACACCATCACGCTGTTCAGGTTGCCGGGCGGGACATTGACCTGACGCCGTCGGAGTTCGACCTTCTGGCGGCGTTGATCTCTGCACCCGGTCGAGTCTTCTCGCGCATCGAATTGCTGGATCGGATCCAGGGTGTCGCTTACGAGGGGTATGAACGGACCATCGATGTGCACGTCAAGAACCTGCGCGCCAAGATCGAGGCCGAACCGCGCCGGCCTCGCTACGTCGAGACCGTCTACGGCGTTGGCTACCGCTTTGCCCGAGGATAACGTCCGGTGCGCTCTCTGACGCCCAAGCTGCTGCTGGCGTTCTTGCTCGTGGGCCTGACGGGCGTGGCGCTGGTCGCGGCGTTGGCGGTCCTGGTGACCACCAGCGAGTTTGGCCGCTTCGTCAGTGCCTCGATGCGCAGCGACCTGTCCAACGCGCTCACTGAGCATTTTGCGCAAGCCGGGTCGTGGGAGGGCATCGAGCAGGCCCTGCCAGGACCGGTGCCGCCAGCGGGAGCTCCACCCCCCGACGGCCAGCCGATGCCGGCCTTCCCATTGACTCTGGCCGACCGCGACTGGATGGTCGTCCTGCCCGGCCCTGGCGTGGAGGCCGGTTCCGTGCTGCCGGAGGAGCGGCGCACGGAGGCCGAGGCCTTGCAGGTGGACGGCAACACGATCGGTTGGCTGATCGCGCATCCAATCGATGTCCGCGCCGACCGCGAGGCGGAGCGCTTCCTCGACCGGGTGCAAGCGACGCTTGGCGTGGCTGCGGTGGTGGCCGCGGCACTCGCCTTGAGTCTTGGCTGGCTGCTGGCGCGCGGCCTTACTCGACCGCTGCGTGATCTGACAGCCGCCACGCGGGCGATCGCCGAAGGTGATCTCCATCGCCAGGTAGTTGTCCGCTCCCAGGATGAGCTGGGGGATCTGGCTGTTTCCTTCAACCGGATGTCCGCCCGACTCGCCCGCTCGACGGACGCTCGCCGTCAGATGACCGCCGATGTGGCGCACGACCTGCGCACCCCGATCAGCATCATCCTGGGCCACCTGGATGCCATCGAGGATGGCGTGGTCACTTCCGCCGAAGGGCTGAACGTGATCCGCGACGAGGCCGGCCGGTTGGAGCGCCTGGTGCAGGACCTGCAGGTTCTGGCGATGGCTGACGCAGGCGCCTTCCCGATGACTCGCAGGCGTCAAGGCATCCAGCCGTTGCTTGAGCAGGCCGTTGCGTCGTACCTGCCGCTCGCTTACGCCAAGCAGGTCGCACTGAAGCTGCGCTCTGCGCCGGACCTCCCGCCGCTCGAAGTGGATGCCGCCCGGCTACTGCAGGTGTTGGCGAACCTGTTGGAGAACGCGTTGCGGCACACGCCTCCCGGCGGGGCAATCGAGCTGCGCGCTGGGTCCAGCGGGCAGCAGATTGAGATTGCTGTGCAGGACAGCGGAGGCGGGATCGATCCACAGGCGCTCGGGCAGGTGTTCGATCGCTTCTACCGCGCCGATCCATCCCGTCACCGGGATGGGAC
>JBFYRF010000201.1:0-3671 GCA_041302385.1 Anaerolineales bacterium | reverse complement strand
ACCTCGAGCGATTCCTCCAACCGCATGGAGTCACTTTCCCGCATGCCCTCTCGCAGGCAGCGCATTGCCTCAATGGCCTGGTAGTGCAACCCATTCCCTCGAATTGGATATTCCAGCGATTGCTCCTGGCTCCCCTCCAGGCATAAGGTCATGCGCTCCGGGGCGTGCATTGGGGTATGGATGCGCAGATAACCCCGGCTCCCCAGGATCGTGGCCTCGTCCGGAGTCGTGGCCTGCATCGAAGCGTACAGCACGGCCAGCCTGCCGCCTTCGTATCCGAAGACGATCCCCTCCTGTTCATCCACACCGGTCCGGCCCATCGATACCATGCTGGTGATGCGGGCTGGTGGGCCGAAGACCAGTGAAGCGAGTGAGACCGGGTACACGCCCAGATCGAGCAGCGCGCCGCCGCCCAGCTCAGGAGCGAACAGTCGGCTTGCAGCGTCGAAGTCAAAGCGTTTGCCGAAGTCAGCCGCCAGCATGCGTACCTCGCCGAGAACGCCTTGCTCAAGCAGGCGGCGGAGCTCTCTAGTCGCAGGGAGGAAGCGTGTCCACATCGCCTCCATCAGGAATAGACCCCGCTGACGGGCGAGGTCGATCAGCGACCGAGCCTCGCCGGCGTTCACGGTGAACGGCTTTTCGCACAGCACCGCCTTGCCAGCCTGCAGACAGAGGGCGCTGTTCTCGTGGTGCTGTGTGTGCGGGGTAGCGATGTAGGCAATATCGACCTGTGGGTCCTCGGCCAGCGAGGCGTAGCTGGCGTGCCGGCGCGGGATGGCGAAACGGTCCCCAAAAGCTTCGGCCGCTGCCCTCGAACGCGAGCCGACTGCGAGCAGCTCGGCATTGGGGGCATGCCCGATATCCTCGGCAAAGCTGGCGGCGATCTTGCCGGTGCCTACGATCCCCCACCGGATCTTCTGCTCGTCCATCGAATCAGGTCTCCTTGAGCTGGGGGACACCCAGAAAAGTCAAGCGGCGCTTGATCTGCAGCGTGCGTTGTGGAGCGCAAGCCGGTCCCGCAGCGCCTCTGCGGCACACGGCGAAGCCTGTGTGCCGGTTGCCCTGAGCTCGCTCATCCCAGCCTGCTGGTCGAGCCTTTCCATCCGGCGAGAGTATGGAAGGCCAGCAGCCAGAGCCAATACAGGAACAGAGCCGCCGTCTCGAGCCAGTAGATCCTGCGGCTGGCCTCCCCGCCCACCGGGTGCAGTTCCGGCTGGGCGTTGATCGAGCATAGGCCGAGGATTGCCAGGGCACCACTCAGCAGAATGGCGGCGATCAGTCCACGGTTGCGTTCCGGCGCAGTGAAGGCGGTGAAGAAGAATGCTGCCCATCCGAACGCCAGGATCGCGATCAGGCTGTCCTGGTAGACGAGCGAAGGCACGTCATAGAAGATGTATAGACCAGGCAGCTTGGTCTGGCTCAAATGGGCCAGGGCCACGGCCAGGAAGTAGGCCGAGCCGACCAGCAGGGAAGCCTTCAGGATGCGGGTGTAGCGGGACATCCAGGATCACTCACCGCATCCCATTCTAACGTCGCCTCGGGAGAGCGCAACTCAGCCCACGCCGACGGGACCGCCAAAGCAAAGCCAGCTGCGTTTGCCCTAGCTGGAAGCTTGTCGCAGAATCGCAGCTCCGCCTCCGGGAGATCGGCTGGCTGGTGGCGGATGCGGCGGGCAGGGAGCCGGGAGAATGCAGGCGGCGTGGATCGGGCTGGGCCTCGGCCTGGCATCGGCGATTGTCTGGGGAACCGGCGACTTCGCCGGGGGCCTCGCCACGCGCAGAGCCCGCCCCTTCCAGGTCGTCGCGCTGGTCTCACTGGTTGGCTTCCTCTCGTTGCTCCTCCTCTCGGGTTTGAGTGGAGCCTCCGTGCCGGCGGCTTCTGATTGGGGCTGGGCGATCGGGGCGGGGGTAGCGGGCGCGATCGGGGTGACGGCGCTGTACCGAGGATTGGCGCTGGGCGCAGCCGCCATTGTTGCCCCAACAGTCGCCGTGGTGGGTGCAGCCGTCCCGGTCGCGGTCGGTGTGCTCCTGCAAGGCCTTCCCAGCCTTGGACAGGGCGCAGGGTTCGTATGTGGCAGCCTGGGGATCTGGCTGGTCTCCGCCTCCCCCGGCGTGCAGCAGGGGGAACGGCGGCGCAGTCTGGGCCTGGCCATCGGCTCGGGGATTTGCGTGGGCGCGTTCCTGGTCCTGCTGGCGCAAGTGAAAGACCCCAACGTCTTTGCCCCGCTGGCGATCGCCAAGGCCACCGGGACGCTGGTGGCAGTTCTGGCGCTGTTGTCCATGCGGATTACCCTTCCGTCGCCTCATTCCCACCCGGTGGCAATCCTGGCAGGCGTGCTGGATGCCGGCGGGAACGTGCTGTTTGTGCTGTCCTCCCGCTTCACCCGGCTCGACATCGCCGCCGTGCTGTCGGCCATGGCTCCGGCGATGACGGTAGTGCTCTCGGCAGCGATCCTGCACGAGGCCATCTCACGCTGGCAAGTCGTCGGCGTCGTTCTGTGCCTGGGTGCAATTGGGTTGCTCACGCTGTAGTCCCGGGTCGCTGCGGGCGAGGCACGGCCGGCCGGGCACTGACGGGCAATGGGCGCGCCAGGGTGCATCTGACCGGGCCGGTATTGTCGAGTGTGACTGGGCGCCCCGGCTGAGCGTCAGAGGAGGGGGAGGGGAGTATCCGGCTCGCTGTTCGACCGCTGGATGGCTCGCCCGTGCTGCCGCTGGCCGGGGAGGGCGATCTGTTTCGGCCCGGTCTGCTTGCCTGTTGTGCTCAGTGCTGCGGAGGTTGGGCTGGCGGCGGCAACGCGCCAACCAGGCTTCCGCATGTTGGTGATCACTCCGGACGTGATCGCCTACATCTGCCTGGTCTCTCCGCTTCTCACCCGAACCGCCGACCAGGCGCTCACCGGCTTGCGGCCGTTGCTTGACATTGATGAGCCGGACTCCCTGGCCATGCTGGAGCAGGGAGAAGCGACGGGCAACCTGGCTGCCGAGATCGGGGCGCGGATGGCCTACGAGCGCCGGCTCGAGTCGGCTCGGAATTGGCCCTAGGACATTGCCATGCTGCGCACCCTCGGCCTGTCGGTTCTCGTGCCGCTGGCGACCGTTGTGATCCGGAGTATCTTCAAGCATTGGTTCGGGTGACACCCCATGACAGGCTTGACACTAGGCAATTGACCCTCTGCTGACACGGACGCGACCGACCGTGGCATGCGAGCGATGCGAGGAGGCGCCAGTGTGCTTCATCCCTCTGCTTTCATGTTGTCACGTACGGACCAAACTGGCCACTGGTGTACACTGATTCCGAGTCAGGCGCGATTCACCCAGCCGTGGCTGGTGAATCCCGACTCTTGTCGGCAGACGCCATGTAAGTGCCGCGGAGCATGGGGCATATCAAAGCCTCCTGCGATGAGATGACTTTATTGGAGACTGCGTGTGGGAATCCGTCCACTCCAAGAAGCTGACCTGCCGCACGCCGCCTGCCTGCTCGCTCAACGGCACCGTGGGCACCGGGCGGCCTTCCCCGAACTGCCCGCGGTCGCGGAGGCTGTCGAGACTGCCAGAGCTTTGCTCTCGGCCGCGCTTGACCGACGGGGATGCGCCGGCTGGGGCGCCTTCACAGCCAACAACCTACAGGCATACCTCGTCGGCGAAACGGAGCTCGGCGAGGGGAGGGGT
>JBFYRF010000334.1:0-19121 GCA_041302385.1 Anaerolineales bacterium | reverse complement strand
ACTTGTTCGCGCTGGGACCCGCCTCCCTCACCCGTCAGAAGGCGGGGGAACTCACGGCAACCGTCGGCGAGGGGATCGATGCCCTGGACGCCTTCGTCGGGCAGTTCATGCCGCAGCGCGCACTGGCGCTGCTGGTGCCCCTGAGCATCGTGTTCGTCGTCCTGCGCATCGATCCGATTTCGGCGGTGCTGCTGGCACTGACCGGGCCACTGATCCCGCTCTTCCTCTGGCTGGTGGGCGACACCTCCGCCCGCCAGGCGCGCCGCCAATGGCGAACGCTGGGAAGGCTCAGCGCGCAGTTCCTCGACGCCTTGCAGGGCCTGGCGACGCTGAAGGCCTTCGACCGAAGCCGGGCGCAGGCTGACCGCATTCGGGCGGCCTCCGAGTCCTTCCGCTGGGCGACGATGCGTTTGCTGCGGGTCGCCTTCCTTTCCTCCCTCACGCTGGAGTGGCTGGCCACCATCAGCACGGCCTTGATCGCCGTGCAGGTCGGTGTGCGGCTGTTGTACGCCGAGCTGTCCTTCGAGGCGGCGCTGCTCGTGCTGCTGCTGGCGCCCGAGTTCTACCTCCCGCTGCGCACGCTGGGCGCCCGCTTTCATGCCGGCGCGGCAGGCGGCGAGGCGGCTGCGCGTGTGTTCCAACTCCTGGACGAGCCTCTCCCCCTCCGCCATTTAGCCCCCCGCCCTACCGGCGCCGCAGTACCCACCAAGGCAATCCTCGCCTTTGACGGCGTGAGCTTCGGCTACCCGACCCAGCCGAAGCCGGCGCTCAGCGGATTGACGCTGCAGCTCACCCCCGGCACGCGCCTGGCGCTGCTCGGCCCAAGCGGCGCCGGCAAGACGACGTTCGCCTACCTGGCGCTCGGGTTGCTGCAACCCACAGGAGGCTGGATGGTTTTCGACGGACGGCCAGCCGAGGACGTCGATCCGGCTGCCTGGCGGCGCAGAGTGAGTTGGCTGCCACAGACGGTGGCACTGCTGGACGGAACGATCGAGGAGAATCTGCGCCTGGCGCGCCCGGATTGCAGTCGGGACTCCCTCCGTTGGGCGGCCCGCTGCGCCGGCGCAGAGGCCTTCATCAACCTCCTCCCTGACGGATACGACACACGGGTCGGGACCTCAGGCATCCGCTTGAGCGCCGGCGAGGTCAAACGCATCGGGCTGGCGCGCGCGTTTCTGCGCGATGCCCCGCTGTGGATCCTCGATGAGCCGACGGCTTTGCTGGATACGGACCTGGAGGCCATCGTGCGCGATTCGCTCAGCGCACTCCCCGCAGAGCGCACGCTGGTCCTGATCGCGCATCGACTGGCTGGCCTTCCGCCTTGCGATCAAGTCCTGGTGTTGGCCGAAGGGCGGACGGTGGAGAGCGGTTCGCCTGCGGTTCTCGCCGAACACGGCACGATCTACCCGCAGTTGCTGGCGGCGTACCAGCAGGGATAGCCGGTAATGTCGCAGCCCTCCGCCCTCCCCGCATCGCCCGCCCTTCATCTTCCGCATCCGCAAACGGCAGCGCGCGCGCTGGATCGGCGGCTGCTGCGAATCGCCCGGCCGGTGATAGGCTGGATGGCGCTGGCGGCGGCGCTGGGCGTGCTCACCGTCGTCAGCGGGGTTGCCTTGATGGCAGCCTCGGCGTATGTGATCTCCGCCGCAGCGCTGCAGCCCTCGATTGCCGAGCTCCAGGTGGCGATCGTCGCCCTGCGCCTGTTCGGCATCACCCGCGGTTTGTTGCGCTACGCCGAGCGGCTGGCCTCGCATCACGCCACTTTCCACCTGCTGGCGCGCCTGCGTCTATGGTTCTTCACTTCGCTTGAACCGCTCGCACCGGCGCGGCTGCAGCAGTACCACGCCGGCGACCTGCTCACCCGCATCCTTTCCGATATCGAGACGCTGCAAGATTTCTATCTGCGGGCAATCTCGCCTCCCGTCGTGAGTTTCGTCGTGGCCCTGCTGACGGCCCTGGTGCTGGGCGGCGTTTCACCGGCGCTAGCAGCGCTCAACCTCTGCCTGGTCTGCCTGGGCGGGATCGGGTTAGCCTGGCTGGCGCAGCGGCTGACCCGTTCGAGCGGCGCCCGGCTGATCGAGACCCGCAGCCAGATGCAGGCCGCGCTGGTCGAAGCGCTGCAGGGGATGGGTGATTGGCTGGCCTATGGTCTGGAGGCTGGATGGATCACCCGCCTCGGCACACTGGGACACCAGGTGGCGCGCAGTCAATCGCGTCGGTCCGATGTGCTGGCCTTGGTCAGCTCCGCCAGCTCCGCCCTCGGCATGCTGGCTTGCCTGGCGGCCATCGCCGTGCTCACCCCACAGATCCAACAGGGAAGCCTGCCCGGCGTCTGGCTTGCCGTTTTCGCCTTGGGCCTGCTGGCCAGCTACGAACCGGTAGGAGCGCTGCCGGCATCCGCCGAGCAAGCCAGCCGCTCAAGGCAGGCCACCGCGCGCCTGATCCAGGTCGTCGACACCGCACCCGAGGTCGACGAGGCCACCGGATCGCCTCTCGCGGCACCTTTCCGCTCCTTGCGCCTCGAGCAGCTGAGCTTCCACTATCCTCAGGACCCGCGTCCGGTGCTCTCCAATGTCAACCTGGAACTGAGGCGCGGGCAGCGGCTGGCGGTACTTGGATCCAGTGGCGCAGGCAAGAGCACCCTGATCCATCTTCTCCTGAGATTCTGGGAAGCAGACAGTGGGCACATGCTGGTGAACGATATCGACGTTCGTCAGCTGCATACGGCGAGCGTCCGGCGACTGTACTCCAGCCTGCTCCAGCCACCCTACCTGTTCTCCGACACCCTGGGTGGGAACGTGGATCTCCACCAGCCTGACCTGCAGCCCGGCGCGATCGAGCGAGCCCTCGAATTGGCGGAACTCAAGCCGCGGGTGCAGGCCATGCCGGACGGCCTCGACACCTGGGTCGGCGACTTTGGCACCGCACTCAGTGCCGGGGAGCGACAGCGGCTGGCGCTGGCGCGGGCGCTGGCCAGACCCGCTGCGATCCTGCTGCTGGACGAACCGACGGCGGGGCTCGATCCGATCACCGCCGGGCGCGTGCTCGACAATCTCTGGCGCGCCCTCGGCGAACGCGCCCTGCTCGTGGCGACGCACGACCCGACCGCCCTGGAGCGGATGGATGAGATTCTGGTTCTGGAGCGGGGAACGATCGCCACCCGGGGGACGCACGCCGAGCTTGCCGGCGGCGACAACTTGTATCGGCGCATGCTGGCTGCCCGTCGGCAGGAGGCAATCCTCGAGAGGCTGCAGCGGCGGCCTGAACACGGCTGGGCGGGGCCTGACTGAGGCCCTCTCCCAGCGCAACGTCATCTGGCGTACGGCGCCTCAGCCCAGCTTGACAGCTGTGCCGCTGGTGGCCACCATCAACATCCCTTGGCGGATGACTTCGTAGTCCACATCCACACCGACCACGGCGTCGGCACCCAGTTTGGCCGCTTCGGCGGCCATCTCGTTGATGGCCAGGCTGCGAGCCTTTCGTACCTCGGTCTCATACTCTGACGAACGTCCCCCGATGATGTCGGTGATACTGGCCAGGATGTCTCGGCCGATGTTGACGCCAAGAATGGTCTCGCCTGCTACCACGCCCAGGTAGGCCTGGATGGGCTTACCTTCGACATGGGGTGTGGTGGTGATGATCATGATCAGCCTCCTGCCGAATTCCGTCCGATCCGCCAGCGCGCCTGCATCCTAAGCGACAACGCCGGCGCGGCCTGAAGGCCGGCAGACGCTCAGCCGACAGACACCCCCCGCATCCCCCGGCCGACCTCATCCGGGGATCCAGGCCGGCAGCAAACTGCCGTCTACCTGCTGCCAGTGCGGCGCCCAGACCAGCGCCACGACCTGGACGGTGATCCCGGTCTTCTTCGGGCGGACGACGACCTGCTCGAGGGCAGCCTTGAGCGGATCGCTGCCTTCCTTGAGGCGCGCCGATTCCGCCTCGAACTCGGCCTCCAGGTCCTGCAACTGCTGCTGAACCGCCTCCAGCGACTCCTCGGCCCGATCGACGTCCTCGGTCTGACGCGCCGAGCGGCTGACGCTCCTGGCAGCAGTCCCCGCACGGCTGACGGTGGTGTGGCTGAGCAGCTTGCGGCCGACCAGCGCTCCAACCAGCGTCGAGCCAACTGAGATCATCGCACCGGCCTTGTGCTCGGCGGCCTGCTCCCGCTCGCGCTCGACGGCATGCTCGGCGCGCCGGACGCGGTCTTTCAGCGTCTGTAGTTTAGAGGCGTACTTGGTGCGGAGCTTCTCCAGCTGCTCGTCGCGCAGTTCGTGCTGGGATTGCCGCAATCGCACACGGAATTCGCCTTCACTCTCGCCCGGAAGAGAGAGCAGCTTGCCCTCCGGGCTGCGCCACAAGCTCAGGCTCTGGGACTCAGCCAGCCAGGTCTTGTACAGACGCGACCAGGCGGCGTAGTTCTTGGCCTTGGCGGCGGCCGCTGGCAGCGCACCATGTTCCCCGGCCGCCGGAGCCGCGCGCGTCAGGTCGCCGGGGATGACCTCCGCCGGATGTCCGGCTGCCCAGTCCACAGGAACCGCGGCCTCCGTGATTCGAGTGAGGTGGTTGACCTCGTGAAGGGTGTCCAGTTTAAGCTTGGCATCGCCAAAGGCCAGCCGCGCCCCGCCGTACAGCAGCGGCTGATAGACGAGCTTCCCCCCGGAGGCCGACGGCCGACGCAAAGGGAGGTAGAACGCCTCCACACCCGTCGGCAGCGCCGGAGCACCGGTGGAGGTCTCGCCTGGGCCGTTGTGGACAGGCGCAGGCGCCACTGGCGCCGACGCAGCGACGGGATTCTGCAAATCCTTACCTGGCTGCATCAGCCGCTTGATCTGTTCCCGCGTCATCGGCCCCGCCAGGTACGAGAGCGCCCAACGCGAATGGAAGACCACCGGCTCGTCCTCGTGGACGTTGTGCATCAGGAACACCCTGCTCTTGAGGCCAGCCAGATCCTCCTCCGCCGCGGCCTTCTTGAACCGGACGTTGGCGCCGGCCGCCCATCCTTCCAGCGCTTCCATCACTCGCTGCTTGTCGCGTTCGGTCTGCAGCCGGCCGATGAACCAGGTCCCGGTGTTCGATAGAGCCTTGTAATCGAGGTCCACCGGATTCTGCGTTGCCAGGACGACTCCCAGTCCGGAGGCGCGTGCCTGCTTGAGCAGCGTCAAGAGCGGCTTCTTCGAAGGCGGCATGGCGACCGGCGGCAGGTAGCCGAACAGCTCATCCATATACAGGATCGCCCGCAGGCTGGAGGTGCCGGGTTGTGCCCGCACCCAGCTGAGCACCTGCGTCAGCAGCAGTGTGACGAAGAACATGCGCTCGGTCTCGCTCAGATGGGCGATCGAGAAGATCGACAGCTGCGGCTTGCCCTGCGCATTGTGCAGCAATTGGGCGATATCCAACGGCGCGCCCTCGAGCCACACGCCGAACCCGGGCGCCGCCAGCAGGTTGTTGAGCGCCAGCACCAGGTTGAAGCGATCCTTCTCCGGGTAGAACGACTCCAGATCGAGCACCCCGATCTTCTGCATCGGCGGCCGCCGTACCTGCTGGATCAGCCCCGCCAGCTCGAGCCCGGCGCCGGCGCTCCACGCCGCCTCAAGAATCGTCGAGAGCAGGATGTGCTCCCGGCTTTGGACGGGATCGGCCTCGATGCCGAGCAACCCCAGCAGGCTGGCAACGGTGGCCTGGATGCGCTCGCTCAGCAGCTCCGGATCGGCCACCACCGCCTTGGCGGGCGCCTCAAAGGCCTGCAGGATCGAGACGGGCAGCCCGGCCGTGCTCCCCGGGGTGTACACCACCACGTCTGCCGCCTGCCGCAGCCGCTCAATGCGGCTGCCGGACTGCATCCACTCGGCAAGTCCCTTCGACCAGGTTTCAGCCTGTTTGGCGGCGAATGCCTCCGGCGACAGATCGTTCTTGCGCGCCTCCTCCTCGCTCACCCAGGGCAGGAAGTCCTCCGGGCTGAGCTGCGGAAAGGTCAGCATCAGATTGGGCATGTCCCCCTTGGGGTCGATGATGATGGCCGGGATGCCGTCGATCGCCGCTTCTTCGAGCAGGCTGATGCACAGCCCGGTCTTGCCGCTGCCGGTCATGCCGACGCAGACGGCGTGGGTCGTCAGGTCCTTCGCATCGTACAGCAGCAAGTCATCCTGAATGGCCTTGTGCTTGAGCGAGTACTCGCGCCCCAGGTAGAACACCCCCAACTTCTCGAACTCGCTCGCCCGTTTCTTATCCGCCATCGTCATTCCTCCTCGTGTGCTACTCCGATCGGCGCCGCTGTGGTCACTGGCGTGCGCGGTCGCTGCCCGTCTGCGTCCCGCCAGGCGGATGGCTCCCTGCCTGCCCCGGCCAGGCACGGGTGCGCTGAGCCTACGGCGCCATTCGACCCCGCGGCGTCGAAGAGCATCTCGAACTCTTCAAGAAAGCGCTGCGCCAGAGCCGGATCGTGCAGGATGAGCACCGCCTCGTCGTTCTGCTCCTCGGCGCTGCGGGTGAAGTTGTACGATCCCGTGATCACCGTCTCGCCGTCGATCACGATGACCTTGTGGTGCAGCAATCCGTCGGAGCGGTCCAAGCGGACGTCCAGTCCGGCCTGCTGCAGGCGGGAGAACTCGGCGCCGGAGGCGTTGGCCTGGCCCTTGTCGAACACCCCACGCACAGCCACGCCATCCCGGGCGCGATCCAGCATAGCCTCTGCCAGCGCGTCGGCGGTGAAGGAATACGCCATCACGTCGATGTTCTGCCGCGCCCCGCGCAGCAGCGCCACCAGCCGGGCGGCAACCCGGTCATCCGGCGAGAAGAGCACTTCCACCTCCATCCCGTCGATCTGCAGCCTGGGGTGGGGCGTATCGGCGCGCGAGGCCGGGCCAAAGCGGTCCTCGACGAACATCTCGTCAAACTCGCGGCGGAAGTCCTCGGCCAACAGCGTCGATCGCAGCCCCAGCCAGTTGTTGTGATCCAGCCGGGCACCACCATAGGTCAAGTTCATAGAGCCGGTCCAGGTATCGAGGCCGTCGATCACCACGAACTTGTGGTGCATCAATCCCGCGCCCCTGTCGCCGACGACCGGGATGCCGGCTTCCAGCAGGTCCGCCACCTCGGGCTGCAGCAGATGATCACTGTCGACCACCATGCGCACCTCAACCCCCCGTTGCAGCGCCCGCAGCAGGGCATGGCGCACGCTCCACAGGTTGAAGTTGTAGCTGGCCACCTCGAGCGTGAAGCGGGCGCCATCGATGGCCTGCACCAGCTCGCCTTCGGCGGGCTGAGCCGCCTCGCCCGGCCGGGTGAAGTACAGCTGGACCGGCGGCTGACCCGAGGCGGGCGGGCTGGGTGCCGGCGGAGGGATCTCCTGCCCCTGGAAGTGAAACAGCGCCAGCAGCCCCGCCAGGGACAGGAAGGCGATCGTCCCGCCGATCACAGGCCGGTAATCTCGCTTGGCGGTCGGCTTCATCCAGCGGGAGGCCTCTGCCCAAGAAGCATGGTTCTATCGCGCAGGCAGGATTATAGCCATGCCGCCCGAGGCGTGGCGGGGTGACGTTGGGCATGCAGCGGGGTGACGCCCGTCAGTGGGATCGGCCGAGGAAGTAGAATATCTTAAGGCATGCCTTAAACCCTAGGGGAGGCGGAATGAGCGTACGGCCCTTGTCGGGTGAGAGTGCTGAAATGTACCTCAAGTCGCTGCTCGAGTTGGGCGGCGATGAGGTGCATGTGCCCATCTCGGCGCTGGCCGAGCGGCTCGGCGTGTCGCCGATCTCGGCCACCGAAAGGGTGCATCGGCTACAGGACGAAGCCCAGCTCGATCATCAGCCCTACCAGGGAGTCCGCCTCACCCGTCAGGGTCGATTGGCTGCGCTGCGCGTGGTACGGCGGCATCGGCTGTGGGAGTGTTTCCTGCACGACCAGCTTGGACTGGCGTGGGAACGCGTGCACGCCATCGCCTGCCAACTCGAGCACGCCGTCGGCGACGAGGTGGCGGAGGCGCTGGCCGCCCATCTCGGTGAGCCGTCGGCCTGCCCGCATGGAAACCCGATCCCGTCCGGCAAACGCGATGGGCGCCGCGCCGAGGGTGTGCGGCTGGCCGATCTGGCCCCCGGGCAGCCGGCGATCCTGCTGCGCATCGAACCCGAGAGCCCCGAGGTGCTGGCGCAGCTGGCGCAGGTCGGCATGCGCCCGGGAGTGCACCTGCGGCGCCAGGCCAGCGCAGCCTCCGGTCAGCTCCGGCTGCAGGTCGCCAGCCGTTCGGTACGCCTGACGCTCGAAACCGCCCAGCACGTCTTCGTTGCGGTAGAGGAATAGCGTGCCTCCTCGCGGGCGTCACGGCGAGCGACGCGGGCGCAGGCTGCGCTGGCCTCAGCGCCACCCGGCTCATGCCGCCTCCGACCCGCTGGGCGTGCCGGGTGCAACCTGCTTCCCGCTCAGCCAGGCCGAGATCGGCACCCCGCTCGAGGTCGTGCAGATCCTCAACGCTGGTGGCGTCGCCCATCGACTGCAGCCGATGGGCCTGTCCCCCGGCGATCCGGTGCGCGTCGTACGCGGAGCACCGTTCTGGGGGCCGATCGTGGTTGAGGTTCCAGGGAGGATCCTCGCCCTGGGACGGGGCGTTGCCCGCCATGTGCTCGTGCGCCTCGTCCCGCAACCGCCAACGCAGACCGAGCCGGCCTCCGACCCGGCGCAAGATGACCTGACTGCGGGGACTCGCTGATGCGCCTGGCGCTCGTTGGTCAGCCCAACTGCGGCAAGAGCACACTCTTCAACCAGGTGGCCGGCTACCAGGCCCACGCCGGCAATTTCCCGGGCACCACCGTCTCGGTGACCGAGGGCCGGCTGCGCCTGCAGGGCGAGGTCGTCGATCTGGCCGATCTTCCGGGGACCTACACGCTGACAGGCGCCAACCCCGCCGAGCAGATCGTGCTGCCGTGCCTGTCCTGCTCGTCGATCGACGCGGTGGTCAACCTGGTCGACGCCACCCGTCTCGAACAGGGCCTGAGTCTTACGCTCGAGCTGCTGGAGCTGCAGATCCCCACTGTGGTTGCCATCAATGTCATGGACGAAGCAACGCGTCTCGGGATGCGGATCGATGGACCGCACCTGCAATCGCTGCTCGGTGTGCCGGTCCTGCCCTTGATCGCCAGCAAGGGTCGCGGCGTGCGGGCGGTCTTCCTGGCAGCGTTCCGGGCGGCGCGCGACCGGCGCCTGTCCATTCGCCTCCCCTACTCGGCGGCCATCGAGGCGCACATTCACCAGTTGTCCGACACGCTGGGCCGGTTGAACGGTGGTGGTTCAGCAGAAGCGATTGCACTCCGGCTGCTGCAGGATGATCCTCACTGGCTGGCTGAAGCGGCAGACAAGGCGCCGGATGCCCTGCCCGCGGCGCGCGCCGCCCAGCAGTCGATCCAGACTCAATCCGGCAGAACCGCCGCCGAAGCGATCTCCGATGACCGCCGCCGCATTGCCCGCCAGATCGCCCAGCAGGTGGTCAGCCAGGGAGAGCGACGCCCGTCGCTGCGCGATCGACTCGACGATTGGCTGCTTCACCCATTCTTCGGCTACCTCTTCCTTCTGCTGACGCTGCTGCTGCTCTTCCAATTCGTTTACACCGTGGGCAAGGCGATCGAGCAGCCCCTGGTGGACTTATTCGGTACGCTGGCGCTCTCGCTTCAGACGGTCCTACCATCCGGGACGCTCGCCTGGGCGGTGGTTTTCGGAGTGCTGCAGGGCATTCTCGGCGGCGTGGCGATTGTGCTGCCCTACCTGATCCCCTTCCTGCTAGGCTTGTCGTTCCTCGAAGATATCGGCTACCTGCCACGCATCGCCTTCCTCACCGACAGCCTGATGCGCCGCCTGGGCCTGGACGGCAAGGCAGTCGTGCCCTTCATTCTCGGCTACGGCTGCACCGTCCCGGCGGTGATGTCGACCCGCATCCTCGAGGAAAGCCGCGACCGATTCATCGCCGCTGCCCTGGCAACGCTGCTGCCCTGCGCCGCCCGCCTGACGGTGGTCTTCGGCTTGGTCGCCTTCTACCTGGGACCGCAGCTCGCCCTGGCGATCTTCCTGGCCGATCTTTTCCTGGTGGCTCTGACGGCCCGCGTGCTCTCCGGCCTGCTGGCCCAAGAATCCCCCGGGCTGATCCTCGAGATGCCGAGTTATCGGGTCCCAACGCTGCAGGGGTTGCTGCGAAAGTCCGCCTTCCGCGTGCAGGAGTTCGTCGTGCAGGCTTGGCCGATACTGATCGCGGGCAGCGTCGTGCTCTCACTGCTGACCTACTTCCATGCCGATGCCTTGATCAACGGCCTGATGCGCCCACTGACCTGGATCCTCGGCCTGCCGGCGGCCACCGGCATCCCGCTGATCTTCGGGGTGCTCCGCAAGGAACTCTCGATGGTGATGCTCAGCCAGGCGCTCGGCGGGCCAGATTTCTCCGTCAGCCTCACGCCGGTGCAGATGGTGACCTACACCGTGTTCGTCGTGCTGTACCTGCCCTGCCTGGCCACACTGGCGGTTCTGCGCAGAGAGTTCGGAGCCCGGCAGATGGTCCAGATTGCGGGGCTGACGGTGCTATTGGCCCTGGCCGGCGCGGTGGTCGCCCGTGGTCTGAGCTCACTCTTCCTCGGATAGTCAAGGCTGCCTAAGCCGATCCTGCCGGCTTTCGGCCCGTCCACCGGGTAGACGCCGCCCGATTCCTTGCGCCGGTGCCGCGTGCCATCTTCCGCCTTGGCCGGGCTGGTCCGTGGTCACGCTCAGCTGTGGGTCCTGCCAACAGGTCGGGCTCGCTCAAAGGTTCGACCGGACCGTCGGGGGGCGGTAGCCGGCCGGCCTCGATCGTGCGTCAGAGCCGAGCGACCGTTCCTGTGCTGGACTTTGGGGCAAGTTGTCGGCAGGATTCCGCACGTCGCGCACTTGACATGCAGATTTCTCGTTTTGCAGTAGAATTCGTGTGGATCGGCCGAAGGATCATCTGTCATTTCGAGCTAAAGGAGGAAACTCATGGCAACTGCGAAGAAGAAGACGACGAAGAAGGCCACCAAACCGAAGGCTAAGAAGACGGTCAAGAAGACCACCAAGAAGGCGACCAAGCCGGCTGCCAAGAAGACGGTCAAGAAGACCACCAAGAAGGCCGCCAAGCCGAAGGCCAAGAAGACCACCAAGAAGGCCACCAAGCCAGCCGCCAAGAAGCCCGTCAAGAAGACCACCAAGAAGGCGACCAAGCCAGCCGCCAAGAAGACGGTCAAGAAGACCACCAAGCCAGCCGCCAAGAAGCCCGTCAAGAAGGCGACCAAGCCAGCCGCCAAGAAGACGACCAAGCCAGCCGCCAAGCCGGCCGCCAAGCCAGCGGTTGCTCCCACCCCGGCCCCCAAGATCAAGGCCTGGCACGTGGTGACCAGCCAGGACACCTCGTCCTCGATCACGCAGAAGTATTACGGCTCCAGCGACCAGGCCAAGTGGATGGCCGTGTACGAAATCAACAAGGCCGTCATCGGCGCCGATCCGAATCAGATCCGCCCCGGCCTCCTGTTGCGCATCCCCGAGTAGACCCAGGGCAGGCGCAACAATGCAACCGCCCCCCGGCAAATGGGGGGCGGTTGCGTTCTCAGCCACTCCGCGCCGGCGTTGTCCTTCCGGGCCCGGGTACGGCAGCCCAGCCGCGTTCCGCCCGGTCCAGAGCAGGTGGCCCGAGCTGGCAACCGGCCAATCGCGCCCCTCCGCTTGCTCTCTGGCGCTGGGCCCTAAGGGTTACCTGCCTCGGCTGCGATGCGTCCCTGTCCGAACAGACACGGCCGGGCCCTGACCGCCAAGCTCGGCACCTCACGGCTGCCCTTCTCCCCGCTACCACCGGTAGGAGAGTGCATTGCCACCCGCTCCCCACCCACTCCACGCCCGGTGTCCGCCCCAGAACGTGCCCAAGGCTGCAGGTGTCGGGAGCGGCAGGCGCCAGCCACCGCCTCCGTCACGCCGGCTGACCGACGTTTCGGCCAGCCCCTGCAGCCTTCCGGAATGGATTGGCAGGGGTCCCGCTCCTGGGTGGAGCGCGGAGCTCGCTCCGCCGGCAGCCGGCCTGCTTCGCGTCTGGCGGCAAGAATCAGCCGGGTCTGCCCACCACGCCAGGTCGCTCGAGCCAAGCCCGGCCGGCTGGGCTTGGGCTCACGCTCTGGGTGAGGAGACCGAACGGCGGTGTCCGCCGGATGGGCGGTCAGCGGGACAGAAGCGGTGGCACCCCAGCAGGTGGTCATCCACCATGCCGACCGACTGCATGAAGGCGTAACAGATGGTCGTTCCGACGAAGCGGAAGCCGAGCGTCTTGAGGTCTTTCGCCATGGAGTCCGAGACCGGGGTGTGGGTGGGGATCTGCTTCCAACTGCGCGCCGGGCGCCCACGCAGCACGCGCTGATCAGTGAACTCCCATAGGTAGTCGGAGAAAGCCCCTCTCTGCTCCTGCAGGTCCAGCACGGCACGCGCGTTACTGATGGCCGCTTCGATCTTCAGCCGGTTTCGTACGATGCCGGCGTCGCGCAACAGGCGGTCGACGTCCCGTCTCCCGTAGCGCGCCATCCGTTCCGGATCGAAGCCGTGGAATGCACCCCGGAAGTTGTCCCGCTTGTAGAGTATCGTGCGCCAGGACAGGCCCGCCTGAAAGCCCTCCAGCACCAGCATCTCAAACAAGGCTCGATCCTCATGCAAGGGGACGCCCCACTCCTCGTCATGATAGGCCGCCATCAGCGGATCGCCGGTTCCGAAGCAGCGTTTCAGATCATCCTTCATGCGCGCTCACCTGCTCAGGGTACTCGCCTCAGACTCGCTGTGCCTGTTCCTGGCTCAATGCAGCCTTGCGGGCCTCCTTGCTGTAGCCAACCCACTTCAGCAGGTCGTTGAACCCCTTCACCCCGCCGACGATGAACAGGCTGGTCACCAGGACGTCGAGCGCATCAGAACGAACCATCCCAAGGGGAGTCAGCACTCGAAAGCCGAATCCGAGGCTGAGCAAGAGCGACAGCACGAGTGCGGCTGCACTCAAGATCGGCTTCTTGTAGCGCTTGATCCAGGTCTCCAAAAAGGGATCCGCCAGCTCGATCAACTGCTGCAAGGCGATACTGGCGATCACCGCCGGCGCCAGCGCCAGTGCCAAGGTGTCCATATCTCCCTCCCGGCGCGATCTTGATGGTCGTCTTGTGGGTCGAGGGCTCAACCGCCGCCCCAGCGGCACCCGAGTCGCCCCCCAGGTCGAGTCGCCCGGCAACTTCAGGCAGAACCGGTCGTTGCTCTGGGTATGCGCGCTCGATCCCTCCAGGCTCGCCTGCCCTGTCGGGTTTGCCTCCGCCGATCAATCCCCGGCGCAGACGGATCCAACAGGAGCCTGAGCGCTCGTCCGTGCACCGCCCGTGAACCACAAAGCTCGACCCGGCGCAATAGCCCTCCGGCGCAGATCCTGCCTACAATCGGATGGACGTGATCCTGTCCGACCCTATGGCGTGCAGGCACCTCCAGGCTGGGCGTTGTCCGGGCATGGCACAATGCATTGATTTTGTTGCAGGTTGGCGTTCCACACCCAGCAGCCCTCGGGCTCCGGCGTGGGCGAGGGAGTCGGCGTGGGTGGGGCGGCCAGAACCTGCACCGAGCCGAGGTCACCCGAAGCCTGCACCGTGCTGCCTGAGACCCAGCACGGTCGGCCACGATCCGGGATCGTGATGGCCCACCAGTTGCCCTGTGCGTTGCGTCCCACAATCGGCGCCGACTGGCCTTCCAGCAGGTAGCCGACCACATCGTAGACCATTCCGGGGCCGAAACGGCAGTTGGCGTTCTGCACGGCTTCGGCCTGTGGCGCACCCAGCGTGGGCGTCGGCGTGAACGTCGGCTCGAGCGTCTCGGTCGCGCTGGGGGTCAGCGTAACGGTCACGGAGGCTGTCACCGTTGAAGTTGCGACGGTTGGCGGGACCTGCTGGGGCGGCGGCTGATTGCCGGGCGGGGCGCCTGGTTCCTGTTCGCCGTCCTCGGGGAACCTCACCTGCACGTTTGGCGTCATCAGCACCACCACCGCCAGCCCGACGCCGATCAGCCCTCCCAGCGCCGCCCAGGGCAGGCTCGACCAGCTTGGCGGCCGACGCCGGATGACCACTGCCAGCACGCCGCCGGCGATTCCGGCGAGCAGGATCCCGGTAAGCGCCACCGGCGGGAGGAGCGTGGCGCAGATTCCGGATTCTAGATTCTCGGAGAACTCCGAGGTATTGCCCAAGGGATCGGTGGCGGTCGCCGTCAGGAGATTGCAGGACTCCAAGTCGTAGACGGTAGCCTCGAACGAACCATCTGGCTCGACCCAAGCCTCGCCCAGGAAGCGCTTCCCTTCGCCCGAACCACTTGGATCGGCTTCAGCCATAAACACTTCCACTCTGCACCCCGCGCACGCGGACCCACGCACTACGGAGCCGTGGGCATTGCTGATCACCGGCGGGCGCACCCCGAAGTTGACGTCCGGGTCTTCGATCCGAATTCCCAGGCCTGAATTTGCGTAGATCGAGTTCTGGCGGATGGTGTTTTGTGCGCCGAGTAGAGGGGCTCCTGTCTCCCCGAGCGTGAGGTAGATTCCATGGCCGCCGTTGTTCCAGATACGATTGCCCTGGATGTCCGCCTTCGTCCCGCCCTGGGAGTAAATCCCGTGATCGGTGTTGAACGCAATGTCGTTCCCCCCGCCTATCTGATCGATCTGAATTGGCTCGTCGTGCGACTTGACCTGGATGCCTACCTCGTTCGGCAAGCTGCCTCCCCGGGAGCTCACACCGATCTTGTTTCCGCGGACGATCGCGGACCCGGTCTCCAGGAACGCTCCGATATCGTTGCCTGAGATCACGTTGCCGCGACCGGGTTCATCCCCACCGATGGAGGTTTGGTTGCCTCCCTCGACATGAACCCCGATGTGGTTGGGAATGGCACCCTCACCTGCACCGTCGGTTCCGATCAGATTCATCCTAATAGACGTGCTGGAGGGCTCCTCACCGGCCCCATCGATCCGAATCCCCACCCCATTCCCCGAGACTACATTGGACTCGATCCGAACTTGTGAACCCGAGCTGATATGGATTCCGACCTCACTGTTCCCGAGGGCGCGCTCGCCGCGCGCGTCCGTCCCAATCAGGTTCTCCTCAATCCGATCCCCGTCCCATGCTCCCCAGACGCCGGTCGTGTTGCCAGAGATCAGGTTGCCGTGGACTCGATTCGGTTCAATCCGCTCCCCGGTCCCTTGCGGAAGATCGATCCCCACCCAGTTCGGCACAGCGCGAGACCCGGAAGGGTCGGTGCCGATGTAGTTGCCGACGATTTCGTTCCCGAAGACGGACCCGACGGAGACTCCATAGGTGAGTCCCGAGATCACGTTGCGCTGACTCGGTTCAATCCCTCCAACCAGCACGTGCTCTGCGCGGATGCCAATGTTGATGCCCACGCCGCCAGGCACGCCGGTCGGGGCAGGGGACTGTGCCGACGAGGTGCCGCTGGGATTGGTGCCGATCCGGTTTCCCTGGATCGTCTGCGGCCCCACCCAGACTTCGATGCCGGTGCCGTTTCCCCCGATCCGATTGTCGAGCACCATCGTCCCCGCACCGTGCAGGTTGATCCCCGTGAGGTTCCCATGGGCATTGCCGGCAGGGTTCAGCCCGATGTAGTTGCCCTGGATCAGATTCTCCGTACCGGTCACCGAGATGCCGCACGAGGTGTAGTCCCCGCCGGTGCGGATGATGCTCAGGCCGAAGACGCCGCTCCCGTCGGAGCTCATGTAGAGGGGACAGCCGGACACGAGGTTCCGGCCGTCAAGTACGATGATCGGGTGGTCATCGTACTCCGGCTCGCTGTCCCCTTCGATATAGGTCTGATCGTCCGTGATCGGCGGAAGGATGCGCTCCAGGAGGATCACGTAGGGCGCCGGCCCGGGGATATTGAAGCGGATTCGGTCGGGCCCGGCCCGGCGATTCGCTTCGGTGATCGCTTCCCGGAGTGAGCAGTGGGTTTCATCACATGGACCGACGTATGCGGGATCGTCGGTCGTGTTGACCACGAGGGTGGCCGCCTCCGCCGGCTGCGGCATGGCCAGCAAGTTGAACACTAGCGGGGCGAGCACGGCGAGACGGAGCAGGACAGGGCGCCGACCGGACATGGGGCCTCCTGGCAGGTGAACCGCCGACTGCATCGGCGGTAAGGACCGAGAGGACAACCACGCGTCAGGAAACCACGGGGGGAAGCAACAAAGCGCCGAAGAGGCTCCGGCGCCGGGGGGAGACCCGGTCTGCGACCATCGCGACCCGACAGCGGCCTCGCTACCATTCTAAGGAGAAATCATCTCCTGGCGCAAGTCGGCCAGGGGTCCTGCCGGACAGCTAGTGAACGGCCAGCCGGGCGACGGTCACCCCGTCCCCACCCTCGGCCTCGGTTCCGGCCTCGAACGAGGTCACATACGCGTTGTTGCGCAGCTCCTGGCGCACGGCCTGGCGCAGCTTGCCGGTGCCCTTGCCATGAATGATGCGCAGGAAGGGCACGCCGGCCAGGTAGGCCGCGTCCAGCCGCCGCTCCAGCTCGTCGAGCGACTCGTCGGCGGCCAGGCCGCGCAGGTCGATCTCCAGCGGCGGGATGGGCGGCAGATGCGGGGCGGCGGGGCCCCGGACGCCTGGCGCACGCTGTGCCGGGCGATTGCGCACCGGCGCGGCGGACGGCGCCTCGAGCTCCTCCAGCCGAGCCCGCACGCGCAGCCGCCCGATCTGCACTTCCGCCAGCCCGGCTTCGACCTCCTGCACCACCCCATCCGCCTGCAGTGTGCGCACCCGCACCCGGTCCCCGGGCCGAAGCTGCGGCCGCCGGGTCTCCGGCATCACGACCGGCTCCGCCGATCCCATGCCAGAGACCTCGCTCTCCAGGTCCTCCCAAGCGTCTTGAACATCCTGCACGGCGAGCAGCGGCTGGCGTGCGGCCGCCAGCTGTCGTCGCAGCTGATCGATCTCGTCGCGCACGGTCTCAAGCTCACGCTCAGTCTGCTGTTGCGCCTGGCGCAGCAACTCAGCCCGCTCGGCCTCGATCCCCTCCAGCCTGCTCCGAAGGCCGTCCCGCAGCTGCTCGGCCTCGGCCGTTGCCTGCTCGGCGGCCTGCCGCGCCTGACGCGCCACCTCCCGCTGGCGGTGGATCTCGTCGAGCATCGACTCGGCCCGCACGTCCTCCGGCGACAGCATCTGGCGCGCCCCTTCGATCACCGGATGTGCCAGCCCGAGCCGTTCGGCGATCGCCAGCGCATTCGACCGGCCGGGCAGGCCGATGACCAAATGGTAGGTGGGCTGCAGCGTGTTGAGGTCGAACTCGACGCTGGCGTTGCGCACGCCCGGCGTGGAGTGGGCATACGCCTTGAGCTCCGGATAGTGCGTCGCCACCAGCGTCGTCGTCCCGCGCTTCAGCATCTCGCTCAGGATGGCGCGCGCCAGTGCCGAGCCCTCGGCCGGATCGGTGCCGGCGCCAAGCTCGTCCAGGATCACCAACGACCGGCTGTCCGCCACCTTGAGAATCTGCACGATATTGGCGATATGCGACGAGAAGGTCGACAGCGACTGCTCGATCGACTGCTCGTCGCCGATATCGGCATACACGCCGCCGAACACCGTCACCTCGGAACCGGAGGCGGCCGGCAGGTGCAGGCCGCACTGCGCCATCAGGCTGAGCAGCGCCGCCGTCTTCAGCGCGACCGTCTTGCCACCGGTGTTGGGTCCGGTGATCACCAGCGCCGTCGTCCCGCGGTCCAGCACCATGTCGATCGGCACCACCTGAGCCGGGTCGAGCAGCGGATGGCGGGCGGCCAGCAGGCGCAGCCGGCCGGCATCCGGCGGCGGGCGGTCGACGTCGAGCAGGATCGGCTCGCTGGCTTCGAGCGCCTCGGCATAGCGCGCCCGGGCGAAAGCCAGATCGAGCTCGGCGAGCGCGGCCACCGTCTGCTGGACTTCCGCAGCCTGTTCGCCGATGCGGGCCGAGGCCTCGGTCAGGATACGCCGGATCTCGTCGCGCTCGGTCAGCTCCAGCTCGCGCACTTCGTTGTTCAAGTCCACAATCGTGATCGGCTCGATGAAGAAGGTCGCCCCGGAAGCCGACTGGTCGTGGATCACCGCCCGGATACGCCCCTTGAACTCGGCGCGCAGCGGAAGCACAAAACGGCCGTCGCGCTGGGTGACGATGGACTCCTGCAGCATGGGCGCGATCTTGGGATCCGATAGCATGCGCTGCAGCTTGGCCATCAACCGGTCGTGTGCCACACGCAGATCGCGGCGAATGGCGGCCAGCTCCGGCGAAGCCGAGTCCGGGACCTCGCCGCGCTCGGTCACCACGCGCGAGATCAAGTCAATCAGGCCCGGGAGTGGCGCCAGGCCAGCCGCCAGGCGGGCGAGGGCCGGGTAACTCGGGCCCACCTTCTCAAACAGGCGCGTCAGCGTGCGCGCCGCCACCAGGGTATTCTTGATGTCCAACAGGTCCTGCGGCTCGAGCACCGCGCCGTGCGCCGCCGCTTCCGCCTGCGGGCGCACGTCGTGGGCGCCGCCGATCGACAGCTCCGACTTGCTGATCAGCAGCGACCTAGCCTGCGTTGCCTCGGCCTGGCGCTGACGCGCCCGTTCGAGCGAGGTCGTCGGCCGCAAGCTCAGCGCCGCTCCCTTCGAGGCCGAGAACGCCGCAAAGTCCGCCAGGCGCTGCAACACCTTCGGCAGTTCGAGCTTTGCCAGACTCTTGCCATCCATGCGCGGCAGTGTAACATGGAAGCATGGCGGGGCGTCCCGCGGGAGGCGTCATGCTCGACCTGACCGAAGCGTTTGTTGAACTGATCCGGCGCACGTCGACCGACCTGCCGGCGGATGTGGAGCAAGCGCTGCGCGAGGCACGTCCGCGCGAAGCCTCCGACTCCGCCGCCCAGCGCGCCCTCGATGCCGTGCTGGACAATGTCAACCTGGCCCGGCGCACCGCCTCCCCGATTTGCCAGGACACCGGCACGCCGCTGTTCTTCGTCCACCACCCTCCCGGCTGGAGCACGCGACAGCTGCGGGAGCAGATCCGGGCGGCGGTGGCTGAAGCAACGAGGCGCAGTTATCTCCGGCCAAACGCCGTTGACGCACTGAGCGGCA
>JBFYRF010000327.1:0-2504 GCA_041302385.1 Anaerolineales bacterium | reverse complement strand
TGAGCCGGATGAGACCTCGGCCGCCGAGGCGATTGGCCGAGCGTTCAGCCAGCCCGACCTGCTCATCGAGCACCTGACCGCGCTGCGCGGCCACCTGGTTCGTTCGGTGGTGGTGTTCTTGCTCGCCACTGTGGCCGCCTTCTCCTTTGCCCCCTCGGTGGTCGACTGGATGGCCCAGCCGATCGGAGGCATCGCTGCTTTGCAGGCCATCGAGGTGACCGAATCGGTCAGCGCCTTCATGCGCGTCTCGCTGCTGTGCGGGGCAATCATTGCCTTCCCCTATATCGCCCTCGAACTGTTCGCCTTCATCAACCCGGGGTTGACTCGGCGCGAGCGCACCGTAGTGCTGGTCGCCGTGCCGTTCTCGGTGCTGCTGCTATTGATCGGAATGGCCTTCGCCTATTACGTCATGCTGCCGGCCGCCCTGCCATTCCTGCTCGGCTTCATGGGTATCACCACCATCCCGCGCCCTTCGAACTATCTCCGCTTCGTCACCGGCACGATGTTCTGGATGGGCGTCGCCTTTCAGACCCCGCTGGTCACGTACATCCTGGCAATGCTCGGCATCGTCACAGCCGGCGCCCTGCGGCGCGGCTGGCGTTTCGCCATCGTCGGCATTGCCTTGCTGGCGGCCGCCATCACGCCGACGGTCGATCCGATCAACATGGGGCTGGTGATGGGGCCGATGATCGTGCTCTTCTTCCTCAGCATCGGCATGGCCTCGCTGGCTGAGCGCTCGCGCCGACGGCGGCTCGCCGACAACGCCTGATCCGGCGCTCCACCCGCGCCGCGCTCGAGCCCCCTGCCCGGCGGCACAGCGTCCGGTGGCATGCACACACCCCGGGTAGGCTCGCGAGTCCGGCGGTCGGGCGCATCGACCCGCTGAGGTCCGGGGGAATTGGGCAAGAAGAGCGCGACGCAGACGGTGGCTTCCGCGTTCGGCGTGATCGTGGGGCTCGCCGGGCTGGAACACGGAATCGGCGAGATCCTGCAGGGGCCTGTGGCTCCCCCGGCTGTCATGTTCGAGTCCTGGCCCACCTCCGAACTGCCGCAGGTGATGGCCGGGGAGCCCGCCATGAGCCTGGTCCCCAGCATGCTGCTCAGCGGGACTCTCACCGGGCTGCTCTCCCTGGCTACGATCGCGTGGTCCGTCGCCTTCCTGGGGACAAAGCATGGCGGCTGGATCTTGATGCTGCTCTCCTCTGCCTTGCTTCTGGTCGGTGGGGGAATCGCCCCGCCGTTGATGGGGCTGATCGTCGGCGGTGCCGCCACCCGCATCCGGAGACCTCTCACCCGCTGGAGCGATCCGGGGCAGTCCGGCTCCCCTCCGCTTCTCGGCAGGTTGTGGCCCTACATGCTGGTGACGAGCGTGCTCGGGTACCTGGCACTCCTGCCTGGGATACCCATCGCCAGCCTGCTGGTGGAGATCGAGGATCCCGTAATCGTCGGTGGCCTGGCGCTGTTCAGTTTTGCGACGCTCCTTCTGGCCGTGGCAGCCGCGTTGGTGGCGGACAGCTATCAAAGCGGGCAGTCGATGGACGTGGTCGTTAGCTCCGCTTGAGTCTCAAGGCGCGCCAGCGTAAGTACTCCCGCTCGGCCGCACCTTTCCCTCACCCCTGCCCGCTCCCCCAAAGGGGGAGCGGGAGTCCGGGGGATTGCATCCCCCGAACCCCTGCAAGCGGCGGTTGGTGGAGTCTTCCCCCGCGCTCCTTCAACCGCCGCTTCGACATTCGGAAGGGCCACGTTGCGCCCCAATGCCAGACCCGGCTTTGGGATACGGCCTTGCTGGCGCAAGCGAATTCAAGGCTGCGCCAATCCGTCGGCACTCGGGCGGCGGATCGTCCCCTTGAACAATGAGCTACTTCAACCGCCGCTTGGAGAGGTAGGGGGAAGGGGGTTTCGGGGGGCGGGGGGGGGCAGGGAATGCAATCCCTCCCCCCGGCCCCCGAACAGCGCAGGTAGGCCCCACACGCCTTGGCTCAACGCGACGCCACACCTGACCCCACTCTAGCGCATTGCCTCAAGCATGCCCAGGCTGTCACCAACCTCACGCACGGGCTCATGCCCAGCCTAGCGAGCGCAGATCATCCGCGACTTGCAGAGCTGGAAGGAGGTCTGCCCACGACAGCAAGATCGCAACCCTCGACCCCGCGCAAGCGGCAGTCCAGGGGGCGTTCCAGTCGCACACGCGACCGGCGCAAAGCCCAGCATGCCGGGTCTGGTTTCGGCCGATTGGGGCCCCCGGGCCACCCGCAACTTGCGTGCAGCTGGGAGGTCTGCGTCTGCGCGGGATTCGTCCCTTCACGGCCGGCGTCCCTTCAACGCAACGCGATGGGCCACCCAGACGACAGGCGGCCACAGCCGGTTCAGGATTAAGGCGAGGGCGGCCAGCGAAAACTGGTCGACACGCCATTGACCTCGACTTGATACTCTCCTTCCGGCAGCTCGACGGCATTGATCGGCAGCTGGATGCGGAAGGGCACGCCCAGGGTGTCCGGCGGGCA
>JBFYRF010000321.1:0-3447 GCA_041302385.1 Anaerolineales bacterium | reverse complement strand
CGGCGCTGGCCATTCACCGCCGCAGTCCGCCGTCAGGGAGACAGGGGGGAGGGTCGCCCCGCCCCCCGTGGGCTTACGGGTCTCTCAAGTTACTCGGCGAGATCCCACTCCCAGTACTGCTGGTGGCTTCCCGTGACGCTGTAGGTCCGCTGGACGTACGGCTTGGTAACGCTCGAGCTGGTGTACCAGTAGATCGGGGCGATGGCCGCGTCGGTCATGACCAGGATCTGCTCGGCGTCAGCGTACATCTGGGTTCGCGCGGCCACGTCACTCTCGACGGCAGCCGCGAGCACAATGCTCTCGAACTCGTCGTAGTTGCCGTCACCGGGGCCCCAGTTGATCCCGCCGCCCCCAGTTGGGTTGGCCGAACCGCCGTAAGTGAACACTTCACGGGTGAAGTTGTTCGTATCCGGGTA
This sequence comes from Anaerolineales bacterium, assembly GCA_041302385.1. Classification (GTDB taxonomy): domain Bacteria; phylum Chloroflexota; class Anaerolineae; order Anaerolineales; family E44-bin32; genus PFL42. The sequence continues at coordinate 3,031 of JBFYRF010000321.1, read as the reverse complement.
GTCCTGGCACCAGCCCAGGCGGTAGATCTGCGGCGTGTTGTTCGGGTCGCGGATCGTGTCCAAGAAGACCTGCCATTCCTGGTTGGTCAACTGAACTTCGAGACCCAGAGTGTCGCGCCACATCTGCTGGAGCGCCTCGGCGATCTGCTGGTGGCCGGAGGAGGTGTTGAACATCAGCGTGATGTCGACATCCGCGGCGGTGATGCCCTTCTCGGCCAGGTATGCGTCGAACTCGGCCTTGGCACCCACCGGATCAGACTTGACACCCAGGTCCGGGAACTCTTCGATGGTCGGGGCAGCGGCCAGCCCGGGGCGGGCAAACCACTGCGCCGGCTCCTGGCCCGCCTTGAGCACATTGTCGATCAGGCCCTGGCGGTCGATCGCCATCGACAGCGCGCGACGCACGCGCGCGTCATCGACGAACGGCGCCTTGGTGTTGAAGCCGTAGTAGTAGGTGCACAGGCTGGGTTCGGACTTGTACTCCGCCGACAGCACCGGGTCGGCCTTGACGCGGTCGAGGTCCTGCGAAGGCACCGTGGCCACGTCCAGGTTGCCGGCTTCGTACTCGGCGAACTGCGGGATCGCATCCAACATCACCCACTGGACCTCATCGATCTTGGGAACTTCGATGGTCTCGATACCGGTCCAGAACGGGTTCTTCACGATCGAGAGGTAAGAGTCGTGGATCCATTCTTTCAGGACGTACGGGCCAAAACCCTGGAAGAACCCGGGCTCGGTCCAGCGGTCGCCGCGGGCCTCGGTGCAGTCATCGCCTTCGATCAGCCACTTCGGCACGGCGCGGCCAGTCCACAGCCCGATGATGTTGAGGTTGTAGGCGACCGGCTCCAGGAAGGTGACCTCGAGCGTATAGTCGTCGAGCGCCTTGACCGCCACGTCATCAGCTGTTGCATCGCCGGCGTTGAACTCATTGGCGCCCTTGATGGCGAAACCCAGGACGTAGGCGTAGTCGGAAGCAGTCTCAGGTGCCAGGGCGCGCTTGATTCCGTACTCGAAGTCGTGCGCCGTTACCATGCGCGGCGCCGGCGGGTCCTGGCAGTCCATCACCTCGACCACCTCGGTGCCGTTCCACTTCACCCACGGGATGCCTTCGCGCATCTTGAAGGTGTAGGTCAGGCCATCCTCGGAAACCTCCCACGACTCGGCCATCCCAGGGCCCAGTTCGAGGGTGACTTCGTCCAGGTTGGTCAGGCCGACGATCGTGTGATTGACGACATCGATCGACGTCGTATCCGTGGCCAGGTTCGGGTCGAGCGTCGGCACATCGCCGCCGCCGCCGGTGCTCAGTCTCAAGACCTTCGGCCCCGCCATCTCACCCTCGGGTGTGGCGGTAACGACCATAACCTCGCCTTCGACGATCACGGTCTGAACAATGGGCGTGCCAGCTGCCGGGGCGCAAGCGGCCAGGATCAGGCCGAAGGCCACCAGCAACGAGACAACACCAAACCACTTAGTACGCATTGGACTTCTCCTCCTTGCTCGTGTGTCTTTGTGGTCTTCCCGAAACGGAATATCCAGGCTGCGTGATTGTGCGAAACCACCTCCCTTCCGCCCCAGCCGGGGCGAACCTGCATGTCAATTCTAAACCAAATGGCAAGCCACCCAGTGGGACGGGGTGATCTCCCGCCACTCGGGCTCCTTCTGGGCGCACAGGTCGACCGCCAGTGGGCAGCGCGTGCGGAAATGGCAGCCGGACGGCGGGTTGACCGGGCTGGGCACATCACCCTGCAGGATGATCCGCTCACGCTTCTCCTCGATCAGCGGATCGGCGACCGGCACCGCCGAAAGCAGCGCCTTGGTGTACGGATGCAGTGGGTTGGCATACACATCGTTGCGGCTGGCCAGTTCGACGATCTTGCCCAGGTACATCACGCCGACCCGGTCGCTGATATGGCGCACCATCGACAGGTCGTGGGCGATGAACAGGTAGGTCAGGTCGAATTGGTCCTGCAGGTCCTCGAGCAGGTTGACTACCTGCGCCTGGATCGAGACATCCAGGGCCGAGATCGGCTCGTCGCACACGATCAACTCGGGCTGCAGCGCCAGGGCGCGGGCCACACCGATGCGTTGTCGCTGGCCGCCGGAAAACTCATGCGGATAGCGGTTGACGTAGGCCGAGTTCAGCCCAACCAGCTCGAGCAGCCGGCCCACCCGCTCCTGAACCTCGCTGTTCTTGGCCAGGTTGTGAACGATCAGCGGCTCACCGACGATCTCGCCGACCGTCATGCGCGGGTTCAGGCTGGCGTACGGGTCCTGGAAGATCATCTGCATCTTGCGCCGCATACGACGCATCTCTTCCGATGGCAACGTCGTCAGGTCGATGTCCCCGTAATAGACCTTGCCCGAGGTCGGCCGGTACAGCTGCAGGATCGTCCGGCCGGTCGTCGATTTGCCGCAGCCCGACTCCCCCACCAGGCCAAAGGTTTCCCCTTTCTTGATCTCGAAGCTCACGCCATCCACAGCGTGGACCGCCCCGACCTGTTTCTGGAACACGATTCCGCGCGTAATCGGGAAATGCTTCACCAGATCGACAACGCGCAGCAAGCCGTCATTTGAGGATTCGCTCATCAGCGCAGTTTCCCCGTCTTGGCATCCACCCAGCAGGCGACTTCGTGATCGGGAGCGACCTGCAGTAGCGGCGGATTCTCGTTCAAGCAGCGGTCAACCACGTACTTGCAGCGCGGCGCAAACGGGCACGACCTGGGGGTCTCATACAGCGTCGGCGGCAGGCCGTCGATCGACAGCAGCCGGCGGTGGGTCAGGTCATCAATGCGCGGCAGGCTGCCCATCAGCCCCAGCGTGTACGGGTGGAGCGGATTGGCATACAGCTCCTTCACCTGCGCATGCTCGATGATCAGCCCGCCATACATCACCGCCACGCGCTGAGCCAGACCGGCGATGATGCCCAGGTCATGCGTGATCCAGATGATGGCCATGCCGATCTCGTCGCGCAGGCGCTTGGCCAATTCGATGATCTGGGCCTGGATCGTCACGTCGAGAGCGGTGGTCGGTT
>JBFYRF010000288.1:0-4540 GCA_041302385.1 Anaerolineales bacterium | reverse complement strand
GCCCCATCCGGCGCGGGTAATCCTGCTGCTTGGGGGGATGGGGTCGCTCGCCACGGCGTATCTGGGGTTCACCCGGATGAGCATGCCAATCCGGCCGTACGAGTCGCTGTCCAATCCATGGGCGCAGGTTGTCGCACCGCTCCTGTTCTTCGCCTACGTCGGCTTTGGCCTCGGTGCCGCCTTCGGCGTAGTGCTGGTGATTCCGGGTTGGCTCGCCAGGAGGCGATCTAGCCCGAATCGTGATCCGGTTCCCAGCCCCGGACATTCGCCCGGCGACCGCACCGGGCACAATGGCTCCTGACTGGACGGTTGGGTGAGGGGTGGGCGCATGGCTGCGACGGTTTGCGCGACAATCATGGAGGGAGGATTGCATGTCTGACCTCAAGACGAAGCCGACCAACCTGAGCGTGAGCAAGTTCATTCGGGCGATCCCAGACGACCGCCTACGTAAGGATTGCCAGCTGCTGACCAGGCTTATGGGTGAAGCTACCGGGGCGCGGCCGAAGATGTGGGGGCCGAGTATAGTCGGCTTTGGCTGCTATCACTACAAGTACGCCAGCGGGCGCGAAGGGGATTGGTTCCTCACCGGGTTTTCGCCGCGCAAGGCGAACCTGACGCTGTATATCATGTCGGGGTTCGATGAGGTTGAGGATCTATTGGCCAAACTCGGGAAGCACAAGACGGGAAAATCCTGCTTGCATGTGCGTTCGCTCGAGGACCTCGACTTGGCGGTGCTCAAACGGCTGATCCGGGCTTCGCTCAGACATCTGGCGAAGTCCGCCGGCTGAGGCTGATCGGATCAGCGCGACGAGTGCAGGCTGGGTGCGCGTTCCGGCGCAGAGCATATCTGACAGGAGGGCTGGATGGGAGTCCTGGCAGATCTGATCGTGGCCGAGATGGCCGACACGCAGGCGATCATCGCCTCCGACTACCCGCTGGAGAGCTACAAGGGCAGCAACGCTGACGGACTCGACCCGCTGATGCTTGCCGAACTGCACGCATTGCTGACGGGGCAGACGGCAGGGGAGCTGCTTGCAGCGTACCGCCCGGCGGCACAGGCGTCGGAGAAGGGCCCGTGGCTGATTCGCGTCCCGCCGGAGATGGTGCGCAGCCTGGCAGACTACCCGCCGCAAGATCATCCTGCACTGGCCGCACAGTGGGCAGCCTGCGACCGGTTCCAGGAGCAAGCGGCCGATGAGCAATGGGCGGAACAGATGCTCGAGCGTGTCGCGCTCCTGGCGCAGTCTGCCGCCTTTGACGGGAAGGAGCTGTTCCTTGTCATCTGCACCTAGCGCGGGGTTGGACTGACAAAGGCGGCCTGAGTGTGTCGGCTGCGGTGAGTCCGCAGATCCGGTTGTGCCATGCCGCTTGTCCCCGACCGGCCAGGCTCGCTGAAGTCCGCCTTGGTCGGGACGCCCCCGCAGGCAATTAGAAGAAGTTATGGGCCGGCACGCCACGGGCTGCTTTGGGAATCTGGCCAGCATCTAAGCGAGCACAGAAAGGAGAGCACGCGAGGAGCATGAAGATCCTGGTGGCGTATTCCAGCAAGTACGGCGGGACAGAGCAGATTGCGCAGACCCTCGGCGAAGTGCTGCGCACGGCAGGCCTGCAGGCCGAAGTGCTCGACGTGGGCGAGCTCGGCTCGCTCGACGGGTATGAAGCCGTTGTGCTTGGCAGCGCGGTCTACATGGGGCAGTGGCGAAAGGAGGCGGCTGCATTCCTGCGGGCCAACGTCGTGGCGCTGGCTCGCCGTCCTGTCTGGCTCTTCTCGAGCGGGCCAACCGGGGAGGGCGACCCAGTGGAATTGATGAGTGGTTTCAGGTTCCCAAAGGACCTGGCTCCGCTTGCCGAGCGCATCCGACCGCGCGCTATCGCCTTCTTCCACGGAGTCTTGGACACGCAGAAGATCAGTCTGGCAGAGCGGATGGTGGTCAAGGGTGTCAAGGCGCCAGTGGGCGATTTCCGCGACTGGGATCAGATCCGGGCCTGGGGGATGTCGATCGCCAAGGATCTGGATCAGAGTCCGACTTGACCGAGAATAGGGGTGAGCCGGCTGAGGCATCCACAAGCCTGGAGCGTGGGGCCCGCAGCCTTCCGATCGGGCAACTGGCGGCCCATGTGCGCGGCTGGCCTGCCTCCGCTCGTTACGGTCGCGCAGTGCCAGTTGGGCGCCTCCTGCCTGGGCGGGGGTCTCTATGTCCTACGATTCCCCTGGCCGCAGCTTTCCCCTGCTGGAATTCCCGCCGAACGCGGCCAGCCGGTGTTGGGGGGGCTGCTTCGCAGGCAGGATTCCAGGTTCCCGGTTCCAACCCGCGACCCTGAGGCTCGATCGATAGGCTGCCGGCCTGGACTCGCGGCCCAGGCAAGCGAGCCGGCGTCGCCGCGCAGGAGCCGATGCGCGCCTTGTGTCACAGGTCGGTACACGATCCGGCCTCAGAAGCGGGGTCCTCTGCAGGAGCTGAGGTGGCGAGCAGACTGTCTCCCAGCATGGATGCTCCGGGATGAAGATCCAGCTTCAGCCGCTGTCATCCGCGCCGAGGGCGGAACTGATGGCCTTGATGAACGACCCGCGCGGGGTGCGGCAGATGCCGCTGGCGAGTCTGCCCTTCACACAGTTCGACTGTGACGGGTTGCTGGCTGCGAAGAAGGCGATGCGGGAGGATCACGGCGATGGTCCTTGGGCCATCTGGGTCGATGGCCAGTTCGCCGGCTGGGGCGGGCTGTAGCCTGAGCAGGGCGAAGCCGACTTCGGACTGGTCATCGCACCACGCTTCTGGGGCACCGGTCCTGCCTTGCGCGACTTCGTTGTGCGCCGCGCATTCAGCGAGCACAACCTGGCTTCGGTGACGGTACTCCTGCCCCCAGGTCGCACCAGGGTCCGAGGCTTGCTCCACTTGGGCTACGTGGCTGATGGGGAGGCGGAGATCGACGGACTGAGATTCGTCCGTTATCGGCTGTACGCCTCCAGCCTGCCCAGGGAGCCCGCAAGTGGATCGGTGACCAGAATCTTGGGAGATGGGGCCATGGCCTATGACCGAAAGCTGGCAGAGCGCGTGCGGCTGGCGCTCAAGAGGCGAAGGGGCATCACCGAGAAGGAGATGTTCGGGGGGATTGGGTTCATGCTGCACGGCAACATGGCTTGCGGCGTGATCGGGAATGACCTGATTGTCCGCCTCGGAGCCAAGCGGCAGGAACAGGCTCAAGCGGACCGCCACGTTGACCCATTTCGAATGGCAGCGGGTCCGGCCAAGGGCTGGGTGCAGGTCCGTCCTGCGGGGACGAGGACCGAGGCGCAGCTGCGGGCATGGGTGGAGGAGGGGCTGGCGTTCGCCAGAGATCTTCCAGCCAAGCGGGCAACAGGGGCCGGCTCGCGTTCGGGTGCTAGGTGAGATGGCCCGAGGGCGACTACAGGCCACACCGCTACGCGGTTGGCAGTACTTGCGCAGGAAATCCAGGCTACCACGACGGTAGAATCCGCTAGTCGGCAGGCCCGACCGCTGAGGCGGTCCCCCGCCGGCCACCCTGCACGGGGAGCCGCCATGAGTGATGCAGAGCAGCCTCCAGCCTCGGCCCAGGCGCTTCTTGACCTGGTGCGCGGCGAATGGCAAGAACTGCAGGCGACGTTGAACAGCCTCCACCCTGACCAGTGGACGCGACCTGACCTCGACGATGGCCGATCCGCCAAGGACCTCCTGGCCCACGTGACGGCCTGGGAAAGGCGCATGCTGGAATGGCTGGACGCCAGCTACCGCGGCTTGACACCGGAGCGGCCCGCGCCCGGCATGACCTGGGATGACCTCGATCGTCTGAACCAACTCACCTTCGACGAGAACCGCGACAAGTCACTGGAGCAGGTGCGCCAGGAGGCGCAGGCGGTGCATGCCGACGTCGTCGCCGCCATCGGTCGCATGTACGATGCGGATCTCTTCGACGGCGATCGGTTTGCCTGGCGGCAAGGCGATCCGATGTGGCACATGGTGGCGGCCAATACCTGGTGGCACTATGGCGAGCACCGTGAGCAGGTGCGCGCCTGGCGGACCGCAAGCGAGTAGCACTTTGCAGCTGGCGGAGCCGCCGCGGTGACCCCGCAAGGGGGATGCGGCGCCATACACGCGTCATCGAGGGAACGAGGATCGGCGGGATGCAGGCTGACCTGTTGATCGAAGCGAAGCCCCTATGCGTGCAGGCTGAGCTGCGGCGATCGGGCTACGGCCAGCCGCTCTGCACTGCAATTGCGCCGGAACTGCAGGTGGCGGCAGTGGCGGTGAGCTTCGACCTGGGCGGTGGCGTCTTCGGACGCGCGCACAGGCCCCGGTACTGGTGGGGCGCGGCACGGGTCTTAAGCGGTTCCCGGGCTGGGCGGACAGGCGCACTGGGCGTGAGGTGAGGAGTCCGCCGGTGCAGGCGCACAGGAATGTTGAAGGCGAGGCCCCGGGACGTGGCTCGGTTTGGTCAGGGCAAGTGCGGTCTTGGGAGGGGAGAGATGGTGGAGCGTATCCCGGCGGGTGTGGATATTGGTCACGTGCACTTGAAGGTCGCC
>JBFYRF010000283.1:0-6239 GCA_041302385.1 Anaerolineales bacterium | reverse complement strand
GGGCCCGGCGGCTTGGATACGTCAGTCCCCTCAGCCGCGCAGTTCCTGGAGCCGTTGCAGGAGAAGGATTATCCCCACCCCTGCCAGAAGCGCTGCGAGCGCGATTGGATGGATCCGCGCGCCGGGTTGAGATTCCGGCGCCCACTTTCAAACCCTGCTGGATTGAACCCAGTCAGTGCGACTTCGAGACCCCTGCCCGCCGATGACCGTCAACAGATCGCAATGGGCCCCAGATGAATCTCGCGCACGGAACCATCCCTGCCAGGCTTCAGCCTGCCCGCCGGATTCAAGCCGCCCGCCGACGGATTCGGCGGGCAGCTTAGAGTGAAGATCTCAGCAGTCGCCCGGCAACAGGGTTCCAACGTCCAAGTCCGCTGCGCACACCGCGCCGCCGAGCCCGATGCAGGCAGGAGGCTAGGGCAGGTTCCAGTAGGCCATTTCGTCGACGTTGACCGTCAAGGACTCAGACTTGCGCGCTCCGACGAACAGGCCAAAACCGCCCTTCTCGTTCAGGGCATCATCCTCGACCTCTTCGAGCTTCTGGCCGTTGGCGTACAGCACCAACTGCTCGCCGTCCGCCCACACGCCGAGTCGGTTGTCCTTCCCAGGTCCGCCAAGGATGATGGTGTTGGCCGTAAGCGGCACGAGGCTGGTCATGCTCTCGCCATCCCACAGGCGCAGCCAATAGCGCCCATCGCAGGTCAGGCCGAACAGATAGCCCTCGTCCGCCGCATGGCGGTCGGGAACGCGGAAGATCAGGCCATAGTGATCATTGCCTTCACAATCCCCGGAGTTCATCTCGGCCTCCAGGTAGAAGTCCTCGATCTCTGGCCAGGTCAGCCGCCAGCCGTCCATGCTGGTCAGCCCGGTGAAGAGCAGTTCACCGTCTTCGACCTTCGCCCGGGTGAAGCTGTCCTCGCCCAGAGTCCAGTTGCTGCCGGTAGTGAATGTGTCGCGCCAGGCGGGGTCGCCGAGCTGGCTGCGTGGGTCCCCGCTGCCGGGGGTGGTGGTCACCGAAGGTGTAGGCGAGAATTCGCTGGTCGCCGTGGAGCTGGGCGTGGCGCTAGGGACGGCCGTCGCCGACGGGGGCGGGGTGGTCGTGGGGGGTTCGGCCGGCGCGGTCTGGGTGGGCAGCGCCTGCAGTGTCGCCTCGACCTGCGTCGCCAGGTCTTGTGGCGGCGCGGGACTGGCGGGAGCCGGCATTGCGCAGGCCAGGGCAAGGATCCACAGGCTGGCGGTCGGCAAGACGAACGACCAGACGTTTCGGCTCATAGCGGCCCTCCCTTGAACGCTGGCTTGATTCTACGCCAGCCTTCGAGCGCTGGGTTCAGAAGTCGTCGAAGTCATCCCCCATTCCGCCGGCTCCAGCGGCAAGATCGGGGAAGTCCTGCTCGATCGCGTCGGGATCCTCCCCAGCCTCCATCCGGTCGACCACCTCGCCGAACTCAGGCGGCAGATCGTCGCCCATCTCCTGGCCCATGCGTCGCATCATGCGCGCCATCGCCCGCGGATCGTCCTCGTCGACCGAGTCCCAATCTCCCGGATCGGAGAGCGACGGCACCCGGGACTCCTCCGAGCGCGCCACCCGCACGCGATTGATCAATCGGGTCAGGTTGGCGCTGCCGCACTTCGGGCAGGTCACGCGCTGTTTCCCGTACTCGGCATAGGTCTGGTAGACCGACACCCGCCTGCGGCAGTCCAGGCAGCGGTAGTCATAGTCCGGCATCTCGGCCTCCGGCGCCTGCATTATACTGACCCTCACCATAGGAGAATGAGGTGATTGCAGGATTCTACCCGGCGGCGCGCCAGCCGCTGCTGATCGTGATCTCCGGCGCCTCGGGCGCCGGCAAAGACAGCGTGCTGCAGCGCATGAAGGACCGCGGCCTCCCGTTCCACTTCGTGGTGACCGCTACCACCCGCAAGCCGCGGCCCGGCGAGAAGGATGGCCGGGACTACTTCTTCGTCAGTCACGAGCGATTCGCGGCGATGATCGAGAAGGGCGAACTGCTTGAGCACGCCATTGTCTACAGCGACTACAAAGGAATCCCCAGGCAACAGGTGCGTCAAGCCCTGGACAGCGGGCAGGATGTGGTGATGCGGATTGATGTCCAGGGCGCCGAGACCATTCGCGCCCTGTGTCCGGAGGCGCTGCTGATCTTCCTGGTGCCGGCCAGCGAAGACGAAATGGTCCGCCGACTGAAAGCGCGCAAGACCGAGACGCCCCAGGATCTGCAGCTGCGCATTGAGACCGCCCGTCAGGAGCTCCAGCGCATGCACGTGTTCGACTACTATGTGGTCAACGCCGATGCGCAGCTCGATGCGGCGGTCGACCTGATCGAAGCCATCATCGAAGCCGAGCACCATCGCATCCACCCCCGCCGGGTGTCTCTGTGATCGAGCGGGAGCTACCGGCTTCGCCTCCCCCGCAAGAACTGCAGCCGAGGCGCCCCGGCCTGGCCCAGGTGATTCGGCGCCATCCGGTGACCTTCAGCCTGATTGGCGTGAATCTGGCCGTGTTCGTCGTCCAGCTACTGCTGACCAGCCTGTTTGGCTTCGATCTGGTCATCGCACTGGGCGCCAAGGAGAACACCGCCATCGCCGCCGGTCAGTACTGGCGGCTGCTCACGCCGGTATTCATCCATGCTGGCCTGGCGCACTTGTTCGTCAACATGTACTCGCTATTCGTGATCGGTCCAGCGGGCGAAGAGATGTTCGGCCGCGTCCGCTTTCTGGCTTTCTACCTGCTGGCCGGGTTCGCCGGAGCAATCTTCAGCCTGGCCTTCAATCCCTCACCCTCCGTCGGCGCCTCCGGCGCCATCTTCGGTTTGCTCGGGATGCTTGGCGCGTTCTGGTACGTGCACCGTACGACGTTTGGCTCAATCGGCAAGCTGCAGCTGCGCCAGATCGCGATGGTGGCCGCGCTCAATCTGTTGATCGGGCTTTCTCCCGGCATCGACTTCTGGGCGCACCTGGGCGGCTTCGTGACGGGGATCGCCCTGGGCCTGCTCTTCGGTCCGCGCTACCAGGCCCGCCAAACCGAGGCGGGGCAAATGCGCATGCAGGACACGCGCCCCTGGGCGCAGGTCCGCACCGCCGTGCTGCTGACGCTGGCGGCGTTGATCGCCCTGGCCGTGCTGGTCGTGGTCAATTTGGCCTAGCGCCCGGGTGGATTGACGGCGCCCCGGCCGCTTCTTATAATCCTCACGTTCTTCCCCCAGAATCTCAGGAGTGAAGCTGGACATGACCGACCTGGTGTTTGATATCACCCTCATCGGGGCTGGACCGACCGGATTGTTCGGCGCGTTTTACGCCGGATTGCGCGAGATGTCGGTCAAGGTAATCGACGCCTTGCCCCAGCCCGGCGGTCAGCTGATCGCCCTATATCCCGAAAAGATGATCTACGACACCCCTGGCCTGCCGGCGATTCTGGCCAAGGATCTGGTGGCCGATCTGGTGCGCCAGGCATCCCAATGGAAACCGGTCTTCGCCATGAGCGAGCGCGCCCACGGGCTGCAGCGCGTCGCGCTTCCGGCTGGCGCCGAAGGAGAGACCTGCTGGCGAATCGACACCGACCGGGGACAGCACTTCACCCGCACCCTGATCCTGGCGGCGGGCATCGGCGCCTTCGAGCCGGTAACCCTCAAGGATGAGGCGGTACAGAAGTTCGTCGGCCGCGGTGTGGAATACATGGTGCACGACTTGAACGCGTACCGCAACAAGCGCGTGCTGATCGTGGGCGGCGGTGACTCGGCGGTCGACTGGGCGCTTGCGTTGCAGTCGATCGCCAACCATGTCACCCTCATCCACCGGCGCGAGGGTTTCCGGGCACACGACACCTCCGTCAACGCACTCAAGGTGTCATCGGTCGATGTCCGTCTGTTCCATGAAATGCGCACGCTGCAGGGCACAGAGCATGTGTCGTCGGCCTTGATCTTCGACAACCGCACTCAGGCTGAAGCCACCCTCGAAGTGGATGAGGTCATCCTGGCTCTCGGCTTCAAGGCCGACCTGGGCCCGATTCGCGAGTGGGGGTTGGAGACGGTTGGACGACGCTATGTCAAGGTGAACTGCAAGGGGGAAACCAACCTGCCCGGGGTGTATGCTGCCGGCGATGTGGCCCTGCAGGAGAACCAGGATGCATTGAACCTGATTGTGATCGGCTACGGTCAGGTCACCGCCGCCGTCAACTACGCCTACACGGTCGTGCGTCCGGGGGGCAAGGTGTTCCCCGGCCACTCGAGCGAAAAGATGGCCGGCACGCATCTCTAGCGATCACTTCCGGGACTCAACCGCTGCCACCCGCCGGTCGGGGCTTTGCCTCAGGAGGAGGTGTCCGCCGAGTCTGGCTTGGGCGGCTTCGGGCCGCGCGGCCAGTACAACAACACCCCGAGCAGGCACGTCAGCAGGCCGATCACCAACCCCAGCACCTGAACCTCGCCGAAGTACAGCCCGGTGCGCAGCGCATGCGACCCTATTCCCAGGAAATCGGCGAACGAGGCGGCCACCGCAATCACGTAGCCGGTGGCGATCAGCCGTACGCCAATTTCCGCCCGCAGGCTCAAGGGCCGCCCATTGCGCACTACGCGCACTGTCAGGTAAGCCCCGATCAGCAATATCGCCAGGCCGGTCAGCCAGACATAGATCTGAACAAAGCCGACATCGGGGCTGCGATTCATGCCGATGAGGTCGGGCTGGATCCCGATGAGGAACACCACGAATCCCAGCAGGACCAGCGTCATCCAACGCTGCGCCCAGCGTACCTGGCGTGGAGTCAGCTTTACCCCGGGCATAGGCTCAGGTCTCCGGCAACAGTCGGTGGAGCAGGGAAAGCCAATTCCCCCCCAGGATCGCCTCGACGTCGGGCGGGGAATAGCCACGTGCGGCGAGGGCATGGCCAATTAACCGCAGCTCGGCGACACTGTCAAGCCCGGCCGGGATTTTGTGCAGGCCGAAGCCGCCGTCGAAGTCAGTGCCCAGGGCAATATGCCGCGCACTGCCGGTGAGCTGGCAGATGTAGTCCACCTGGGCGCACACCCGGTCCAGCGTGACTCCTTCCCGTCCGTGCTCTGGCTTCCATCCGCCTACCAGGAACGGATTGTAGAGCACCAGCCCGATGACGCCCTCCCGCTCCGCCAGACTGCGCACCACAGCGTCGGTCAGATGTCGCTCGGGTGTTGGCGACTCGGGCAGCAGCGCCAGCGCGTTGCTGTGGGAGGCGAGCACCACGCCGGGATACGCATCGAGTGCCTGGCGCTGGCCCTGCTCGGTCATGTGGGAGAGGTCCAGCCCCAGCCCAACTTCGGCCATTGCCTGCAGCAGTCCGTATCCGGCGGCTGTCAGCGGGCCGGGCTCGTGCGTCCCGCCGGCAAAGCGCGTCCCGGTCCAGGCCGGGCCGAGGATGCGCACGCCCTGGGCAGACCACCACTCGACCTCGGACGGATCGTGGATGGCGTCGCCGCCTTCCATCAGCATTACCAACCCGAGGCGCGGCGACTGGGGTAGCTCCGGCTCCCAGGTCGACAGCACTTCGTCCAGGTCTCGGCGACTCTTGACCTGCTGGAAGCGGTCGCCATGCTGCGAGGTCAGTCGGGTGTAGGCATCCAGGCTGGCCAGGTACAGCGCCCGGGCCTCGTCTGGATCACGATAGCACATCCGCTCCCATGGGCCGACCTTGCGGCGGATCGGGGCAGCAAACAACGTGGCAAACACGACTCCCACCCGTCCGGCGACCCATTCTGGCCAGCCGAGGAGGGCTTGCCCGGTCTGTGCCGGGATTTCGCTGTCCTTCTCCAGGGTGCGCGTCTCCGCGACCGACCGGTTGGGGTCCCGGCCGAAGGTCAGCATGTTCCAGGCGATGTCCTCATGCCCGTCGACGATCAGCATGCGATCTCCCGCATCCGGGTGATCAGCCTGCGCCAGAACGCATCCCGGCTTCCCGGCATGAAGGGCAGATACAGACCCAGCCGATCCGCGCGGCCCGCATAGCGCTCGGCAAGCGCCTCCGGCAGATCCTGTTCCGGCGCAAGCACGGCAAAGCTGGAGAGCATCTCTTGCGTGATGCACTCGCCCATCTCTGCCCATGCGCCGCGCTGAGACAGGCCGCGCAATTCGTCGGCCGTGTCCCCCCAGCCGTGCAGGTCCATCACCGGCCGATAGGACGGGGTCGAGGCATAGAAGGCGATCTGGCCGCGCGCCCATTGCTCCTCGTCCGATGTGGTGGCAACGATCGCCGTGACGCT
>JBFYRF010000254.1:0-14724 GCA_041302385.1 Anaerolineales bacterium | reverse complement strand
CCGCCTTGCCGGTGACGAACAGGTCCTGACCCTGCTGGTAGTCCAGCGAGCCGATGTCCTCGTTCCAGCAGCCGCGGTCCTTGAGTTCCTGCAGGCGTCCCCACCACTCGGTGAACTTCGGATCGGTGTAAGAGGCCTGCCCGACGGAAGCCCTCATGAAGGCTTTCTCGCTGTCGTGTGGCTGGCGAGCCAGGATCGAGAACAGCCAGCCGCCGAACCAGCCGTCCTTCACGCCGCCGGCGATCGGGACGACGTCCACGGCGCGCAGCTTGTCGCAGGCAACGAGCAGCTCATCCCATGTGGCCGGGGGAGCGTTCGGATCCAGGCCGGCCTGGGTGAAGAGCTCGGGGTTGAAGACCACCGGGTTGCCGGACATGTACCAAGGCACTCCCCACGTCTTGCCATCGTACTGCCGTTCGAAGACGTTGAGGTAGTGGTCCCACTCGTCGGCCGGGATCAGATCATCCACCGGGATGATCGCATCGGTCCAGGCGTTCTCGATGGTCCACACCCCGCCCCAGAAGTACTGGATGTCCGGCCCTTCCTTGGCGGCCGCGGCCGACTGGAAGGCAGGGATCAGCGTGTCGGTCGACTGGAGGACGGCTTCGAAGGTGATGTTGGGGTTGGCCTCGGTGTACAGGGCCATGGTCTCGTTCAGCCAGGCCTCGGCACCGGGCGCTTCCTGTTCGCCCCACCACCAGATGGTCAGTTTGATCGGTTCGGCCTCAGCTGGCGCTTCGGCAGGTGCCTCGGTAGGTGCCCCGGCAGGCACCTCGGCAGGCACTTCCGTCGCCGGAGCGGCGCAGGCTGGGATGAGTAGCGCTAGAAGGGCCAGAAGCGAAAGCACTCGTATGGTCGAACGCATGGACAATTCTCCTCTCAACTCCGCCTATCACGGGTGCGGTCTCGGGGTTCAGCTGGGTGACATTCGCTGGCGCCGGGCACCTCCTTGATCGAAGCTGCAAGCTCCTGGCTGAGCGGCTGACTGCCGCCACCCAACGCAGCCTGCGCCTGCAACCTGTCGGCCATGTGACCGGGAAGGAGACATGGCACGCTACCCATTTGCCTGCCCTGGGCACGATCGCACCGCTACCCAGACTCCACAGAAAGAGCGCGACGCCCCCGCATTGTCAAGGACGGGGCCGACCTGTAAACGTTTCCATCATTCTAGCATGGGGTTGGGCGGCATGTCAAGCACCCCCGCTTCCGCCGGGCCTCCGCTCAAGCCTGGGTGGCATCTCGTTGCGGCTCACCTGCGGCCGCTCCTGCTTCCGGCCGCCTGGTGACCATTGAGGATCCACGTCCATGTCGGAATGGGCACGGTCGATCCACCTGCTGTGCGCCGTATCGCTTGCCGCTCCGGCATCTGGCCCCCAAGCACTTGGGGGCCATTCCAGGGCCGAGCAACAGCCGGGTCGAGCCCAAACTCGCCCCTCGGTCTGAACGCGATGGCAGCTGTGCGGGATCCAGCCGGCTCAGCACATTCGAAGAGCCGTGCCGAGCCTGTGTCAGGACAGGACGCGCAGCCGGCCGGCTCGGTTGACACCCTCTGCCTGCGTCCGCATAATGGCCCAGTACGGAGCGGCAAATGCGAGCGGAGCGCCCCGGCTCAGCCGGACGCATCGCAAGCAACCATGCAGCGCCCGATAATCCCCCGAGCGCCAGGAGGAAGGTATGCCATTTCGAAGCTTGAAGAGCGGGCGCCTTCAGTTTCTGGATAGCGCACAGCTGCACGCCCTCGACCAGGCCGTCCGAACCGTATTGGCCGAAGTGGGCGTACAGGTTGACCACTTGCCGGCATGGGAGGTCTTTGCCGGCGCCGGCTGCACGGTCGATCGCGAACGCCACATCGTGCGCGTTCCCTCCGACGTCCTGCAGCGCGCCCTGGACGCTGCCCCAAGCGAGTTCACCCTGCACGCCCCCGTTGCAGAACACGCGGTTCGGGTCACCCTCGACGATGTGTACACCGTCGCCGGCTCATCGGCGTTGCATGTCCTTGACCTTGAAGGCCGCCGCCGGCCGGCCAGCCAGCAAGACCTGGCCGATCTGACGCGACTGATCGATGCCCTCCCCCAGGCGCACATCATGCATGCCATGGTTGTCCCCCAAGAGCTGCCGCAGGTGGGCTACGATCGCAGGATGATGGCCACCATCCTGCCCAACACAACCAAGCATTACTACTCGCAGGGTGCGGGCGGGAGCAGCATTGCCGACCAGGTGGAGATGGCCGCCGTCGTGCAAGGAAGCACACAGGCCGTGCGCACCGCACCGCGCTTCAGCCTGGTGGTGTGCTTGATCAGCCCGCTGGTGCACGGGAAGGAGCCGGTCGAAGAGATGATAGCCTGCGCTGAGCACGGCATCCCGTTGTGGCTGGAACCGACGAACATGATGGGCGCCACGGCGCCGCTGAGCATTGCCGGTTCCGTCGTTGAACACACCGCCAGCGCGCTGGCGGGCCTGGTCTTGGTGCAGTTGCTGCGCCCGGGACACCCGTGTGTGCTTGCCACCGCCTCGGGCAGCATGAACATGCATACGGGCAGCTATGTCGGCGCCTCGCCGGAGGCGGTCCTGGCGCACTGTGCCACCGCGCAGCTGGCCCACGCCTACGGGCTCCCTTTCCAGGGCGGCAGCGGCCTCGACGCCTGTCTGCCAGACGCGCAGGCGGGCCTCGAGCGCATGCTCCAGGCGGCCCCGATGGCGCTGGCCGGGGTCAACTTCATCCATCTGGCCTTCGGGATGATCGACCAACTGCTGACGGCCAGCTATGAGCAGGCCGTCATCGACAACGAGATCCTGGCCGCCGCCTTCCGCCTGGCGGAGGGTTTCGAGGTAACGCCGGAAACGATCGGGCTCGATCAGCTGCGCACGGTCGGGCCGGGCGGCAACTTCCTGACCGAGCCGTATACTGTGCGCAACCTGCGCCGCTTCCAGTGGCGGCCACAACTGTCGACGCGCCTGGTCTGGGAAGACTGGCAGGAGACCCACGGCGGGCGGGATATGCGCCAGCGCGCCAACCAGATGGCGCGCCGATTGCTCGAGCAGCACCACCCGGACTTGGTCTCACGCGAGCAGGCGGCTGAACTCGAGCGCATGGCGATCGCCTTCCAGAAGCGCGCCATCGAAGCGGCGGAGCGCTCGAGCTGACGCGATCCGCCAATCGGCCGATCTCCACTTGACCCATGCAAGCCGGATCGACCCGCGCTCAGCGCCGCGGCATTCTCTCGAGGAATGATCGTGTTGCGGGACATGCCGGATAGCGCTTGCTCGTTGAGGCTGCGCCCGGACCAAAAATGCTGGCGGCCGTGCACGGCCGAAGAACATGGGCGGCTTCGCTCAGGAAGTCTCGAGTACGCTGGCGCGCACGATCGTGGTCAGCGTTTCGCCCGGACCGAGGGGGCGCGCCTGCCCGCTGGCGATGGCTTGCTCCAACGGGAAGCGCGAGACCCACGGCTCCAGCCCCAGGCCATAGATGCCGGTCAACGGCGGAAGATCCGCCCCACCGTACGGCGTCCACATCTGGACCCAAGGGAAGACCGATGCGTCCCATTCGAGCCGGAAGCCTAAGCCCAGGCGCGGATTGACGACGGTCCAGCGCCCCTCCTCCAGATCGGTCAGGCAGGCGTCATCGTGAGAGTGCGCTTCCGGTCCCGGAATCTTGCGCAGGTCAATTCGTTCCCCGGGCTTCCGTCCACGAGCCATCGGCCAGGGCTCATCCTGAGCCGGCGCCAGCCTCGCCGTGGCCGGCTCGAAGACCTGGTCGGCCGTGACCAGCCGGCCTGCCGGGATATCCAGCCGGCAGCCCTGCATCAGGAAATCCCCGCCCAAAACCAGGTGCTGGCCCCAGACGAAGTGCTCACGCTCGTTGGAGAGGTTCTCCACCGTCGACACCAACTCAAGGCTGCTCCCTCCGGCAGGCAAGCGCATACGACGCCGTAGCCGGAAGGGCGTCTGACGGCACTCGACCGACAGGTGCAGCGTCGGTTCGTTTGCCGTCGCCTCCTCGATGGAGTACTCCCAGGGCAGCAGCGCCACTTCGCCATGGAAGGGCACTGAGCGCCCACGGTAGTGGCAGGCATCGTTGTGATTGGGGAAGAGCTCTTGCCAGGCGCCCTCGTAGTTCTGCAGAAAGTCATCGGGCGGCGTGTCGCCGGGCGGCTGCAGCCCGGCCGGCGTGCGCAGCAGGAACTCGGTTCCGGATGGTGTGTGCGTGAAGGCGTAGATGTCTGCGCCCTTGCGCGGCAGCACGGCGATGCACACCCGGGCGTTCTCCAGCCAGACCGCCTCGTGGCCGTTGATCTCACCCTGTCGCAGCATACCCTCGCACCCGCCGCCTGGCGATGGGAGCACTTCCGCAGGCTCGGCAGCTCGCCCGGAACAGCTTCTGCCTGCAGGAGTTCAGAACGTGATGGTCAGCCCGCCATCGACTGTGATCACCTGTCCCGTCAGGTAGCTGGCGTCGGGACCGGCGAGGAAGTAGATCACGCCGGCCACTTCCTCAGGCTTGCCCGGGCGCTTCAGCGGCAGGTGATGGCCGTCGACGTAGTTCTGCTTGAACCACTCGCTCTCGAGCTCGTTGACACCGTTGACGACGCTCATCTCGGTGTCGATGAATCCCGGGGCGAGCGCATTGACCAGGATGCCCTGAGGAGCCAGCTCAAGCGCCAGGGCGCGACAGTATTGGTTGATGGCGGCCTTGGCCATCGAGTAGCTGCAGGCGCCGGCCTCGGCGCGATCGTGATGGATGGAGGTGACGTGGATCACGCGGCCACCGCGGGTCATCAGCGGCACTGCGGCGCGGGTCAGGTACAGCGCCCCATCGATCATGATGTCGAACGCCTTGCGCCATGCCTCAAGCGTCGAGTCGATGGCCGGGGCAGCATAGTACACGCCGGCGCAGTTGGCCAGCGCGTCGACCACGCCCCATGCTTCCCGCATCCTCCCGGCAATCGCCTCGGCCGTGCCTGGATCGCTGTAGTCGCCGGCGACGATCAAGTGCTTGCCGGCTGGCATGCCCTCGACCAGCGCCCGCAGCCGGTCTTCCCGCCGCGCGGTGACGCATACGTCCCAACCCTCGTGGGCGAAGCGCTCGGCGGTCGCCCGGCCGATGCCGGATGAGGCTCCCGTAACAATGACCTTCTTCCTGTCTGTCATGCGTGCCGCTCCGTCGAATGAGGTCGGTGAATCCCCCGGCTCAGACCAGATGCGTCGTCAGGAGTTCGTTGCCGTCGGGTGTAATCAACACCACGTCCTCCAAACGCACACCGCCGACTCCGGAGAGATAGATGCCCGGCTCCAGGGCGATGACCATGCCCGCCTCGAGTTTCTGGCTGTTGTAGGGCACGAGGCGCGGCTCCTCGTGATACATGACGCCCACGCCGTGGCCGGTGTGATGTGGGTAGGGCTCGTAGCCTTCCGCCACAATGGCCTGACGCACCAGGGAATCCAGTGCGCTGGCGGTGACGCCCGGCCGAGCGCCTTCGACGCCCCGCTGCAGCGCCTGGCGCACAACGCGGTACACCTTCTCGAGCTGCGCCGAGGGCTTCCCGGCGAAGTACGTCGCCGCGTTGTCTCCCCAATACCCATTCAGGCGGGGGACAAAATCGAGGATCAGCGGATCTCCTGCCTGCAGGGCATAGGTCGACGGCGGCCCGCCGATATCGGCTGAGCGCACCCCGCCAACCAGGTCCGCCAGGATCGGCAGCCGTCCACCGGCCAGCCCTTCGACGTGGGCGCGCGTTGCCGCCCACAGCTCCAGCTCGGTCTTTCCGGGTTGAAGTGCCTGACGCATGAACCCCTGAGCCGCATCGCACAGGCGCATAGCCGCGCGCAGCTTGTCGATCTCCTCCGCGCTCTTGACCGCCCTCAACCCGGCGCAGCTGCCGTCCAGCGGGATGAAGTCGGTCGATGGCAGCGCCTGGCGCAGCGCATCGGCCAGCGAGGCGGTGAGGGCATGCCACTCCACGCCTACCTTCCCGCCCTTGGGCGCCGCAGTACCCAGCACCTCGCCCAAGGCCCGCGCCTGATTGGCCGCGCCCGCCAACGGTGCTTCGATCGTGTAGGAGATGTAGTCATGCACCGCGGTCGGCCCCGCTTGCTGAGCGGCGGCCGTCTCCATGTCCGACACGATCAGGTGCAGCTCCCCGGCGTGCCACCAGGCGAGAACGGACGAACCCTCGAAGGGGCTCGGGCCGGTCTCAATCGGGGGAGCATAGCCCGTCAACCAGGTGATGGTGGCTGGGTCGGCCAGCAGGGCGGCGGACAGGCCGCGGGACCGCAGCATTCCGGAAAATCGCTCTAGGTTCTGGGCATGCATGGGAGAGTCTCCTGCCAAGCCTGACGTGGATGGGGGAAGGCGCTCGAGACGTACCCGCAAGGCCTTCCTGGCGGAAGGGCCCCGGTGGAGCCGTCCCCCGCTGGCCGACACCGTCGCTCGCCGACCTGCAAACGATTGCGCACAAGCAGATCGTGACCATGGTAGCACAGCGCCGAATCCGAGTCAACGCGCCCCGTCCACTGAGGCACCCACGCTGGATCACGTCAGCCTGCTGGCCGGCTCCGGACAGAATGCTGGACCGAACCCGACGGCCAGGCCCGGGACGCCAGCTGGCAGCTCCAGTTGACTTCCCTCGAACGCTATGCTACCCTAGCATTGTGCAATCGTTCTCATAACCAGGCCGAATCGGTGGCAGGGATAGGCCGCGCCACTGGACTTCAGCGGGCGGCCGGATCCGGCAAGTGAGGCAGCATGACCCAACCGAACGTTCACGCCGTCCACCGCGATTGGGATCGCCCCTTCCCGGTGATCGTACGGGCCGAGGGCGTCTTCCTGTATGACGCAGACGGCCGGCAGTACCTCGATGGCTCGGGCGGATCATCCGTCGTCACCACGATCGGCCATGGCGTGGCCGAGATCGCCCAGGCGATGTACGAGCAGGCGCAGCATTTCTCGTTCTACCCGGCGCACGCCTTCACCAACGAGCGCTTCCTCGAATTGAGCGATCTGGTCGTCAGCCTGGCCCCCGGGAGGCTGAAGGATGCCAGCCGCGTGTGGGTCACCTGCACCGGGACCGACGCCACGGACGATGCGGTTCGCCTGGCGCGCCAGTACTGGGTCGAGCGCGGCCGGCCGTCCAAGTACCAGATCATCGGACGCTGGCAAGGCTTCCACGGCAATACCATCTCCGTGGCCGGCTTTTCGGGCATCCTCTCCCGCCGCCGCATTTTCCAGCCGATGTATGTCGACTCGCCGCACATCCCACCGGCCTTCTGTTACCGCTGCCCCTTCGAAAAGACCTATCCGGAGTGCAACCTGTTGTGCGCCCGCGCCCTCGAGACGGCCATCCGCCAGCAGGGCCCGGAGAACGTGGCGGCCTTCATCGCCGAGCCGGTCGTCGGCGCAGCCCTGGGCGTGGCCCCTGCCCCTCCGGGCTACTTCCAGCAGATCCGCGAGATCTGCGATCGCTACGACGTTCTGTTCATCGCCGACGAGGTGATGACGGGTTGGGGGCGCACCGGCCGGCTGTGGGGGATCGACCACTGGGACACCACCCCGGACATCGTCGCCACGGCCAAGGGCATGACCGCCGGTTACACCCCGCTGTCGGCGATCATCGCTCGCGACTCGATCTGGCAGGTGCTCCAGGACAAGCACTCCCCCTTCAAGGCCGGTCACACGCTCAATGCCAACGCCGTCTCCTGCGCCGGCGCGCTGGCGGTGATTCGCTACCTGCACGAGCACGACCTGGTGGAGAACTCGCGCCTGCGCGGCGAACAGGCTCTGGCGGGCCTGCGCCAGTTGATGTCGCGGCATCCGATCGTGGGCGACGTGCGCGGCCTGGGGCTGATGTTCGGGCTCGAGTACGTCCGGCGTCGCTCGACCCGCGAGCCCTTCGCACCCGACCGGGGCGTCAGCGCCCGCATCGAGCGGGCGGCCTTGAAACACGGCCTGGTGACCTACCCGTGCACCGGCTCGATCGACGGAACGCTGGGCGACATGACGCTGATGGCGCCGCCCCTCACCATCTCGCCCGCCGAGGTCGACCAGCTGCTCGGCCTGCTCGATCGGGCTATCGCCGATGTCGAGCAGGAGCTCGGCCAGGAGATTGAGGCCTGAAGGATGCACCTGGCGCTCGCCGTTCAGACCCCCGAGGTCAGCCTGGCGCTGCCGGTGGCCCTGCTCTCCGGATCCTGGTCGGAGAAGGTCTCCAAAGCGCACGGGCTAGGCGTCGCTGGGCTCGAGCTGATGACCGCCGATCCGTCGCAGCTGGACGTGGCCGCGCTGCGCGCCGAGCTTGAGGCGCATGGCTTGCGGGCCGTCGCCGTCGGCAGCGGCGCAGCCGCTATGCAGTGCGGACTATACCTGCTGCACTCCGACCCCGCTGTGGCCAGGCGCGCCCGGACCCGCCTGGACGAGTTGGTTGAATTTGCCGCCGCAGCCGGCGCGCCGCTGGTGACCATTGGCAGCTTCCGCGGCCGGATGGCCTGGTCGGGAGTGGACAGCCGCAGCCGGTTGGCGGAGGTTCTGCATCACGCTGCCGAGCGTGCCGCCAGAGTCGGGGTGCGTCTGGCGCTCGAACCCCTCAACCGCTACGAAGCCGATCTGATCAATACGGCCGCGGAAGGCCTGACATTCGTCGAGGAGGTCGGCCACGCCGCTCTCGGCCTGCTGCTCGACACGTATCACGCCAACCTCGAAGAATCATCCTGGGAGTCCCCCATCCAAAGCCTGATGCAGGCCGGGAAGCTGTGGCACATCCACCTGGGCGACAACAACCGGCTCCCACCCGGCAAGGGAATGATCGACTTTCGGCGGTTGCTGCAGACGCTGGGCGCCCTGGGCTATACGGGCACATTGTCCGCCGAGCTGCTGGCGCGTCCGGATCCCGACACCGCCGCCCGTCAGACGGTGGAGTACATGCGGCCGCTGCTGGAGGCTGCCGAATGCACTTGAGCTGCCTGCCGGTCTCGTTCTTCGCCGAGCTCATCGATGGGCGCATGCCGCTGGCGGACTGGGCCCGTCTCGGCCACAGCCTCGGGCTGGACGCCATCGACCTGAGCATTCTGTTCCTGCCGCAGCGCAGCCTCGGAGCTGCGATGGCTGCCCGCCGGCAAATCGAGGATGCGGGCAGCCGGGTGGCCATGATCACCACGTACCCCGACTTCACCCACCCCGATCCAGCCCAGCGGCGGAAGGAGCTGGACCTGGCGGTTGAGACCGTTCAGATTGCCGAAGCGCTCGGCGCCGAGCTGATCCGCGTCACCGCCGGCCAAGCCCATCCAGCCACCGCCCGCGCCGAGGGCATTGCCTGGGCGATCGAAGGGCTCTCACGCCTGGCGGAAGCTGCGAGTCGGAGTCCCGTCCGGCCGGTGTACGAGAACCACGCCAAGCCCGGCGCCTGGGACTACACCGACTTCTCGACGCCGCCGGAGATCTTCCTGGAGATCGCCCGCGGCACAGCCCCAGCTGGGCTGGGCATCAACTTCGACACCGGCAACGCTGCCGCCTTCTCCGCCGACCCGCTGACGCTGCTCGACCAGGTGATCGATCGCGTCGTCAGTGTGCACGTCGCCGACACCGCCGTCTTCGGGGAACTGAGGCCAGTGGCCATCGGTACAGGTATCGCACCGATCACAGCCATGCTCGCTCGCCTGGCCTCCGCCGGCTGGGATGGCTGGGCCTGCATGGAGGAAGCCTCGTTCCAGGGTCCGTCGGGCGTCCAAGCCGCTGCCCGATTTGTGCGCGCCGCCTGGCAGCAAGCGTGCGCGGCAGAAACCCATTCCTAGGCCACAAGCAGGTCAGCGTGCACCCCGCCCCCCCCCTCCCGCAAGGCGATCCTGAAGTCCTGCGCCGTCGGCTGCGCGACGAGTTGGCGGCCTGCCGAGCGCACGCGCGGCGTGATCCCCTGGCTTTGCTCCTGACGGGCGCGGTCGAAGCCGCACTGGACGACCTGATCTACTTCAGCGATCCATCGGAATTCCGGCGCACTGCCGCCGACTGGACACCCCGCCTGCGGGCCGCCTTCGCCACCGCCACGCCCGATGAGCAGCGCCGCATTCTGCACTTCTCGGCCGAGCTGGCGCTTCGACTCCGCTCCCAGCTTCCGGGGTGGAACCTGTCGAACACCGCCCTGCATCCCCAGGCCGCACTTGCTCCGACCGAGGCTCGCCAAATCGCCGAGAGCCTGCTGGCTCCTGTCCCTTCCCTGGCGGCCCAGTCACCCAGCGCCGCCGAGTCCCTGCGCGCGGCCTGGCGAGCCGAGGCGGCGGCCCGCCTGCGGGTCGAGGCCGCGGCCGATCCCGAGGCCGAGGCGGCGGCCCTCGTCGGCGGCTCGGTCGTCGAGTACGTCGAGTCGATTGCGGACTCGGTAGAGAACAGCCATCTGCGCCGCATCGCCGCCCTGCGTGAGTCTGGCGCCACGCGCAGCGAGATCAGCAACGACTACGCCGCATTCCTGCCCTACACGCTCCTGCTCGGCGCCAGCTTTGTCACCTGCAACCCGCCGCTCGTCGACCTGGCCTGGACGGCAGAGCCGGCCAAGTGGGATCCGGTGATCGATCGCGTCGTCGCCTCGCATCCTTATGACGACGCGGATGGTCTGGCGCGAGAGGTCACGCTCGAGATCGTCTTGGCCAACATGCGCCGCCTGCGGCCGATCTTCCTGCTCACCGAGGGCCGCATGGGCTGCGTCAGCCTGCAGGTCAACCCCCGGCGACACGACGATGCCGAGAGCATGCTGCAGGATGCGGCCTCGATCTACCGTGACCTCGAGCGCCGGCTGGACGGCGGCGTTCCGAACGTTGTGTTCAAGCTTCCCGGGACGCACGCAGGGCTGGTCGCCTGCCGGGCGCTGACAACGGCCGGCATCGGCGTGACGATCACGGTGAACTTCGGGCTGTTCCAGCATCTGCCCTTCGCGCAAGCCATCTCCGAAGGCGCCGCCCTTTTCTCCACGCTGGCTCACATGAGCGGCCGCCTCGCCTACCCCGTGCGCGATGAACTGCTCGGCAGGCTGGGCGAGCTCGAGGCTCTGGGGATCAGCGAGGTCCAGGCGCGCCTTGCGGCGGCGTGGTCCGGCGTGGCCGTGCTCAAGCGGCTGCACCGCTGCCTGACCAGCGGGGGTGTCGATCTCAGCCGCGTCAAGCCGCTCATCGCCTCCCTGCGGGTTTACACGGATCCGGCCTACACCGGCCTGCCGAGTCCGATCCCAGACATCACCGAAGTGCTGGGCACCGGCATCATCACCGTCTTCCCCAACGTGCGCCGCGCCTTCGACCAGCTTCCCGAGATCCCGCTGGATGGCAGGCGGATCGAGGCGCCGGTGCCCGCGCAGGTCTTGCATGTCCTCCGTCACTCGGAGGTCTTCAAGCAAGCCTACTGGTCTGGGCCGCTCGCCCCGGCGGGCGAGAGGGACGAGCCGGAGCTGCGGCCGATGGCGCCGCTCGCATTGGACGACGTTCGGGCGACGGCCGCCTGGACGCCGGTCGCCAACACGCTCGGCGAGTTTTGCAGGGCGTACGATACTTTTGTGGATCGCATCCAGGCGCGCCGTCCGCGCGCCGGATGATGGATGAGGTGACTTATGGCGACGCGCTCGACCCGCAGCACCCGCACCCCGGCGGCTCGCCCACGATCGAAGCCGTCGGCCCGCACGATCGACTTGCCCAAGCCAGCCGCGCTGGATCTGCTGCGCCAGATGTGGGAGATCCGCCTGTTCGAGGAACGCGTCTACGACCTGCTGGGCAAGAACCAGATCAAGGGCGCCTCGCACCTGT
Organism: Anaerolineales bacterium; assembly: GCA_041302385.1. Classification (GTDB taxonomy): domain Bacteria; phylum Chloroflexota; class Anaerolineae; order Anaerolineales; family E44-bin32; genus PFL42. The sequence continues at coordinate 2,952 of JBFYRF010000254.1, read as the reverse complement.
ACGCCGGTGAAGAGGCGGTCGCCGTCGGCGCAGTCTCAGTGCTGCGCGACGATGACTGGATCACCAGCGCCCATCGCGGTCACGGGCACTGTCATGCGCGCGGCGCATCGATGGCCAAGACCGAACCCGAGCGCCTCGAGCACTACAACAAGATGATGGCCGAGCTGTGCGGCCGGGCGACCGGCTACTGCCTGGGCCGCGGCGGCTCGATGCACATCGCCGATGTGCAGAAGGGCAACCTGGGCGCCACCGGGATCGTCGGGGGGAACATCCCGGTTGCCACCGGTGCCGGGCTCGCCCAGCAGCTGATGAAGAAGGACAGCGTCGTGCTGTGCTTCTTCGGCGACGGAGCCTCGAACACCGGCAACTTCCATGAGTCGCTCAACATGGCCGCACTCTGGAAGCTACCAGTCGTTTACATCATCGAGAATAACCTTTACGGGATGTCGGTCCCGCTCGAGAAGGCCACGGCCAAACTCGAGATCGCCGACCGGGGCTGCGCCTATGGCATCCCAGGCGAGGTTGTCGACGGGATGGAGGTGATGGCTGTGCGGCGCGCCGTCGGCAAGGCCGTGGACCGTGCGCGCCAGGGCCAGGGTCCGTCGCTGGTCGAGTGCAAGACCTACCGCTGGTACGGACACTCTCGCTCAGACCCGCGGGCGTATCGCACCAAGGAAGAAGAAGCCGAATGGAAGGGGCGCGATCCCATCCCGGCCTACGCCGCACAGCTGGTGAAGGAGAAGGTCGCCACGCAGGCCGAGGTCGAGGCGATCGAGGCGGCGGCGCGTCTGGCCATCGACGTCGCCACCGACTTCGCTTTCACTTCGCCGCTGCCGCCGGTCGAGGAGCTCGAGCATCATGTATATGCCCCGTTCCACTGGACCGCGCGGGATGTCGAGCGCGAGGCGGAGTTGCGGGGCCGGGTTCGGGCCGCCGGGCCGGGCACGCGCAAGATCCGCTACTGGCAGGCGATCCAGGAAGCACTGCGCGAGGAGATGATCCGCGACCCGAAGGTGTTCCTGATGGGCGAGGACATCGGGATCTACGGCGGGGCCTACGGCGCCACCCGCGGCCTGATCGAGGAGTTCGGCGACGAGCGCGTGCGCGACACCCCCATCTCCGAAGCTACCATCGGCGGCGCGGCCGTTGGCGCGGCGATGGCCGGATTGCGGCCGGTGGCCGAGATCATGTACGTCGACTTCACGCCGCTGGCAATGGATCAGATTGCCAACCAGGGCGCCAAGAACCGCTACATGTTCGGCGGCAAGACGACTGTGCCGATGGTCATCCGCACCGAAGGCGGCGCCGGGCGCAACATCGCCGCACATCACTCACAGTCGCTTGAGGCGCTGTGGACGCATTTCCCGGGGATCTATGTGGTGATGCCAGCCACGCCCTACGACGCCAAGGGGCTGCTCAAGGCCGCCATCCGCGACGACAACCCGGTGATGTTCATCGAGCACAAGATGCTCTACGGCATCGAGGGGCTCGTCCCGGATGAGGACTACATCATCCCCTACGGCATTGCCGACGTGAAGCGTGAGGGCAAGGACGTCACGCTGATCACCTACTCGCGCATGGTCCATCGCGCCCTGGAGGCGGCCGAGAAGCTTGCCACGGAGGGAATCAGCGTCGAGGTCATCGACCTGCGCACGCTCAAGCCGCTGGATATGGACACCGTCGCCGCCTCGGTGCGCAAGACCGGGCGCGTCGTCGGCCTGACCGAAGGCTACAAGACGGGTTCGTTCATCAGCGAAGTGGCGATGCGCATCCAGGAGGAGCTGTTCGACTGGCTGGATGCCCCGATCGTGCGCGTGTGCGCCGCCGACGTGCCGGTGCCGATGAGCGATCCGCTGGAGGATGCTGCCATTCCCAATCTGGCACGCGTCATCGCCGGCGTTCGCCAGGCCCTGGCGTAGGAGGGCACATGGCCACCGAGGTCATCTTGCCCATGCTGGGCGAGACGATGAACGAGGGCACGATCGTCGCCTGGTCCAAGAATGAGGGCGACGCCGTCAAGTCCGGCGAGGTGCTCTACAGTGTCGAGTCCGATAAGGCCACGCTCGAGGTCGAAGCCACGACCTCCGGCTATCTGCGCCACATCCTCGCCCCGGCCGGGTCGACGGTCCCCGTGCTTTCGGTCGTAGCCTGGATCGCCGCCACGCCAGATGAAGTCATCTCCGCGCCGGGGGATCAGCTCCCCGCCGCGCCCCGGCCCGCCGGCGCGGCCATGCAGGCGCCGGAGGCAGGCTCGCCGACCCGGGCGGCACCACCCGCCGCCGTACTTCCCGCCGGCCGTCGGGTCGCCAGCCCGCGCGCCCGCCGCGCCGCACGCGAGCGAGGCATCGACCTGTCGCGGGTCGTCGCCAGCGGTCCGGGTGGACGGATCGTCGAGCGCGATTTGGAGTCTGCGGTCGCTGCTCCGCGGGTGACACCGGTCGCCGAGCGCATGGCCGGGGAACTGAACGTCGATCTGGCCGGCGTGCAGGGAACCGGTCCCGGAGGCCGCATCACGCGCCGCGACCTCGAAGCTGCCGCCCGAAGCACTCCGCCCGCAGCCGTCGCCGCCGCACCCCTAACGCGCATGCAGCGCATCATGGCCGAGCGCATGGTGACATCGTTCACGTCCGCCCCCCACTTCTATCTGCACGCCGAGGTCAACGCTCGGCGCCTGCTGGCTGTGCGCCAGGAACTGCTGCCGATGCTGGAGGCCGCACACGGATTGCGGGTGACGATTTCCGACCTGCTGGTCCGCATCTGCGCCCGCGCCCTCGTCCGTCACCCGCAGGCCATGGCGCAGTACTCGCCGGACGGATTGCGGCCGGCTGCGGGGGTGAACATCGGCCTGGCGGCCGACACGCCGAACGGGCTGGTCGTCCCGGTGATCCACGCCGCTGATCAACTCCCGCTTGCGGATCTGGTGCGCCTGCGCACGGAACTGGTCGAGCGCGC
>JBFYRF010000232.1:0-4218 GCA_041302385.1 Anaerolineales bacterium | reverse complement strand
GATCATCAGCCTGTCGACTTCGACCATCTGTGCGCGGCTGAGGCTGGGTATCTCGGCGGGCATGCTCACGGATCCTTGGGGTGGCCGGGGGGAGGCTCTGCGGCCCGCTGCGGCACCGGACGGAGTTTACCGGATGTTTACATCCGGCCCGGCTGCCGGTTACCGGGGACCGGCAGAATGGGCCCAATTCCGTAGACGAAAAGGAGAATCAACGATGAAGCCGTACAGCAAGCGCAAGTTCGGTAGGAACTCAGTAGTCGTCGTGCTGGCTGCGTTGCTGGCAGTTGGGCTGCTGGTCGGCGTGCCGCTCCGCCCGGCGTTCGCGGAGGAGGCTACGCCCCCGCCGCCCACCGGCGAGCGGTTGGATCAACAGCTCGAGCTTTGCCTGGATCGCCTTGGGGAGTGGAACACTGTCCAGCAAGAGAACCTGGGGCGAGCGGCGCAGGCTATTGAGCGGATCGAACAGGCGTTGGACACAGCAAAAACCCGGGGGATCGATGTCAGCCAGGGGGAAGCCCTGCTGGCACAGATGGTCTCGCTGCTGTCGGCGGCGAACGATCAGCATGACCAGGCCAATTCAATCCTGGATGCCCACCCGGGCTACGATGGGGGCGGGTCGGTGGTGGACCGCGAGCAGGCCGGTGATACCTGCCGAACGGGTCGCGACGCGCTGGCCAATGCGCGCGACTCCCTGCTCGACATGCGCCAGCTTGCCCGCGAGTTGCGCCAGCTGGCGCGTGAATGGCGGCAGAGCTATCGACCGGCGCCCGCCCCTGAGGGCGGGTAACTCGGGGAAGTGGGTGGCCCGATGCCGATGTCCTGGAAGAGGCGGACCGTCCTCGGGGTTGTGGCGGCGGTCGCGCTCAGCGGATGCAGTCGCCGCAGCCGGGTGGATGCCCTCCCTCCGCCCGTGATGAGGGTCGAGCAGTCCACGGCGGTCGCGACCGCTGGCCAGTCGGCGCCAGACCCCGCGCTGACCCCCGATGTGCCGTTGTCCAGCGCAGGGGTCTCGGCTGCGCTCCCAATGGCGACTCCGACGGTGATCCCAATGGCGACTGCGACGGCGGTCCCGCTGGATCCGGTGTGGGAGGAGCTGGAGGCGACGCTGGCTGAACTGGACGCAGCGCTCGCGGGGATCGAGATCTGGGAGGTGGCCGTGCCGTAGCTGCCCCAACGCCCTGCGGGTGAGCCGAAAACGAACCGCTCTCGGCCGAGGGATCCGATGTCGATCCCTTCGCGGAGAGCGGTTTTTGGGTCCGGTGCAGCTGCAGTGATCGGTGCCCGCCGGCGGTCTCAGATGCGGTGGAAGCTCTGCAGCAGTTTGATGTAGCTGGCGCGCTCGAAGGCCGCCGGCTCGACGTGGCTTTGCAGGCTGAGCTTGCCGCGAATGGCGGCGATCGACTCCATCTCCAGCTCGTCCATGCGCGTCTCGAGATCGCGGACGATCTGGCGCAGCTTGCCCATCCCTTCGCGCAGCAGTGCGGAGGCAACCTGGGCGACATCGGCGCCGGCGAGTACGGCCTTAAGCACGTCGTCCGCCGTGTTTACGCCACTGGTCAGCGCCAGACTGCAGTCCACCTGGCCGTGCAGGATGGCGATCCAGCGCAGCGGCAGCAGGATGTCCTCGGGGTTGCTGAGGGAGAGCACCGACCGGATCTGCTGGCTGGGGACGTCGATGTCGGGCTGATAGAAGCGGTTGAACAGCACCAGTCCGCCAGCCCCCGCCTGGTCGAGCTGCATGGCCATGTTCGGGATGGCGCTGAAGAAGGGACTGAGCTTGACCGCCACCGGGATCTTGATGTTCTTCTTGACGGCGCGCAGGATGTCCACATACACCGTCTCGATGTCCATTCCCATCAGCGTGTCGGTCGTCGGGATGAAGTAGATATTGAGCTCGAGCGCATCGGCGCCGGCCTGCTCGACCCGGCGGGCATAGTCCAGCCAGCCGCCCTTGCTGGTGCCATTCATACTGGCGATGATCGGGATGCCGACGCTTTCCTTGGCCTGGCGCAGATGCTCGACGTACTCGTCCGGGTTGCGTGGATAATCCTGCCGCTGGGGAAAATGTAGCGTGGCGTCGGCGATGCCCAGGGCGCCGCTGAACAGCCGATCGGGGACCTCCCCGGTTTCGAGGGCGATCTGCTCCTCGAACAGCGAGTACATGACAATGGCGCTGGCGCCGGCGTCCTCCATTGCGCGGATGCCGTCAAGCTCGCGCGACAGGGGTGAGGCCGACGGGACGACCGGGTTCTTGAGGGTCAGCCCCATGTAGCTGGTCTGCAGGTTGGCCATGGTACGCCTCCGGGGTTGGGGAATGGTGGCGAGCGCTCGCCTGGGCCCAAGGATAGCACGGATGCGCCCGCAGGGTGCAGCGGCGCGAGTTGACGTCACCCGCGGCCGGGCTAAGATTCTGTCAGTGACCGGGCGGCGGCATTCGCGCAGCGGGAGAGGTGAGGCATGCCGAAGGCTGGGCAACCGCGGCGGATCGGCTTTGTGGCGACGCGCTTGCGCGGGACGGATGGGGTCACGCTCGAAGCCGCCAAGTGGATTCGGGTGCTCCAAAGCGATGGCCACCTGTGCTTCTTCCTGAGCGGTGAGGGCGACGGGGGCGGGACGGGTTCGGTCGTGGTACCCGAGATGCACTTTCAGCATCCCGCGGTGGAGGAGATCTACCTGACGGCCTTCACCAGCCGCATCCGTCCGCCGGCCACGACCGAGCGGATTCTCCAGTTGGCGCAACACCTTCGAGGGGCGATCGCCCGGTTTGTTGAGGCGTTCGAGGTCGAGATCCTGATCGTCGAGAACGCGCTGGCCATACCGCTCAACCTGCCCCTCGGCCTGGCGCTCACCGAGTACATCGCTGAGACCGGCATCCCGGTGATCGGTCATCACCACGACATGTTCTGGGAGCGCAAACGCTTCCTGGTCAACTGCGTGTGGGATTACCTGAACATGTCCTTCCCGCCCCATCTGCCATCGATCCAGCATGTGGTGATCAATAGCTCGGCCTCGAACCAACTCAGCCTGCGGACAGGGGTCTCGCCGGTCATCATTCCCAATGTAATGGATTTTGAGCATCCGCCAGCTCCTGCCGATGCTTACGCCGAGAGCATTCGTATGGACCTGGGTCTGCAATCGGGCGAGTATCTCGTGCTGCAGCCGACGCGCGTGGTGCAGCGCAAGGGCATTGAACACGCCATCGAATTGGTGGACCGGCTTCCGCTCCCGGCTTGTCTTGTGGTGAGCCACGCCAGCGGCGACGAAGGCCATGCCTACGCCGAGCATCTGCGCCGCCTGGCTGCGCGGTTGAACGTGCGGGTCGACTTCGAGGCTGAGATCATCTCCGGTCAGCGCGGGGTGACGGCGGACGGACGAAAGGTGTATTCGCTGGCTGACGCCTACCAGGCCGCTGATCTGGTGACCTACCCCTCGGCCCTGGAGGGTTTCGGCAATGCCTTCCTGGAGGCGGTCTACCACCATCGGCCGCTGGTGGTCAACAATTACTCGATCTATGCCACCGACATCCGCCCCAAGGGGTTCCGGGTGATCGAGTTTGACGGCTACATCACCGATGAGACGGTGTGGTGGACGCAGCGGCTGCTGGAGGATGCGGCGATGACCGGCGAGATGACCGAGCACAACTACCAACTGGCGCGCAGGCACTATTCCTATGCCGTGCTGCGGCGTCACCTGCGAGAGTTGTTGGCCAACGTCTTCGGGGAAGAGTGACGGCGGGCGACGCTGGCTCCCGGGCAGCATCGGTTAGCGCAAGAGACTGCTGCGGGGTGCGGGAGGAAAGGGTCCGGCGTGGGGCGGCGCCCGCACAGTCCGCACCTGCTCGGCTTCGATGCGCCGCCAACGATGCAGGCAGGCGGGAAGACCGCCGCCGGTAGCCTGTCCCGCCGTGGCGACCCTGTGGGTGATCGGTCATTGATCTCCGCATCCCATGCAGGGCTCAGGCGGGGTGCGAGGTACAACGATGTTGTGGGAACGATGAACCGGAACCGGAGGTCACCGTGGGCTTGTTGGAAGGAGTGCACCGGGCTGCACGGAACTCCTTCGCGGGAGGGCTTCGACAGGGGGCGCGGTCCCTCCGCTGCGCTACGGGACGCTCCGCAATGGCTGAGATGGGGTGAACCGTGGGCGCGGTCCCTCCGCTGCGCTACGGGACGCTCCGCAATGGCTGAGATGGGGTGAACCGTGGGCGCGGTCCCTCCG
>JBFYRF010000213.1:0-5309 GCA_041302385.1 Anaerolineales bacterium | reverse complement strand
CACTATGGGAAGCCATGGATGCTGGGTTGGGTAGCAGGCGGATTGACCAGGATGCTCTGCCCTCCCGGCTTCGAGGGGTTGAAGCAACCCGAGCTTGAGCCGCCGAGAAGCGTGGCCCGCGAGGATTGGGCGGAGTGCGTGCTGTTGAGAACTGATCTCGGCCAAGGCGCCCTGGCGAGTCTCGCGGCTCGGCGATGACGGTTCGGCTGCGTAACATCGCCGAGAGCGATCTCCCCACATTCTTCGAACAGCAGCAGGAGCCGGCAGCAATCCGGATGGCGGCCTTCCCATCCAGGGACTGGGAGACGTTCCAGTCACACTGGAAGGGGATCCTGTCCGACGAGAGCGTCGTCACGCGGACCATCCTGCATGGGGTAGAGGTGGCGGGCAACATCGTCAGCTTCGTGCAATCGGGCGACCGCGAGGTTGGTTATTGGCTGGGCCAGTCGTACTGGGGCCAGGGTATAGCGACCCGGGCGCTGGCGGCGTTCCTGGGTGAAGTAGCGGAGCGTCCTCTGTACGCGCATGTGGCCAAGCACAATCTCGCCTCACGCCGCGTGCTCGAGAAGTGCGGATTCCGTGTCGTCGGGGACGACCCGGCGTTCTCCACGGCCGGCGATGAGCAAATCGAGGGGCTGGTGCTCAAGCTGGAGGCTCGCGCCGAGCATGCGTCGGCATGACGCTCACCCTCCGTGTGCCAGTACCCGGGACGCCACCGGAGACGCTCTTCCACTTCGGCGTGCCCATCGTCCACGTCAACCGGCGCAGGCTGCGGGCGCGCTCCGTTCGACCGCCTGGCCGGAGCGAGCTACGCCGATTGTCCGAGGCGCTGACATCGGCGCTCCCGGGGGCGGCGCTCCGCCGCGCCGGTGGGGCAACCGTGCGCGACTCGTGCGTGGGGACGCTCGAGGCGCGAGCAATCCCAGTGAGGGAAGCCCGCCGCGTGTGTCCGGTTGACATCCGCCGCGATTGATGGATAATGGCGGAAACCGAGTCCAAGAAAGCGAAGACGAAGGAAAGTAGGCTGGCGGAGATCGACAGGGAGGCTGGGACGCGACTGAGATCCCGGCCCGAAGGAAACTGGCCGAAGTTCCCTTCTGAGCTGCCCGGGGGAACGTCCCGACAGGGACAAGTAGTTCGGGCCGGACCCCTCCCGTTAGCGCAGGGACCGGATCATCGCTACAGGGATCGTCCGGATTGAGACGGCCTGACTTCAGGCCAACGAGGGTGGTACCGCGGGTCCGCCGACCCGCCCCTTGCCGGGGCGGGTTATTTGTTCCCTGGGCGAAGCGGCTGTCCATCAGGAGGCGGGAATGACCGAGCAACTGGAAGGCATCCTGCAGCAGGCGCAGCAGTCGCTGGTGAGCGTCGAGCAGGAATCCGATCTGCAGGCGTGGCGCATCCAATATCTGGGTCGAGCCTCGGCGCTGAGCCAGGTGTTGGATGGGCTGAAGGAGTTGCCGCGCGAGCAACGTCCGGCAGTGGGCAAGCGCGCCAATGAGGTGAAGACGGCCTTGGAGACAGCCTTTGCCGCCAGGCAGGCCGAGCTGCAGGCCGTCTTGCTGGAGCGCGCCCTTGAGCGGGATCGGGTAGATATCAGCCTGCCAGGTCGGAAGATCCCTATCGGTCGCCTGCATCCAGCGACGCAGACGCTGCTCGAGATCTGCGCCATCTGGCGCGACATGGGCTTCCAGGTTTACCGCTCGCGCGACGTCGAGACGGACGCCTACAACTTCGAGCTGCTCAACATCCCGGCGCATCACCCGGCCAGGGATCAGTGGGATACCTTCTACACAACCACCCCGGGGGTGCTGCTGCGGACGCATACCTCCCCGGGACAGATCCATGTCATGCGCCAGCGGGCGCCCGAGCCGATCCGGGTGATCCTGCCGGGCATGTGCTATCGCTACGAGCAGATCTCGGCTCGCTCCGAGATCCAGTTCAATCAGGTGGAAGGGCTGGCCGTCGGTGAGAATATCACCTTCGCCGACCTCAAGGGCACGCTGAATGCGTTCGCCCGGCGCATGTTCGGGGACCAGGTCCAGACCCGCTTCCGTGCGGCGCACTTCCCGTTCACCGAACCGTCCGCCGAAATGGATATCGAGTGCTTCGTGTGCGGCGGCGCCGGCTGTGCCGTGTGCAAGCAGACCGGCTGGTTGGAGATCCTCGGCAGCGGCATGGTCCACCCCAGCGTGCTGCGCAATGGCGGCTACGATCCGGAGCGCTACAGTGGCTTTGCCTTCGGGATGGGGCCAGAGCGCCTGACGATGCTCAAGCACCGCATCGAGGACATCCGTTACTTCTGGGCCAACGATCTTCGTTTCCTGGAACAATTCTAGGGAGGACCCCATGCCATCCGACGACGTGCGCGAGGAAGGTCTACAAGCCGAACTGAATGCCCTGGGCGAGAATCTGCAGCGGGCCATTCGCAATGTGTGGCAGAGCGACGAGCGCAAGCAGCTGCAGGCCGACGTCGAGGGCGGGCTGGAGTCGGCGCTGCAGCATCTGCGCGGCGAACTGCAGGAGTTTCAGGACAGCGAAACCGCTGAGCGCCTGAAGGCAGATTTACAGTCGGTGGAGAACGACCTGCGCTCGGGAGAAACGGCGACGTTGATGCGCCGGGAGATCCTGAGCGTGCTGCAGCGCCTGAACGCAGAACTGGAACAGGCGACACGGCCGGCGGCCGGCGGGAGTGGCCCTTCCGATAAGCAACCCGGGGGCTGAGGGAGGAAAGCGTGAAGGTACCGATATCCTGGCTCAAGGACTTCGTTGAGATCGACCTGCCGATTGAGCAGCTGGCGCAGCGGCTGACCATCGCCGGCCTTGAGGTGGAGGAGATTCACTATGCAGGACTCCCCCTGCCCGCAGGGGAGGCGCGCCCCGGGACGAAGATCAGCGGCCTGGCCTGGGATCCGGCGACGATCGTGGTGGGCGCCATCCTCGAAGTCATGCCGCACCCCAATGCCGACCGACTGGTGCTGTGCCGTCTGCTCGACGGAGAGCGCGAGCATGTCGTCCTGACCGGCGCGCCCAACCTGTTCCCGTTCAAAGGGAAGGGCCCACTGCCTGAGCCGATCCGAGTGGCCTACGCCCGCGAGGGCGCTGTGCTCTACGACGGCCACCAGCCTGGCAATCAACTGATGACGCTCAAGCGCGCCAAGATTCGCGGCGTCGAGTCGTACTCGATGGCCTGCTCGGAGAAGGAGCTCGGGATCTCGGACGAACACGAGGGGATCATCTTCCTGGATGACGACGCGCCGGCGGGTATGCCGCTGGCCGACTACATGGGCGACGCCGTGCTGGACATCGCCCTCACACCCAACATGGCGCGCAATGCCAGCATCCTGGGTGTGGCGCGCGAGGTGGCCGCCCTGACCGGGAAACCGCTTCACCCGCCGTCGTTCGAAGCCGAGTGGAACGGGCCGGCAATAGAGGGGCAGTGCAGCATCGAGATCCGTGAGCCGGAACTTAACCCGCGCTTCGTACTGGGGCTGATCGAGGGCGTGGACCCTCGGCCAAGCCCGTACCGAATCCAGCGTCGGCTGCGCCTGGCGGGCATGCGGCCGATCAACGCCGTGGTCGACGCCACCAACTATGTCATGCTCGAGCTTGGACAGCCGCTGCATGCTTTCGACTACGATGTGCTGCTTCAGCGTTCCGGGGGCAAGCCACCGCAGATCATCACCCGGCGCGCCGCCGCTGGCGAAATGCTGACAACGCTCGACGGCGAGCCTCGCAAGCTGGACGATTTCACCGTATTGGTGGCGGATGGCGCCGGCCCGCTCTCCATCGCCGGGGTGATGGGCGGAAGCGAGTCGGAGGTCGGTCCCGCCACCCGCCGGGTGCTGCTGGAGGGCGCCTGCTGGGAGTTCATCAACATCCGCCGCACACTGGCTTCCACTCGGCTTAGCTCGGAAGCCGGCTACCGCTTTTCGCGCGGCGTGCATCCGGCAATGGCCGATCGCGGCGTGCTGCGCGGCCTCGAGTGCATGCGGACCTGGACAGGCGGCACGGTCGCCCAGGGCCTGGTCGACGCCTACCCCCGGCCGGCGCCGGTCGAGACGGTGCAGGTCAACCCGGACGATGTCGAGCGCAGTCTCGGCATTCGACTCTCTGCCCTGGAGGTCGCCGAACTGCTCGGCCGGCTTGGCTTCGAGACGCGCCCGGAGGGCGAGGGCGTCGCCGTTCGTCCGCCCGACCACCGGCTGGACATCGGCGCCGGAGTCATCGGACGGGCGGACTTAATGGAAGAGATCGGGCGCATGTACGGCTACGACCGCATCCCTGAGACGATGATCCACGATCGGCTGCCGCGGCCGCGCGCGACGCCCGAGATCGAAGGCGAAGAGCGTCTGCGCCTGACATTGGCCCGCCTGGGAGTGCAGGAGGCGGTCACCTACCGCCTGACCTCGCCTGAGCGGGAAGCACGCCTCAGGCTGGCGCTCGCGGCCGACGAACCAGACTACGTCCGGCTGGCCAATCCGATCTCGGCTGACCGCGTCGTGCTGCGGCGACAACTCCTGCCCGGGCTGATGGAAGCGGTCGAGCGCAATACCCGGGTGCGCGAGCGCATCGCCTTGTTCGAGATTGGCCCGGTGTTCCTGCCCCGGCGGCACGAGCCCTTGCCGGATGAAGTGGCGCGCCTGGCGCTCGTGCTGACGGGCCGGCGCGCCCTGCCCGGCTGGCAGCCAGGGGACACGGGGGCGATCGACTTTTTCGACCTGAAGGGTGTGGTCGAGCACCTGCTTTCCGAGCTGCACGTGCAGGCGGAGTTCGAGTCTGCACAGCAGGAGCCCTATCTGCCCGGCAAGTGTGCTGGGCTGAAAGTGGAGGGATCGGTTGTCGGCTGGATGGGGGAACTGCATCCGATGCTGGTGCAGCGCTATGACCTGGCCGGCTCCCCGGTGCAGGCCGCCGAGTTCGACCTGGCGCGGCTGCTGGATGCTATGCAGCTGCGGCAGGATCTGGCGCTGGTTTCGCCGTACCCACCTGTCCTGGAGGACCTGGCGGTGGTGGTCGACGAGGCCCTGCCCGCCGCTCGCGTCGAAGAGGTGATCCGGAGGGCAGCCGGCGGGCTGCTCGAACGGCTCGAGCTCTTTGATCTGTACCAGGGCGAGCAGATCGGCGCCGGCAAGAAGAGTCTCGCTTACTCGTTGGTCTACCGGTCCGGAGAGCGCACGCTGACCGATGAAGAAGTGCGCGCCGTTCGCCAGCGGGTCGTCACGGCGTTGCAGCAGGATGTGGGCGGCTCGTTGCGGCAGTAGTGCCAGCGTTGTGCCAGGTTGAGCCGCGTCCACGAGATGCGGGCA
>JBFYRF010000202.1:0-3699 GCA_041302385.1 Anaerolineales bacterium | reverse complement strand
AAGTCCCTCAGCCGTACGGCGGAGGGGGTCCGCACACTGCAGGGCAAAGGTTCTCCCGACCTCGAAATGGTGTTCGAGTCCGGCGTCCTGATCCTCAAGCCGCTCGATCCAGGCTGCCTGTGCATTCTGTGTGCCCCGAAGGTCAATATCCCCATGCTGAACCTGACCGCCAACATGGCGGTGCGCCAACTGAAGAAGGCCATCGCTGGCGGGGCAGGGGCTGCGCTGGCGATGCCGGCAGCCGGCGGATCCCAGATCCCAGCGGGGGTGGTGGGGCAGGTTGAGCACGAACTGGCGGTCGCCGTCGGGCCGGTGGCGATGCTTGTGGTCGAGGAGACCCTGACCAAGTTGCGCTGCACCCGCGCGACGCTGACCGAGGCGCAGGTGGCGGCGTTTCTGGAGGGTGTTTCGGCGGAGATCCCGGATGTGGCGAAGAAGGCCCATTTCACGGAGTCCGCTCGGAAAATTCTTGCACGCTGAGTGTGAGGGCGTGTCGGCCCCAGCGGGGGCGCGGCTGCGGCCTACTCCAGCGCGAACGGGAGGTTGCTCATGCGCAACACAATCGGTCTGAGGCTGAGCCTGGGATTCTTGGTGATGATCATCTTGCTCCTGGCGGTCAGCGTCGTCGGGCTGTGGTACAGCTCGCAGATCGAGGCGTCGATCGAGGCGGTTTCCCTGCAGACCCAGCAGCTGGTCAACCTGGTTCTGATTGAGACTGCTGTGGAGCGCGCCGATCTGTCGCTGCAGTCCTCGCTGGTCGACCGAACCGATGGCGGGTTGGCACGCTCGGATGTGCTGCTGGACACGGCGGATGAGCGGGTGAGGGAATTTGTCGAGACCACGCAGGGGATCGACCCGGCGAACCTGGAGAGCCTGCAGACCGGCACGAACAGCTATCTCGAAGTTGCCGGCTCATATGTGGAGGCTGCAAGGGAGGGGCCGATCAGCCGGGCGCAATCGTCGGCTCGGATCGGCGAATCGAAGGATCAGCTGCAGCTGGCGCTGGACGCATTGAAGAAGGCGCTGCGCGAGTCGATCAACGCCACGGTCGAACAGACTCAGCAGGCGCAGCAGACCTCGAGCCTGATCTCGACGGTGATCTCGATCGCGGCCGTTGCCTTGGGAATCATCCTGGCTGTGGTGATCACGCGCAGCATCACCCATCCGCTTTCCTACCTGGTGCGCACTGCCGACAAGCTGAGCACCGGCGATCTGGAAACGCCGGTCGAAGCGCACTCGAAGGACGAGGTCGGCGAGCTGGCCGAGTCGCTGGAGCGGATGCGCGTCAGCCTGAAGGCGGTGATGGACCGGGTTCGGGCGCGCGGAGGCTAGCCGCTCTCATTTTCGGTCGGCGGGTTGAGCCGGACCGATCTGCAGCGAGAAGACCGGCGTGAGGCGGCAGGCCTCACGCCGGTTGCATTCGTAGGCTGGTGGATGGGTTCGGACTACGGCTGGCCGTCAACCTGCGGCGACGTCGAAGTCGACATAGTCGCCAGTCGGCGAGGCGAGCGGGACAAGCGGCCCGCCAATCGATCCGAGCGACAGGCTCCAGCTGCCTCCACCGCCGGAGAGCAGGATGAACTCGGTCGGGCCGATCCACTCCACGCTGTTCCCATCCCCCAACGGCGCCGAGGAAGAGGCCGGAGAGCCGAGCCTCAAGTTCATGGGTGAGTCCTGCGAGAACACGAAGTGCCGGCTGTCCGGCGACCACCCCTTCCAGCTGACCTCGCCCGAAACGTACATCCCAACCCCGCTGCCGTCGGCTCGGCCCAGATACAGCTCGGTGGTGTTGGGGTCGGTGCCCGTCCGCCCGAAGGCGACCTGCTCCAGGTCGGGAGCGAGCGAGGTGGCTGAGAACTGGGTGAAGAAGAAGTTCCCGGGGATGGCGGGCCCGGCACTGGCGACAGCCGAGTCGCGCTCGATGCGCCACACGGTGCCGCTGGGGTCGGGAGCCAGCGGATCGGCGGAGGAGATGGCGGCGCCCACCGCCCGCGAATCGGGCGACCAGGTCAGCTTGGGGTAGGACAGGTATTCGCTGTACGTAATGATCATCGGGAAGGTGACCAGGTCCGGGCGCGGGTCGGATCCGTCGGCATCCACCAGGCCGATTGAGGTTGGCCGGCCGATGGCGACTGTCTCGCCGTCCGGTGAGGGGGTGAAGGCGCCGCCTTGGCCGGGGGGCAGCAGCGTGGTCAGCCCGCCGGAGTCGGCATCGAGCCGAAGCAGATCATCGTAGCGAAACACCCCCGGTCCTTCGGGAACGCCCTGGGTGCCGAGCAGCAGGAAGTGGCTGCCCGGAACAAAGTCGAATCCCGCCAGGTCATTGAACAAGAATCCGTCGTGATCGTAAAGCTCGTTCCAGCGGGTCGAGGTGAGGAGCAGTGCCTGGCCGGAGCCGTCGCGGTTGACGCCCCAGACCTCGGACGGCATGTCGATCCGTTCGCGTCGGGCGAAGGCGATGCGCTGGCCGTCGGAAGAGATCACCACCTGAACCACCCCGCCGGTTGTGCTCAGTTGTCTCCCCGGACCGTTACCTTCGATCAGCCAGGCCTCGCCCCCGCTGGTATAGGCCAGGCTGAAGCTTCCGGGAGGAAGCCCCGGGCCGTTGTCGGCGGATGGCGGCTCCACCCCGAGAGTGGGTGCGGCCGTGCCCGCGGTTTCCTCGGGGGCCGCGCCCGTCGCGGCCTGCAAAGTGGCAGCGACCGCCGTCGCCACCGGATCGCCGTCTGCTTCGCCAGCCGGCAAAGCGCACGCCAGCGTGCTGAGAAGCAGCAGGGCAGCCACGCCCAGCAGGTGAGCCATGCCCTCCCTGCAGGTCGACCGCACACAGGTCATCGGCCTGCCTCCGGATTCCCGGCGCGAGCGGTTTGAATGCATACCTGGCCTCCTGAAAGGATCTGAGCGCGCCCTGCGGGAGCCGAATAAGGCTGGAGCAGCCAGCCTGCCGGCTGCCATCACGACGCCCCGGCGCAGAGGCGCCCCGATGGCTCAGCGGCCGTACGTGTAGAACCCCCGGCCGGTCTTCCTGCCCAGGTAGCCGGCGTCGACCATCTTGCGCAGCAGCGGCGCCGGGCGGTACTTGTCCTCGCCCAGGTCGCGCTGCAGCACCTCCATCACGAACAGCACGACGTCCAGCCCGACCAGGTCCGCCAGGGTCAGGGGGCCCATCGGGTGGTTCATCCCCAGACGCATCACGGTGTCGATGGCTTCGGCTGAGCCGATGCCTTCCTGCAGTGCGAAGACGGCTTCGTTGATCATCGGGCACAGGATGCGGTTGCTGATGAAGCCCGGCGAGTCTTTCGCTTCGACCGGCTCCTTCCCCATCCGGCGGCCGACGTCCAGCGCCACGGCGGTTGTGTCGTCCGAGGTGGCCAGACCGCGGATCACCTCCAGCAGGCGCATCAGTGGCACGGGATTGAAGAAGTGCATGCCGATGACCTTGTCGGGGCGCTGGGTGGCGGCGCCGATCTTGGTGAGCGAGATCGAGGAGGTGTTGGAGGCGAGCACGGCCTCGGCCGGTGCCAGCCGGTCCAACTGGCCAAACAGCTCGAGCTTGAGCGAGGGATTCTCGGTGGCGGCCTCGATGACCAGGTCGGCCTGGCGCACCGGCTCGAGGTCGAGCGCAGTCTCGATCTTCAGCGCCGCCTGCAGCTGATCCTGGGTGAGGTTTCCCTTCTCGGCCATGCGTCCGGCGGATTT
>JBFYRF010000199.1:0-3736 GCA_041302385.1 Anaerolineales bacterium | reverse complement strand
CCCCCCCACGCCGGCATGGTGGGCAAAGTGATGATTGAGTCGATCGCCCGCATCCCGGTCGAGGTCGATATCGCCTCGGAGTTTCGCTACCGTGAGCCCTTGGTCGACAGCGACACGGTCGTGCTGGCCATCAGCCAGTCCGGAGAAACCGCCGACACGCTGGCGGCGATCGACGAGGCCCGCCGACGCGGCGCCAAGATCTGGTCGATCGTCAATGCCGTCGGCTCACAGGCGATGCGAGTCGCCGATGGCTCGATCAGCATGCAGGTCGGTCCCGAGATCGGGGTGGCCTCAACCAAGGCCTTCACGGCACCGCTGATCAATCTGTACATGCTGGCCGTGCTGCTGGCAGACCTGCGCGGCGCACTCAGCCCGGCGCGTCGGAGACAGCTGGTGGCAGACCTGCGCCTGGTGCCCGACCTGGTCGGACGGACGCTGCAACGTGAGGCTGAGGTCGAGGTCGTCGCCCGGGCGCTCAAGGAGATCTGGCACTGCCTGTACCTGGGGCGAGGCATCAACATGCCGATCGCCTACGAAGGCGCCCTCAAACTCAAGGAGATCTCCTACATTCACGCCGAGGCCTACCCGGCGGGTGAGATGAAGCATGGCCCGATCGCGTTGGTCGACAAGGACATGCCGGTGGTGGCGATCGCGCCCAAGGATCCCTGGTACGAGAAGATGATCAGCCAGATCGAGCAAACCAAGGCTCGTGGCGGGGCCGTCATCGTCGTGGCCACCGAAGGCGACACCCTGGTTCCGCGCCTGGCGGATCACGTGCTGTGGGTTCCGGACACGCCCTGGCTGCTCAGTCCGATCGTCACCATCGTGCCGTTGCAGCTGCTGGCCTATCATGTGGCGGTGCTGCGCGGGGCGGACGTCGACCAGCCGCGCAACCTGGCCAAGAGCGTGACTGTGGAATAGCCTGTGGTGCGGGGGGCGCTGCTGCGCACTCTGCCGGTCGCGACAAAGCCGGCGGCCTGTCGGGACCGGCGTCGCTCCGGTGGGACCGTGCGCCCTGGCGCTCAGCTGAGCGGCGGGCGGATCAGCAGCACGGAGCACTGGGCGCGTGATGCCAGATCGGCGCCGACATCTTCCATCAGCAGGTCGCTCCAGCGGCGTGTGGTTCGCGGGGGTCGACTGCCGATCACCAGCAGGTCATACTTCCCCTGGCGCAGCTCCGCCAGCACTTCGTCGACAACCAGGCCGTGCCGCAGGATGGGAACCACGGTCCCCTGGAACCTCATCGCAGCAAAGGCCTCCGTCGCTTGACGGAGATGCGTCCCTTCATGTGTGCCGCGCGCCATGGCCGACTCGGCGGTGTCCAGCAGGTCAGCGTGCGGGCTGGCATTGCTGAAAGCGATTTGGGACATCACGTGCAGGATGCCGACCTGGATGTGCTTGCTGTCGAGCACGGCGGCTGCTGATCGCAGCGTGGCCAGCGAAGGCGTCTCGCCCCCGGTACAGACCAATGCGCGGGCGAGGGGCGTGTCGATCGGCCGGACCAGCAGTAGGTCGACGGGGCAGGCGCGGAACAGTCGTTGGGTGGTCGAGCCCAGGGGAGCGCGATGTGAACGCCAGCCGCAGACCACCAGCCGCGCCTGGGATTCTGCGATCTCCGCCAGGATCTCAGGGATGACCGCGCCGCGGCGGATCTTGCGGACAAGCGGCCAGGCGAATCCGTCGGGGAGGGGCTGGCCAAGCGGGGGGAGGTCCTTGTGCTTGCCGATCACGGTCAGCAGGGTGACCGTCGACGCGGCCGGCAGCTTCAGATGGAGCAGTGGCCGGAGCAGGGCTTCCGCTTGATCGGGCTCTTTGCAGCAGACAAGTACGCGCATCTTACGACCTCACAGGAAGAACAGCAGGATGATCGGCACGACGAAGATGGCGGCGATATACAGGCTCAATGGCCGACGCCGGAGTGCCAGGCGGCGCATGACACCGACCACGGCGCGTTCGTAGGGCCGGTAGACGAACAGCAGAATGAACAGCGATACCATCCCGACGCTCGCCATCTCCGCCAACACCACGGTCACCGCCGCCGGATTGCCGAGCAAGGCGGCCGCCACCAGTGTGTCGACAAAGGTCGTGATGTTGGCGCCCATGATGTACGGGATGGCGTTCTCCTGGCGGATGTAACCGCGCGCCGAGAGCGGAACCAACAGGCTGAGCGAGATCGAGACCGAGAGCGTCACTGAGGTCACCGCCGCGCCGAGCAGGAATGTCGCCAGGGGCCGGTAGAGCAGGCGATTGATCCGCCCAAGGTCGGTGCGCTCGATGTGGAGCGCCGGCAGAGCGCGGTCGATCAGCCGAAAGCTGAAGAAGATCACGCCAAAGCCGATTGGCAACAGCAGGCCCACGGGTAGGAGCCGGGAGAAGGCGCCGATGATTGGCTCCAGCAGCGGGTCGAGCGGTGATCCCAGGGCATGCTCGGACGTAATCCGCAGCCCGTTGAACCAGTCGGCCCGCAGCAAAGACAGCCCGATGAACAACGCCGGGAGGTAAGTCGACTGGGTGACCAGCAGCGCCAGCAGGCCAGCGCCCAGCGACATCTCGCGGCTGCGGCCGCGCAGCATGTAGACAAACCCGACGAGGACGACGACAAACGCGGCGCCGAGGCGTGAACCGGTGATCATGGCGAACGATTCATCGATGGAGAGCGCACCGGCGTCCAGGAAGCTGAGCGCCGTTGCCGCCACCGGGGAGCCGGAGAGAGCAAGGCTGGACAGGATCCAGCCGAAGCCCAGGGCGCTGGCCGGGCTGGAGACGGAGAGCTGCGTGCGCAGGAACGGCGTGAGCGGAACCACGCCTTCCTTCATCAGGAGCAAGCCGAGGATGAACACCAGCACCCCGGCCGTCAGCAGGGCAAGCCGGCGGAGCAGCCGCAGCAACCGACCCGGATCAGCCATCGTGCCCGGTGAACTCGATCGATCCAAGCCGCGTGAGTTGGGCGCGCAGTTCTGCCGGATCGGGGGTGGGCAGGTCACAATGGTAGTCCCGGCAGAGGTAGGCGGTCGCCCGGCCGCTGATCGGCCCTCGACCGCGCAGCAGGGCCGGACCTTCTGTGCTGGCGCCTGTCCCTCCGGCGGTAACCAGATGCGGCAACAGACGCTCCGCAGCAGTGTGGGCCAGTTGCTGGAACTCGGGCGAGTCCTTTGACCCGAGCAACGCCAACTGCCAGTGCGGGCCGCAGGCGAAGTCGAGCGCTGCCAGCCAGGCGGCAAATGCAATGGGGTGTTCCCGCAGCAGCGGCTGCACCCGCAGGATAGCCTTCTCAGCCGCGCGGGCGAAGCGCGGCTCGTCGGCGAGGGCAGCCAGGCGGAGCAGGAAATCCGCAGCCAGGGCGCCTCCGGAGGGCGTGGGTGAGTCCTGTAGTTCCATCGGGCGCAAGAGCAGGCCGTGGTCTGTCGCAGGCACGTCGTAGAAGCCGCCGGCGGGGTCTTCGAATGTCCGCAGGATGTGCGCAGCGCACGCCATGGCCGCGTGGTACCAGCGAGGATCGAAGTCAGCCTGGTAGAGCGAAAGCAGGCCGGCCCCGAGCGCGGCGTGATCCTTGAGGAAGGCCGGAACCTTGGCCTGCCCGTCGCGCCAGGCATGCTGCAGCTGGGTGGCCTCGGTGGAAGTCGAAAGCAGGAAGTCGGCCAGCTTCTGCGCCGCAGCCAGGTAGGCGGGCTCGCGCAAGGCACGCGCCGCCTCCGACAGGGTGGTAAGCAGCAGGCCGTTCCAGTCGGTGAGCACC
>JBFYRF010000130.1:0-12917 GCA_041302385.1 Anaerolineales bacterium | reverse complement strand
GGCCTGTAGGCGAGGATGGATCGGTCCTTTGTCCGCAGCATGGATGGCGGAAGGGCGTTGACCGATGCGTCCGCCAAGCGCTGGGTGGCGACGGCTCGGCGGCCAATGCCCTTCGAGTTGTAGCGATGCTGCAAAGCCGGTTGCCGGGCCCAACGCGGCGGCCCCATTGAGTCGGGACATCGCCTCCTGCTTGGCAACACCTCGAAAAGGGCTCTGACGGGGACGCACCTGCGGTTGACAAGCTCGCGGACCTGCTGTACCCTTTTTACTAGACAAACAACTCTTTCACTCTGCGAAATACAGGCAGCTTGCCGAGCTGAGCGGATAGGCTCGACCGGGACAGCGCAGGGCCCAGACGGGACTGGCGACCGGGCGGCTCAGCGGCTTTGCTACACAGGAGACAACACATGCCTGAGGTTGTGACGTTTGGGGAGTGCATGCTTCGCCTTTCCCCTCCAGATTTCCAGCGCCTCGAGCAGGCATCACAGTTGAACATCACCGTCGGAGGGTCCGAACTCAATGTCGCGGCCGGCGTGGCGCGGCTTGGCCTGTCCTCCGCCTGGATCAGCCGGCTGCCGGAGAATCCGCTGGGGCGCATGGTGCGCAACAAGGCGCGTGAAATGGGGGTCGATACCTCCCACCTGCTGTGGACCAAGGACGATCGGCTGGGGCTGTACTTCGTCGAGTATGGTGCTTCGCCCCGTGCGAGCAGTGTGCTGTACGACCGCGGCATGTCAGCTATCGCGAACATCCAACCCGGGGAAGTGCGCTGGAGGGCGGTGTTCGAAGGCTGCCGGCTATTCCACGTCAGCGGCATCACGCCCGCTCTGAGCGACAGCGCCGCCGCAGTGACGGCCGAGGCCATCACCGCGGCCAAGGCCGCCGGCGCGTTGGTCAGCTATGACCTGAATTACCGCGCCAAGCTGTGGAGCCAGGAGAAGGCGTGCCAGATCCAGACTCCCTTCATGAACGATGTTGACATTCTGATCACGACGGAAGAGGACACCGAGCGCGTCTTCGGCATCACCGGACAGGACTATCGTCAGGTGGCTAAGAAGCTGGCTGACCAGTTCAAGATCGATGTCGTTGCCATCACGCTGCGCGGCACGCCCTCGGTCTGGCGCAACACCTGGTCGGCGCTGGCGTATTCCAACGGGACGTTCTACGACGATGTGACCTACGAGATCGAGGTCGTCGATCGCGTCGGCTCGGGCGACACATTCAGCGCCGGCTTCCTGTTCGGCTTCCTGACCCAGGACATCGGCCGCGGGGTGAAGGTCGGCAACGCCTTCGCCGCCCTGAAGCATTCCTCGTGGGGCGATTTCAACTGGACGACGCTCGAGGAGACCGAGGCGCTGATCAAAGGCGCCGGACTGCGGATTGTCCGCTAGGAGTTGGGGATGGGGCGCGAGCAGCACGCAGCATGGATGGAACGAACCGGGCTGGTTGCCATCGTCCGGCTTGACAGCGCTGGGGACCTGGTCCAGGTGGCCAAAGCGATCGCCGCCGGCGGGGTGTCGGTCATCGAATTCACCCTGACCACACCCGGGGCGCTGCGCACGATCGAGGAATCGTCAAAGGCGCTTGGCGGCGAGGTGCTGATCGGCGCCGGCACCGTGCTCGACGCGGCGACGGCCCGCGCAGCCATTCTGGCGGGGGCAGAGTTCATCGTCGCACCGACGTTGAGCCCCGAAGTCATCGAGATCTGTCACCGCTATGACAAGATCGTCGTACCGGGCGCCTACACGCCGACCGAGATCCTGACCGCCTGGGAACTCGGGGCCGATTTCGTCAAACTGTTCCCGGCTGATGTGGGCGGCCCGGCATACCTCAAGGCGGTGCGGGCGCCGTTGCCGCAGATCAAGCTAATCGCCGTTGGCGGCGTCACGCTTGAGACGGCGGCTTCATTCATCCGCGCCGGGGCGGTCGCCCTGGGCGTCGGTTCGAATCTGGTCAACAAGAAAGCCGTGGCCGAGAGACGCTTCGATGAACTGACGGCCACCGCCCGGGCGCTCAGCCAGGCGGTGCAAGAGGCGCGCAAGTGATTGAACGGCACGTCACATTCCATCTGCACCCTGACAAGGTGGACGAATTCACTTCCTTCTTCTGCGCGGAATATGGTCCGGCCATGGCGCGCCAGCCGGGGTTCTTGGGGTCCGAGTTGCTCCAACCTCTTGAGGGGGAGGACATGCTGATGCTGGTGCTGCGCTTCGAGGATGCCGAGGCGGCACAGGCCTGGCGCGAAAGCGCCGAACACAAAGCGTCGTCCCCCAAACTCAAGGCGCTTTACCTGCGCAGCGAGGTTCTTGTTCACCGAGTCCTGGCGCAACAGCCGGCGCCTGTCCGAACGTCTTGAAACGATCCGCGCCGCAAGCGGAGGCAGCATGCCGTCATTCGCTCTGAGGCACGATGACATTGACCCGCTGCTGGAGGGCCTGGCCATCTTCGGCACCGGCGGCGGGGGTTCCCCGGCCTGGGGCAAAGCCATCCTTGAGAACGATTTCGCCAGGGGCCGTTTCCCCCAGGTGATCGACCTGGAGGCAATCGCCGATGACAGCACCGTCGTCAGCGGCGGCATCATGGGCTCGGTCAAGGTACTTGAGAAGATGGGCACCGAGAACGTCATGCGCCACTGGGAGCAGCGGTTTGAGCTGCTGGACGTCACCCGGGTGATGGAAGGTCTGGTCGGCAAGCCGATTGATCATGTCGTCCCTTTCGAAGTCGGCGGGCTCAACACCCCGATCATCCTTTCGCTCGGTGCCCGCATGGGAATGCCGGTCATCGACGGCGATGCCCTGGGACGCTCGGCGCCTGAGACCCAGATGACCTCCTTCATGGGCCACGGTGTCAGTCTGACCCCCATGCCCTTGGTCGACATGAAGGGCAATGTGGTCGTTGTGCAGCACGCTGCGGACCCCACGTTCGCGGATCAGGTAGGACGATTTGTGATCACACAGGGCGGTGGGCTGGGAGCCAACAACCACTACCCGATGAGTGGGCGCACCGCCAAGCGAGTCGTCATCCCCAACACCATCAGCGCTTCATTGGCGCTTGGCAAGTCCGTGATCGCGGCCCGCAAAGCTGGGGCTGATCCGGTGACGGCTGTTGCCAATGAGGTCGGAGGCACCCTGCTTTTTGCCGGCGAGATCCACTCTATGCAAGAACAGGAAGCGCTCGGGTTCTACTTCACCTCGGCCGAACTCGAGGGCCAGGGAGGGTCTAGCGGGCGAAGAGCTCAGTTGGTGATCAAGAACGAGTCGATGTACCTGGCGATCGACGGCGTGGCGCGGGCATACTTCCCGGATCTGGTGCTGCTGCTCGAGCCGGGGACCGGGCGGGGGATCATGAGCGTCGAGCTGCAAGTCGGCAGCCTTGTCAGCCTGGTCGGGGTGGCGTGTCACCCGCGCCTGCGGCAGGCGGTGCTCTCCGGACAGGCCGAGGCTGCTTTCAGCCCGGCGCGCTATGGCCGGCCGGACGATCGCTACCGGCCGCTGGAGGAGCTCTCTTGACGGACCGGCCCGCCGAAGACGCTATCGCCAACCGAGCTGCCCTGCGGAGCTTGCGGCCGATGACCTCGCGCGAGCGCGTGCTGGCGGCGTTAAGCTTCCAGGAAGCCGATCGCGTTCCGATCGATCTGGGCAGCACCTGGATCTCGACCGCCACCATCCCCTTCTATGAAGCCCTGAAACGGCACTTCGGCGTCGACCGGCCCACCGAACTGATGGAACGCAACATGCAGGTCTGCCATATCGACGAGGAAATCCTTGCCCAGCTGTCCGTCGATACCCGCTTCGTCTCCTACAATGCGCCCGAATTGCCATGCAATCAAAGCACCGAACTGGGCGAAGGCCACTATCGCGATCCGTGGGGGATCGAGTGGCGCAAACCACCTACTTCCTACTACTACGATCTGCACAAGCCCCCTCTGGCCGGCGAGATCACCAAGCAAGACATCCTGCGACACCCCTGGCCCGACCCCGACGACCCGGGTTTCACCCGCGGCCTGCGCCAGCGGGTCGAGGCGATGCGGGCCAGCACGGACTGCGCCCTGGTGCTCAACCTGTCGCTCTGGGTGCTGCAATGCAGCCAGAACGTGCGCGGCTACGAGGATTGGTACATCGACCTGGCCAGTCAGCCGGACTTGTTGGAGTGCATGGCGGATTGCCTGACCGAGTCGATGCTGGGGCCCCTGGAGAAGGTCGCGGCGGATATCGGGGATATTGTCGATGTGATCTCGGTCTCGGATGATATCGGTCACCAAGACCGGCTATGCATGAACCCGGCCACCTACCGCCGGGTCTTCAAGCCACGCCATGCCCGCATGATGCAGGCCATCACTTCTCATTCGAAGGCGCCGATCATGTGGCACACCTGCGGCAGCGTGGTTGAGGTAATCGATGACCTGCACGAGATCGGGGTCACCTGCCTGAATCCCGTCCAGACCACGGCGGCGCGCATGGATCCGCACTTCCTGAAGCGGGAGTTCGGGGACCGCATGGCGTTCTGGGGCGGGATCGATACCATGCGCATACTAAATCACGGCTCCACCGAGGACGTGCGCCGCGAAGTGCGAGACAAGATCTTCGCCATGGCCCCCGGCGGCGGGTACATGCTGAACCCCACCCACAACGTGCAGCCGGATGTGCCCGTCGAGAATCTGCTGACCATGATCGAGGCCGGGTTGGAATACGGCCGCTACCCGCTGGGAGGGGAGCCTGCATGATCGTCTCTCCTGGCCCTGCGTCCACCGTCGCGAGAACTGCCGACGGGACGAGATGAGGAGGTCGGCATGACGGTGGTCTACTGGCTGGTGCGGCTGAAGCCGGGCGTGACGGCCGAGGAATACCAGGCATTTGTTCGCCGCGTCGATTATCCGGCGGTCAAGCGTATCGCAAGTATCCGTAGCTACCGCTCCACGCATGTGGTGGAGACAATTCCGAGCGGAGAAGACCCGCCGTACGATTTTGTGGACGTGACCGAGGTCGACGACCTGGAGGCCTATCTGCACGATCTGGAGAGCCATCCCGCCGTCCTGGAGGTGCACTCACAGTCGCCGGGGATGGTCGAGGTCGTGCACTGCATCGTTGCCGAGCCGGTGTTGCCGAGCTAGCGGGACCTGGATTCGGGCGCGAGGGATTGAGATGGCGAGCGTGTTCTGGTTTTCCAAGTTGAAGCCGGGAGCGAATGCGGCGGAGTACGAGCGCTGGGTGCAGCAGACGGACTATCGCCTGGCGCAGGACCTTGCGTGTGTTATTCACTACCGGGTCCACCGGGTTGCCGGACCGGTCGAGGGCGGAGGCGCGTCGCCATACGATTACATCGAGGTCCTGGAAGTCACGGACATCGATGCCTACCGATCGGCCTTGCAGGACGATCCCGCGATTCAACAAATCATCGCCGAAATCGGGCAGTTTATCGAAGGAGTCGGGAGCGCTTGGGGAGATCCGATCGCGCCCCCGGGAAAGGAGAAATGAATGGACTGAGCCGGACGGTTGTTGGCTTTTGAGCAATCGAACCCAACCAGCAATGGAGGAGAGATGAAATCGCGAAGAACGCTGCTTGTGTCCCTGTCACTGATCGTGCTGGTCGCCCTGGTCCTCGGCGCCTGCCAACCTGCTCCGGCCCCGACCGAAGCACCACCGGCCGAGCCGGCCGAACCCGCCGCCACTGAGGCGCCTCCCGCCGAGCCCGTGGCCTGCGGCGAAGAGGGGACGATCGTGATCGCCTATGACGGCGACATCGATCATGTCGAGCCGATGCAGTTCCGCAGCATCGCCGCCTACGATGCCACCGCCAACCTGTACGAGCCCCTTATCCAGCAGGAGCTGGAGGATAAGGGTGACAATGTATACATCGGCAAGGATACGTTCGTCGGCGCTGGCGCAGAGAGCTACGAAGTCTCCGAGGATGGAACCGTCTACACGTTCTACCTGCGCCAGGACGCCAAGTTCGCGGACGGCACGCCGATCACCGCCAATGACTACTACTACACGCTGAAGCGCGCCCTCGAAGGCCCGGGCTACATCACGCTGCTGACCGGGTTCATGGCGGTCAGCTCGATTGACCAGGTCGAGGTGATCGATGACTACACCCTGAAGATCACTGCTTCCCAGCCGGCGGCGTTGGCGGAGATCGTCCTCAGCTTCCAGGTCCTGGGTGCAATCAGCCAGGCCACCGCTGACGCCAATGCCACGGCCGAGGATCCCTGGGCGGAGAACTTCTTCCGCACCAACTCGAACTCCAGCGGCCCGTACATCATCACCAGCTGGAACCCGGGCGTGGAATACGTCTTCGAGCCCAATCCGAACTACTGGCGCGGCGCGGACTACTTCCGCAACTGCAAGGTGATCTTCCGTGTCGTGCCGGATGCCGCCACGCGTGAACAACTCCTGCGAGCCGGCGATGTGGACGTGGCGCTGGGTGTGCCCTACGGTGATCTGGAGGAACTCGAGGCCGATCCCAACATCACCATCCACCACGTCCCGACCACTCGCGTCTACCATGCCGGCATGAACCTGAACCAGAAGCCGTTCGATGACGTGCGCGTGCGCAAGGCGCTCTCGATGGTGGTGCCCTACCAGGCGATCATCGACAACGTGATCTACGGCTATGGCGCCAATCCGGGCTCGCCCATCGCCGAGGGCATGGCCACCCACACCAAGGAGTTCTTCACCTTCGACCAGGCAACCGTCGATGAGGCCAAGGCCCTGCTGGCGGATGCCGGCTACGCGGATGGCTTCACGGTCGATATCGTTGTGCCGCAGGAGGACCAGGCTCGTGTGGACTCGGCGACCTGGATCCAGTCCGGCGCAGAGCAGATCGGCGTGACGGTCAACGTCAACGCCCTGCCGATCGCTCAGTACAACGAGTTGCTCAATGCCATGGATGAGAACGGCAAGCACAATCTGCCCTTCTACATCTTCGAGTGGTACTCCTGGGGGAATGACCCGGCGTTCCAGTTCACCTGGAACTTCAAGTGTGGCCAGTTCACCAACTACTCGAACACCTGCACCGAGGAACTTGACCAGATCATCAGTGACCTGACGCTGAACAGCGATCCGGCATTCCGTGAGGAACGCAGCAAGCGCGGGCAAGAGATCGTGGTGCAGGAGGAAGTCCCCTGGATCTATCTGTACGCGCCGGAGTGGATCATTGCCACGCGCTCCAACGTGAGCGGGATCGCGTTGTTCAATGATCTCACCTTGCGCTACGCCTTCCTGGGGAAGGACTGAACGATCGCTGAATTCCGCGAGTTGACGTGATCGATAGGCAGGGGCATGCCGGAGGTGTGCCCCTGCCTGTACAATCCAGTAAGATGGAACCGGGCATGAGACGGGGACGGATTCGAACCTTGATGGTGGACGCAGCTTCCTGTCAGGGCGGCGCAACGGATGTGCCTGGCCCGGCGGCAGGTAAGGCCCTCCTGCGGGCAGGGAGGCGCACGTGCCTCGCCTGCTGAGTTACCTGCTGCGCAGGATCGGGCTGGCGGTCGTTACGCTCGCCGGGGTGGTCGTGTTTGTTTTCCTGCTGACGCACATCCTTCCCTCCAACCCGGCCGCCCTGCGTGCCGGCCCGTTGGCCGACGCCGCACTCATCCAGAAGTATGAACGCGAAATGGGGCTCGACCAACCGATCTACGTCCAGTTTTTCCGCTATGCTCAGGAGTTTCTCTCGGGCAACCTCGGCGAGAGCTGGAAGACCGGCCAGCCGGTGCGTCAGGAGCTGGGGGACCGGCTTCCTGCCACCTTGGAGCTTGCTGCCACGGCGTTCCTGATCGCGCTGGTGGTCGGGCTGAGCCTGGGTGTCCTGGCGGCTGTCTTCGCCGGATCGTGGATCGACCAGGGCGTGCGTCTATATGCCACCTTGGGAGCGGCCCAGGCGCTGTTCTGGCTGGCGCTGCTCATGGTGCACGTCTTCTACTACACCCTGGGCTGGGCGCCGGCGCCACTCGATCGGCTGACCATCGGTGTGCCTGAACCGCCCCAGGTCACTGGGTTGTTCACTGTCGACAGCCTGCTGGCAGGTCAGTTTGGAACCTTTCTCGACGCGCTCGACCATTTGTGGCTGCCGGCCATGGTGTTGGCGTTTGTGGTCAGTGCGCCAATCGTCAAGATGACGCGTGGGTCGATGTTGGACGCCCTGAACTCAGATTACATTCGCACAGCCAAGGCCATCGGTGTACCTCGGCGCAGCGTAGTGCTGCGCGATGGTCTGCGCAATGCTTTTATCCCGATCCTCACAATGATCGGCATCGTCTTCGGGTACCTGATTGCCGGGAACGTAGTCGTCGAGAAGGTCTTCTCGTGGGCCGGCATTGGCCAGTATGCCTGGAATGCGCTCACCATCAACGACTTCAACGCTGT
This sequence comes from Anaerolineales bacterium, assembly GCA_041302385.1. Lineage (GTDB taxonomy): Bacteria > Chloroflexota > Anaerolineae > Anaerolineales > E44-bin32 > PFL42. Next base: position 4,554 of record JBFYRF010000130.1, on the reverse strand, counting down.
GCAAGGGTTTGTGATCTTGATCGCCGTCATATATGTCGGCATCAATCTAGTGATCGATCTGGCCTATGGATTCATCGATCCGAGGATTCGCTTGGGGTGAAATGGAGACGACGCTGAACCCGCGGGCAGAGCCGAAAACGGGGCGCAGACGCTCGATCTGGTTTCGCGGGCTGAGCGAGGTCGGCCGCTGGCGGCTGCTGTCGTTCGGGATCGCCTTGATCCTGATCTATGTGGTCATCGCGCTAGTCGGCCCAGAGCTCGCGCCCTACGGGCCCAACGCGACCAACGCCAAGGCCACGCTTCAGCCCCCGTCCTCGGACTTCTGGTTTGGGACCGACAAGTTCGGTCGGGACATCTTCTCACGCGTGCTGTATGCCACCCGCCTCGACCTGGGGATTGCCTTCTCGGTGGCCTTGAGCGCCTTCCTGATCGGCGCCACCATCGGCGGCCTGTCTGGCTACTTTGGAGGGGGCGTGGATGATGTGGTCATGCGCGTGGTCGACGTGCTGCTCGCCTTCCCCGCCTTCATCCTGGCCATGGCGCTCACGGGGATACTGGGGGATACCGTTCCCAATGTCATTGCAGCCATCAGCATTGCCTACATCCCCTACTTTGTTCGCCTGACGCGGGGCGAGATGCTGCGGGTGCGCACCCGGCAGTATGCCGATGCCGCCGTAGGGGTAGGCAACCCGCGCTGGCGGGTGATGCTCGTTCACCTGCTGCCGAATTCGCTTACCCCCGCCTTCATTCAGGTGACGTTGGTGCTGGGGTGGGCGATCCTGGACGCCGCCGGATTGGCCTTCCTTGGACTGGGCATCACCCCGCCGACTGCGGAATGGGGAGTGATGGTGGCGGAGGGCGCCCAGCGCATCATCACCGGTGAATGGTGGACGTGGCTGTTCCCGGGCGTGGCGATTGTGATCATCGCTTTCGCCTTCAGCATTGTGGGTGACGGATTGAGGGATCTGCTGGCGAGGGAGGAGCGTTAATGCCCGAGCCTCTGCTGCAGATCCGCTCCCTGCGAATGGATATCCGCGACCACGAGCGCTCGCGATCGGTGCTGCTGGATGTCAACTTCGATGTGCGGCCGAACGAAGTGATGGGGTTGGTGGGGGAAAGCGGTTCCGGCAAGACGATGACCGCCCTGGCGATCATGCGCTTGCTTCCGCCAGCTGCCACCGCCTCCGAGGGGAAGATCCTGTTCGGCGGCCGGGACTTGCTGGCGCTGTCGGAGTCCGAGATGCGGCAGGTGCGTGGCTCGGAGATCGCCATGATCTTCCAGAACCCGCGTGCCTCTCTCAACCCGTTGATGCGGGCCGGCGACCAGGTCGCCAGAGCCTTGCAGCTTCACCAGGATCTGCCGAGATCACAGCTACGGCGCCGGTCGATTGAGTTGCTACAGCATGTCGGCATCTCGGACGCCGAAGCCCGCGCCAAGGCCTACCCGCATCAACTCAGCGGCGGGATGGCACAGCGGGTGCTGATCGCCATCATGCTGGCGTGCCAGCCGGCCTTGCTCATCGCCGACGAGCCGACGACCGGGCTGGATGTCACCATCCAGGCCCAGATCTTCGAACTGATCAAGGAGGTCCAGTCGGAAGCCGGGGCCTCGCTGCTCCTGATCACGCACGACCTGGGCGTGGTGAGCGAAGTGTGTCAGCGCGTGGCGGTGATGTACGCCGGGCAGATCATGGAACAGGCCGGGGTGCTTGACCTCTTTCAGCGACCGAGCCATCCCTATACGGAGCGGTTGCTGGGCAGCATCCTGCGCGTCGACGAGGCGAAAGCCCTCGACACCTCGAGAGCGATCGCGTTTGCCAGCATCGACTACGACAATGCCGGCTGCCGCTTCGCCAACCGCTGCCCGTACGTGTTGGACGCCTGCTGGTTACGGCGACCGGAGCCGCGCTGGCTTTCCGAGGGCCATGTGGTCTTCTGCCACCTGCGCAATCAGGAGGCAGCGTGACCGAACCCCTGCTGCGCGTGTGCGACCTGCACAAGCATTATCGGGAGGGCCGCAGCACGATCCACGCAGTCAACGGCGTGACCTTCGACGTGTACCCGGGCGAAGCTGTGGGCCTGGTCGGTGAGAGCGGCTGCGGCAAGAGCACCACCGCCCGTTGTATCCTGCGCTTGGAGGAGGTTACCCGCGGAACGATCGAGCTTGAGGGCACGGATCTGACTGCAATCCCCCGCAATCGCGTGCGGGCGAGGCGCAAGGACTTCCAGATGGTCTTCCAGGATCCGAACGAATCCCTCAACCCACGCTTTTCGGTCCGCAGGACACTGCGCGAGCCGCTCCAGCTCCACGGACTGTACTCCAGCGACAGCCAGTTGGACGAGGCGATCCTGCGGGTCAACCTGGAGGAGGAGCACCTGGATCGGCTCCCGCATCAACTGAGCGGCGGCCAGAAACAGCGCGTGGGCGTGGCCCGGGCAATGATGACGACGCCGAAGCTGGTCATCCTGGATGAGCCGACATCTTCCTTGGATATGTCACTGCGTATCCACGTGATCGTGCTTCTCAAGAAGCTCCAGCGTGAGTTCAACCTCGCGTACATCTTCATCTCGCACGACCTAAGCACTGTCCGCCATCTGTGCGACCGTGTCATGGTGATGTATCTGGGGCAGATTGTTGAGCAGGGTCGCACCGAGGATGTGTTCGACGATCCGACACATGTCTACACCCAGGCGCTGCTCTCTGCCATTCCCATCCCCGACCCCACTGTCAAACGCAGTCGAATCTTGCTCAGTGGGGAGACGCCGAACGCAAGGACGCTGGTCCCAGGGTGCCCATTGCAGGATCGTTGTCCATTCGTGCTGGAGGAGTGTCGGAAGCCCGTGCCGGACTACGATCTCGGCAACGGGCACCGGGTCGCCTGCCGGTTGGCCAGGGAACACCCGCACTTCCGGCCTGAGTCAGCCCGCTCGATTTCCCCCGACTGACACCCCTCCCCGGCCCCCCGAGGCAAGCTGGCAGCGCGCCGGCGATACCGAGGTCGTAGGCTAGCGCCTCCGACGGCCGTCCCTCTTCACACCGATGCCTACGTAAGTCCGGGCCCGGCCTCCGACAGGTGGCGCTCACGCAGCGACCAGTCCAATGGTCGGTTCGCCGGTGGAAGGAGGAGGGGCTCGCGTTGGGGCGGAAGTCAGAAGCGAGGGATTTCTGCCCCGCCGTCAAGCCGGAGGGTGACGCCGGTGATCGTCCCGCTGCTTGGCATGCAGAACAGGGCAATCATCTCAGCAACCTCGGCGCGGCGGATCAGCTTCTTGGCCGGCGTGCGTTCCAGGTAGCGCTCGCCAAAGGTGGGATCGAATTGATGGATGTCGGGGAGGCTCTCGTAAATCTGCCCGGGTGAGACGGCGTTGACGGTGATCTCCGGGCCGAGTTCGAGCGCCAGCGACTCGGTGATCACCTGCACGCCCGCCTTGGCGAGGGTGTAGACATTGTGATTGCGGATGAAGGCCGAGCCGGCGCACATGCTGACAATCCGGCCCCACCCGTTGGCCTTCATCTGTGGGGCGAGGTGCTTGGCGGTCAGGTAGACCGCCTTGAGGTTGACATTCATGATCAGATCCCACACCGATTCCTCGAGTGAGATATAGGGGTCCATATTGAATGGGCCGGCATTGTTGACCATGATGTCCACCCGACCGTAAGCCGCCAGCGCCTGCTGACAAAGTCGGTCGACCTCGGCGGCCCGGGAGAGATCCGCCGGAATTGCCACTGCTCGCACCTTGTGGGCGCGGAGGCGTTCGATCAGGGCCTGTCCGTGGGCGGCCAGTTCCGGCCGGTCCAGGTCGTTGAGGATCACGGATGCGCCATAGCGCGCCAGGGTTTCTGCCGTGACTGCCCCCAGGTTGCGGTAGGCGCCCGTGATCAGGGCTACCCGGTTCTCCAGTGGTCGCTCTGTCATCTCTTCCTCCCTCGAGGGCCCCATTAGAAGCGCCAGGCAACCCTGTGGATCCTCAGGCTTCTCTGCGCCAATCCGGGGTGAACGCCGCCAGTTGCTCCAGGAGCAGGTCTAGGTCGGCTTCGCCGACCGTGGGCGACATGTGGCCGATGCGGAAGATCTTGTCCTTGAGCTGATCGCCCAGGCCGCCGGCGATCTTGGTGTGGTGTACCTCGGCCATGTAGTTGACAATCTCGCTTGTGGCAACCCCGGGCGGGCCGTAGGCCGCAGTCAGAACGGGCGCCATCAACGTGTCGGGTGTGTAGGGTTGCAGCCCAATCTGGCGCAGGCCATCCCTTAGGCGCATGGCCAGAACCCGGTATCGCTCCATCCGGCTTTCAATGCCTTCGGCAAGCAGCCCCTGCAGGCCGGCGCGCAGCGCCAGGACGTTGTTGGTCGCCATCGTGATTGGGAAGGGGTGCCACCCTGCCCAGTCGGTTGCGTACTGCCGCCACACGCGCAGGTTGAGGTACCAACCGTGGCCCTTGTCCGGAGCCCGGTCGATCAGCTCCCAGGCGGAAGGCGAGACCGCTACGGTCGCCAGGCCGGGCGGCGCGCCCAGGCACTTCTGCGAAGCGGACGCACACAGCCCGATGCCCCA
>JBFYRF010000112.1:0-4625 GCA_041302385.1 Anaerolineales bacterium | reverse complement strand
GGCCAAGGTACCTCGGATGGAAGGTTCGCACGATCCACAGGCTGAAGGCCTTGACGGCATGGCGCACGTCCGGGTTGGCGAAGCTCGCTTGCCATCCTGCCGGCAGGCCAATGAACTCGCGTCGGTTCAGTCCGTTGAGTGGATCGACCACGAAGACCATCTCGAGACCATTCTGCTCGGCCAGGATCGCCTGGTTGCGCAGGTCGATCAGCGGTTGAGACTCGCGATCGGTTTCATCCTTCCAGGCCTGCCAGGGAACGTTGGGCTGGGCGAGCACGAAGTCGGCGTGCCGGCCGAGGTCGCCGAAATGGCGTAGGACGCTCTCCAGCGAGATCTCCGGAGGGGAGGGAAAGAACCCGAACGCTGTCCCGGCATGATCGAAGACCGACTCCCCGACCGGCAGCGGCGGAGGAGGCGCTGGGGTTGGAGTGGGGGTTCCCTTTGGCGCGCTTGAGCCGCAGGCCAGGGCCGCCAGGCCGAGCAATGCCGCAATTACCTGCATTCGTCTCATGGGTGGAGTCCATCCGTCAGCCATCCGAATCGATCCAGGCGCGCCGGGGAGCGGTGTGGCAGGCCTGATTCGGATACCGGAGGTGGTGCGGAGAAGTCGCGCGGAGGGCGCGGGTGGGCGGGCGGATTCAGGCGTAGCGCTGGCGGACGGCGGGAACCAGGTACTCCTCGAAGGCGCGTTCGAAGCCATACTCCGGCCGCCAGCCCCAGTCGTCCCGAGCTGCGGAGTCATCCACAACCGCCGGCCAGCTGTCGACGATGCCTTGGCGGTTGACGTCCGCCTCGAAGCTGACCTGGGCCTGGGGGAAGGCGCGCCGGACCGCCTGCAGGATCTCCTCGGCGGAGGGGCTGAAGGAGGTTACGTTGTAGACCTGACGCCTCAGCTGCTGACGCGGCGCTTCGACCAGCAGCAGCATTGCCCGAATGGCGTCCGGCATCACCATGAAAGGCAGCCGCGCATCGGGGCGGACGAAGCAGGCGTACGGTTTGCCCTGGGCGGCATGATGCAGCATCTCCGGCCCATAGTCGCTTGTGCCCCCGGTTGGGACGGTCTGGGCGCTGATCAGGCCGGGGAAGCGCAGGCAGCGGAAGTCGATGTGGGCAGCCGGTGGCTCAGGCGACAACCGTCGGTAGTGGGTGGAGTAGTAGCGGCCGAGGTGCTCGCAGGCGAGCTTGTTGCAGCCGTACATCGTTGCCGGCGTCAGCCACTCGTCCTCGGCGATCGGTCCCGCCCGCTGCTTGGCTTCGAGATTCGGCAGGCCGTGGACGGCGATTGAGCTGGGATACAAGAAGCGCACCGGACGCCGGAGGCGCTGCGAATGGGCATGGGCCATCTGCAGCAGCGCCAGTGTTCCATCGACGTTGACGCGGTGTGCGAGTTCGGGATCGCGCTCGGCCTTGGTGGAGAGGATCGAGGCGAGGTGGAAGACGGTGGTGAACGGACCCCCCCGATCGAGCTCCGCGAACAATGCCGGGTCGGTGATATCTCCCTGGACGAACTCCTGGCAGGTCGTTGCCAGGCTCGCATCCAGCGGCTGAACATCCGTGGCCAGGATGCGGCCCACGCCTCGCGCGCACAGAGCATGGATCAAGCCATGGCCGATCTCGCCGTTGGCGCCGGTGATCAGGATGACTTCGCTGGAGTCCATGCGTGGTTGACCTCCGGGGCGGGATCCCCGCCAGTGCATGCGGGACGTCCAAGCAGCCGAATTATGGCGGAGGGACCGCTGGCTGGCAAGGCGGGTTGATGGGGCATGCCCCTGCTGGGAAAGGACGCGTCCCCCGAAAGTACGGCGGTCGGTTGGCCCCGGCCGCGCTGGGTCTCGCCCTCCCCTCTGGCGCTGAGCCTCGCCGGCGCTCGCCTCCCCGCCCGGGCGCGGCTCGCGCCGTCCTTGCACCCGACGCCGAGAGCAGGGAGCGGCGGATCGGCCAGGCGCCCCACCGGGAGGCCTGCCGGAAGCATGCGAGGGGACGTGCTCGCCCGCGCGCCGGCCCCCGGGAGAAGACGGAATGTGCCCACAGACCCTGTCCGAGCTTGACCCGCTCTCAGGGCTCCCGTAGAATGAGGCAACCAGTCAGCACAGCCTGGGGAGAGTCCGGCCACGCGTCCACCCGGCCGGCACCGAAGGGGCAAGCCGGACCCGCTGCGCTCGGCACCGGCGAAACTCTCAGGTCACAGGACCCAGGCTGGCCGCACCTCTGGAAAGCCGCCAGGCACCGACGGGGCAAGCCCGCGCCATGGGCGAATCTCTCAGGTCAGCGACAGAGGGCGCACGCAGCAAGGCGCGTGCGCCCGTTGCATGCTGCTGGGTCATCGATCGACCAAATCTGCAAGGCGGAGGCGAAGATGGAATTCCCCGGCGATCTGAAGTACACGCAATCCGACGAGTGGATCCGCGCCGAGGGCAAGCAGGCGAAGCTCGGTGTGACGGACTATGCCCAGGATCAACTCTCCGACATCGTCTTTGTTGAGATCCTGGTCGCTCCCGGCGACACGCTCGAGAAGGGCAAGGCCATCGCCACCGTGGAATCGGTCAAGGCGGCGGCCGAGGTGTACTCCCCTGTTTCGGGCAAGGTGACCCGGATTAATGAGGACTTGCCGGGGACCCCGGAGTGGATCAACGCCGAGCCTTTCGGCAAGGCGTGGATGATCGAGTTCGAGCTGGGTGATCCAGCCGAGCTGAACGGTCTGATGGACGCCAGGGCTTACCAGAAGCACTGCGAAGAACGGAGCCACTAATGGCCTACATCCCGCACACCGACGCCGAACGCAAAGAGATGCTGGCGGCCGTCGGCCTGCAGAACCTGGATGAGCTGTACCAGGCGGTCCCGGCGGACGTGCGCTTCCCCGACCTGGACCTGCCGGAGGCGGTCTCGGAGCTGGAGATCGCTCAGGAAATGCAGGAGATGGCGGAAGCCAACGTCGACACGCAGCACTTCGCCTGCTTCCTGGGAGCGGGCGCCTACAATCACTTCATTCCTTCGGCCGTCGACCACATGCTGCGCCGGGGCGAGTTCTACACCGCCTACACGCCGTACCAGCCCGAGATCTCGCAAGGCACGCTGCAGGCGATCTTCGAGTACCAGAGCCTGATCTGCAACCTGACCGGCATGCAGGTGTCGAACGCCTCACACTACGATGGGGCAACCGCGCTGGCGGAGGCGGCCATCCTGGCGCTCAACCACCACCGCGGCAGGCGCACGCGTCTGGTGCTTTCCCCGGCGATCCATCCCCACTACCGCCAGGTCGTGCGCACCTACATGCAGGGGATGGGGGTGGAGATCGTCGGTGACGAGCATCTGCCGGGGTCGGCCGACGACCTGCCGGCGAAGATCGACGCCAACACGGCGATGATCGCGGTGCAGTATCCCGATTTCTTTGGCCGGATCCGCGATTGGACCGCGCTAGGCCAGGCGGCACATGCCGCCGGGGCGCTGCTGTGCGTGGTGGTCAACCCGTTGTCGCTCGGCTTGCTGCGCCCGCCTTCCGAGTTCGATGCCGACATCGTTGTCGGCGATGGCCAACCGCTGGGCATCCCGATGTCGTTCGGGGGGCCGACGCTGGGCCACTTCACGGTCAAGCAGGAATTCGTGCGCAAGATGGCCGGGCGTCTGGTGGGTGAGACCGTTGACAGTCGCGGCCAGCGCGGCTACGTGCTCACCCTCACCCCGCGCGAGCAGCACATCCGCCGCGAGAAGGCGACCTCCAACATCTGCACCAACGTGGCGCTGATGGCACTGGCTTCGGCGGTCTACCTGTCGCTGATGGGCAAGCAGGGCCTGCGCCAGGTCGCCGAGCTGTGCTACCACAAGGCGCACTATGCCGCCGAGCAACTGGCTGCAGTCCCCGGTTACTCGCTGTGGACCAAAGGTTCGTTCTTCCACGAATTTGTGCTGAAGTGCCCGCGTCCGGTGGCCGAGATCAACCAGGCGCTGCTCGATCTCGACATTCTTGGTGGCTACGACCTGGGCCAGGACTATCCGGAGTTGCGCGACCACATGCTGCTGGCGGTCACCGAGATGAACAGCCGGGACCAGATCGATGCCCTGGTCGAGGCCATGCAGGAGGTATCCCATGCCTGAGCCCCTGATCTATGAGCTTTCCTCTCCGGGCCGGCAGGGGGTCACGCTGCCTGCGCCGGACGTCCCGCCGGCGGCATTGCCGGCGGAGCTGATGCGCGGCGAACTGCCGCTGCCCGAGGTCGCCGAGATTGACGTCGTGCGCCACTTCGTGCGCCTGTCGCAGCTCAATCACGCCGTCGACACCGGCTTCTACCCGCTCGGCTCATGCACGATGAAGTACAACCCCAAGGTCAACGAGGACGTCGCCCGTCTGCCCGGGTTTGCTTTCACCCACCCGCTACAGGATCCCGAGACTGTGCAGGGCAACCTGGCGCTGATGTATATGCTGCAGGAGTGGCTGAAGGAGATCGGCGGCTTTGCCGGCGTCAGCCTGCAGCCGGCGGCTGGCGCGCACGGTGAACTGACCGGCCTCTTGATCATCCGCGCCTACCACCAGTCGCGCGGGGACACCCGGCGCACCAAGATCCTGATCCCCAACTCCGCCCATGGCACCAATCCAGCGACCACCTCGATGAGCGGGCTGCAGGTAGTCG
>JBFYRF010000109.1:0-14550 GCA_041302385.1 Anaerolineales bacterium | reverse complement strand
GAAGACGGTGTTCTCGGTGAGCCCCCCCTTCCCCACTGGAGAGGGGATCAGCCGGCGATACTCCTTTGTCGCAACAACCCCCACAGACTCTCCCTGGCTATGGATGGTCCAATCATCGGGGAAGGGAGAGTCGATACGCGCCGCTCCGAAGGCCATGCACCAGAAATCGCATCCCCCTCCTCCGACCTCCGCCAGGACTGTCTGCCTGGCTCCAGAAGGGCACCGTGCCTTGAAGTCGTTCTGCATAGCCCAGATCACCCAATCTAGCATCTCGAAGTCCTCGACCAATGCGGAGTCCGACCTCGTGTCGTTGAAGCGAGGCAGCAGCTTATGCACGAAGAACTTCGTGCTTCCGGCCGGCCGCGAGCTGAAGGTGACGGTGCACTTGAAGCCATCGACCGAGAGATCGACGTAGGCCACATTGCCCTTTCCCTTGAGGTAGGCCATGTTCTCGCCCTCCTCACCTGAGGCCTCGTACGCCCAGGTCAGCGGGATGGTCGCCTTGACGAAGACCTCACCGGTGCCGCGCTTTTCGGTCTGGTATTTCAAGTACGACTCCATGCGCAGCTCCAGTTGACATTCGTTGATCGGGCTCTTCTCGCCGGCGCTGGCAAGGACCTGGGCCAGGGCCTTGGCGCAGTCATCGGGCTTCAGGCACTTCTGGTTCTCCCGAGCGAGGACGGACTTGGCCTTGGACGCCAGATCGGCGAGCGTCTGGCTGTTGAATGCAGCGTCGCCCCGTTTGCCGCCTGCCATCAGGGCCTGGTAAGCCCGGAAGGCGGCGATGATCTGCTTGCAGGTGCGCGCCGCCTGTGCCTGGGCCCGCACCTTTCCTTGTTGGGTCGGCTTGATCTCTGCGAGTTCCTCGTCCTGCGCCTGAGCCGCCGCCAGATTCTGGGCGGCGCGCCGCGCCCCGCCGCCAGGCGTATTCTTCTTCGCGAACTGCCGCACCTCTTCGGGCTTCGCCTGGCCGGCGCCCTGAGGCTGCAGCTCATACATCTTGATCCCGGCCAGGGGGCCGGCGGGGGCGGGCCGGGCCAGCTTGGCATGGGAGCCCAGGCTGGCGATCCCTTCCCCCGCAGCGAGGGGCGTCAGGTGGAAGTCCTCTCCCTGCACTCCAAAGGCAAATGCAATGTCCACCAGAGCCTCGGCTCCCGTGGCGCTGGAAGCCTCGGCGGAAGGCTCAATGACCAGCGTGGCAAGCTGGTTGAGTTCCAGTCCCGCCGGCTCGATCAGCACCGCGCCGTAGACCTTGCCGCTGAACGGATACCCTCCCAGGGATTCAACGGGGGTCATTCGGATATGGGTCAGCTCGTCGAGCGCACCCGCCGGGAGGACGAGCGTGTAGCGGGCCCCGCTGGCGGACTCAACTGCCAGCTCGCCCCCGTCTGGCCCGATGTCCGCTGCAGTGCCGGGAGGTTGCAGGAGGGCCATGGGATCGAGTCCCTCGAACATCGATGGATCGAAGGTGGAGGGATCGAAGTTCTCGAAGTCGAACGTGGCCGGGTCCAAGCCCTGGAAGGGAAGCCCTCCCATCTCGAGCACCGGCTCGACCGTGTACGGATTGGCCGGGGCGATCTCGCTCGCCACAGTCACCGAGTACGTCGCGCCCGTGCCTTGCGCCGTCAGGTGATAGGTCAACGGCTCACCCTCCGGCACGCCGAAGTCCTCGAACCGGGTTGCCGAGCCGTCCAGCGTGGCGAGCAGTATCCGATCGCCTCCGCCCATGCTGAACTCGACATCGTAGCCGGTGGCGCCATTGACTGGTTCCCACGAGAGCTGCACGCTGATCGCCGAGTCGGCGGTGGCGGTCAAGGGGCCATCGCTGGCCGAAGAAGGCGCGGTCGGTTCTTCGCCGCCAATCGGCACCCCCTCGGCCCCTGCGGCAGCCTCGGGCGCCTCGCCCGAGCTACCAGCGCCGCAGGCGCCCAAGAACAGGCTTATGACAACCAGGCTTACGATCCAACGCTGAGCAACAGCTCGGTTCATGTCAATGACCTCGGTTGATGCGGATTCATCCATCGAGCGCTTCCTGCCCGCACTGGATGGTCGTAATTCGCTATACCTGATAGCCATTGTACGGTTTCAGCGTGAAACCAGCGTGAAATGGGCTCGAAGCTGCGCGACTCGCTCGAGATCCCCCCCGCTGGGCGGAGCGGGGGTCCCTGGGTGGCTGCCTGGGAGTATGTGATGGAACGGACTATCGACCTGACCCCCTCACCGAGGGAGGCGCACGGGTACCTCGCGAATCGTGGCGGAGAAGGGGCCCTAGGTTCGTGGGGGTGGGGGGAGCCAAGCTCGTCCTGCCCCCAATAGCTGCCACCCCCTCCCCGACGGGACCCGTGTGCTCGCGGATGTCGGCTCATGCACGGGCGGGCTAGGGGAGAGAGCTGGACGAAATCAGGGCATTTTTCGGCAGGCTGCTTGGGGAGAGGCGGATTCCGGCGGTTCGGGGGAGGGATGGGATCCTGCTGGGTGGGAACCAGCCTGACCGCGGATGGGAGGGTGGAGACGGTGCCGGCGAAACTCAGACAGCCTGGGTCAAGCCGACGGCCTGGTCGGGCGCGAGCTCGCGCCCTGCGCGCCAGGCGCTCTGGTAGGCATCCTCACCTAGCGCCTGGCGGGCCCGCTCGACGGCGCGGTCGTACTCGGCCTGATTGACCGGCGCCAGGGGAGCTCCGACTGTCTCGCGCATCTTCGACGCCGCCCCCATCAGCCTGGCGGCATCCGCTGGCTTGCCTTCGGCGACGCTCAGGCGGCCGAACCCCTCCAGCGCTTCTGCCATGCCGCCCACCTCTCCGATTTGATGGCGCAACTCCAGGCTGTCGCGCAGGTAGCGGCGCGCCCCGTCACCATCGCCCTGCTGCAGGCTCAGATCCCCCAGGTTGTACAGCACGCCGGCGATCATACGCCGGTCCCCCAGTTCCCTGAAGACCGGCAGGCTCTGCTCAAACCATGCCAGCGCCGCCGGATAGTCCTCCATCAGCAGCGCCACCGCGCCAAGGTTGTTGAGCGTGGACGCCAGGCCGTTGGCATTGTCCAGCTGCTTCCAGGCCGGCAGGCACAACTCGAGATAGCGCCGCGCGGCGGCGTAGTTGCCGCGCTCGATCGACATCGCCCCCAGGCTGTTGAGCGACATCGCCTCGCCCTGCGTGTCGCCATGCTGGCGCGCCAGGTCAATACTGGCGCGCAGGTGGGGCTCGGCCTCCTCGAACTTGCGCTGCATGGCCGCCAAGATCCCGACCCGATTGAACAGCCGTACCCGCAGCTCGGCCGGAACGGGCCCCGCCAGGGCGAGCAGCCGTTCGAGCGTCTGCTGGCCTTCGGCCAGCAAGCCGCGGATCATCCAGTAGCGCGCCAGTGAGAGGCACAGGCGAGCGGCAGCCTCGAGCTCGCCATGCTCCATCGCCCAGCTCAGCGCCTGGCGGAAATTGGCCAGCTCGGCATCCACGCGGCGCAGCCACTCGATCTGTTCCGGCCCGAGGAGCTTCGGCTCAGCCTGTGCGGCCAGTTCGCTGAAGTAATCCAGGTGGCGGCGTTGAGCGCTCGTCGCCTCGCCGCCAGCCTTCGATTGTGCGGAGGCATGTTCCCGCATCAAGGCATGAAAGGCGAACCGGCCAGACTGATCCTGGCGGATCAACGATCGGTCGACCAGCGCCAACAGCTCGGCCTCACCGGCGAAAGCTACGCAGCCGGCCGCGCCAACATCCCATCCGCCGCGGAAGACCGACAGCCCGCAGAGGATCTCGCGCTGCTTCTCCCCCAGCCGGCTCCAGGAGAACTCCAGCGCCGCCGCCAGGCTGCGATGGCGATCCGGCAGGTCGTGATGACGGGAGGTCAGGCCGGCGATGTCCGCCTCCAGCTCGTCGGCGATCTCCCGACAGCTGCGCTGGTCCACGGCCGACGCTGCCAGCTCGATGGCCAGCGGGATTCCCTCCACCAGGCGGCAGATGCGGTGGATGTCCACCAGCTCGGCATCCTCGCTGCCCAGCTGGCGTTGGATGCGCCGCCCACGCTCCAGGAACAGTTGGATCGATTCCGATTGGCGCACCGCCGCCGGGGCGTAGAGCGGCGCCAGCGCCAGCCCCTCCACCGGGTAGCAGCTCTCGGCCTGCAGGCCGAGGCGGTCCTGCGACGTGACCAGGACCGCCGCCTTGAGGGCCACATCCAGGATCGAGGTGACCAGGTGACGAGCGTCGGGCAGCAGATGCTCCGGTCCGTCGAGGACCAGCAAGACCTCGCGCTCGCGCAATGCCTCGAGCAGCTGATCCACCGGATCACCCGGGCCAGCCGGATCGGGCGCCACTGCCGCCAGGATCGCCCCCGGGAGTTGACCGGCCTGCTCAACCGATCCAGCACGGACGTAGGCGACCCCGTGCGGAAAGCAGGGGCGGATCTGTCGGGCCACTTCCAACGCCAGGCGCGTCTTGCCCACGCCTGCGCCTCCCATCAGCGTTACCAGCCGGCATCCGGGAGCTTCCAGCAATTCGAGCAGCTCGGCGAGCTCGCGCTCCCGGCCTACGAAGGGGGTGGTAGGCTGAGGCAGATTCCGGGCCGGCTCGGCCGAGCCGGGAGCGGCACCATCCAGCGCTCCCTCTCGAATTTGGGCATGCAGGCGTACGGTTTCTGGCCCTGGCGCCGCCCCTAGCTCCACCTGCAGTACCCGCCGACAGGTCTCATACTGCGCCAGCGCTTCGCTGCGTCGGCCGGTCAGCGCCAGCAGGCGCATGCGCTCGCGGTGGGCTTCCTCCATCCAGGGATCGAGCTCCAGCTGGCGGTCCACCATGCTTAGCGACCGCGCCAGGTCCCCGGAGCACTCGCAGAAGGCCGCCTGGCGCGACAACGCCACAGCCATCCGGCGACGCAGGCGCTCGCGCTGGATGGCCGACCACTCCTCGAAGGGATCGGCCTCCTTGAGGTGGAAACCTGTCAGGAAGTCGCCGCGATAGATCTCGATCGCCCGCGCCTGCCGCTGGGCGCAGGTCACACAGCGATCGGGATGGCGGTGCGGATGCGCCTGGCAGGCATCCAGCAGCGCGGTCAACTCCTCCACATCCGTCCAGTGGTCGCTGGCGGCATTGAATTGCAGCGAGTCGCGGCGGGTGTTCAGGTAGGGCGGCCGGGCTTGCTCATCGCCGATCGCCTCGCGCAGGTTGGCCAGCGCCTGGCGCAGGTTGGTGCGGGCCGCCGCTTCGGGCACATCGGGCCAGAGCAGGCCGACCAGCGATTCGCGGGCATGGTTCTGGCGCTCTTCGACGGCCAGATAGACGAGCAGAGCACGCGCCTTCTGAATGGCAAAGCCCTCAACCGGCACGCCATCCAGGTTGATCGCTGGGTTTCCCAGGAGATGCAACTCAAGCCGTGGCACGCAGCCGCCTGCGGTCATCGCACCGGGCAGCACGCCGGACCGATGGTCGCGGGGAGCTGAGGCGAGAGACCAGCATTCAATTGGGGGACACGAGTGGGTACGTCGCCGGCGGCCATCCTGACCAGCCGCCGCGCCCCCCAAACGGCCATTCTAGATGCAGTTCGAGAACGCGGCAAGACCGGACAGGGTGAGAACTTAGTGAGCGGCGTTCGCCGTAGTCGACGATTGCTTCAGGGGAGGCGCGAGGACCCAAGCAGCGATCGTGTCTCCGCTGATTCCATCATTCCACGATGGGTCAATTGCGCCCGCGTGTAGGCAGCCGGGGCGGGTGACGGGCTCAGGGCACCCAGGCAGCCTGGCTGGCCATGCCGCCCAGGTCGCCGACCAGCCGGGCTTCAAACTCCGGCGCCGATGCAGCCATCAAATGGCCGTCCCGCGTCGCGATCAGAAGTGTATCTCCGCCCAGCGGGTCCCAGATCAGGGAGGCGACCCCTGCCTCCAGGATGGTTCGGGACTCCCCGCCCAGTGGCCGAACCACGACACGCCCCTGCTGGTTCTCGATCACCTCCCAGGCCTCGTACCCCTGAAGCGATAGCGCTGGGTGATAGGAAGCGTCGGGCACCGGGGGCCGGGCAAGAACCTCTCCCTCGCTCGACACGAGAGCTTCCGGGTAAGCATGGAAGGCATTCCCCTCCTCGAGCCAATCGATCCCCCAGCTCTGCGCTTCAAGGACGCGGAGCGGATCGGTCTCCGCCGACGGCAGCAGGAAAGTGCCTACTCCAAGCGGGCAATCCTCGCAGTCGGAGCTAGAAAACAGGACAGCCTCATTTGTCGGCGAGAGCGCGGCGTAGCCTGCAAAGCAGCCCTCGAACAGGGTGGACGGCTCTCCGCCTCCGGCCGGGATGCGCAGCAGATTCCTCTCGCCGCAGACGTCATCGGCCTCGGAGGCGATGTAGCGGCTATCCGCCGTCCACCCGACGAAGTTCCACGGCCAGAGAACCCCGGCGGGCTGCGTGATTACGGCGCCATCTTCGAGGCGCACGGCCCAGGCGCCATCGGCCTGGTTGTAGCCAATAATGGCCCCGCCGAAGGGCGGAGTCCATCGGCCGCCGAAATGCAGGATGTACTCACCGTCCGGCGACCAGGTCGGGTACACCGCCTGGGATCCGCCGTCGGTTAGCTGGGTAACAGCCTCGGTTTCGGTGTCGTACAGATACAGATCCGAGGTCGGTCCGTTGATTGCCCCGGTGAAGGCCAGGTAGCGCGCACCTCCCGGCTGCCAGGCGACATTGTCGTAAAGCGTGATGGCGTAGTAGGCAAAGGCCTGGTCAGTCAGTGGATATGCGACCACATCGTCGGGGATCACCGCTTGCAGCGTGGCCAGGACCTTCGTCTGCCCGCCCGGAAGATCCAGCTGGATCAACTGCGGGCCGTGTTCACTGGGCCTGATGAACGCGAGTGCATCTCCCTGAGGAGAGACCGACCGCCGCAAGTCCGCCTCCCCGACTCCCGTGTCAGACAGTCGGGTGAGGAATGAACCATCCGGGTTCGCGATCCAGATGCCGTCGTCGCCTTCGAAGAGCACATACGGGCCGCCGGGATTCAATGAAGCGGGATTGCGAGGAGCGGCGGGCTCTGGCGTGGGCGCGTCGATGGGAGCCACGACCGCTGGAGTTGCGGAAACGACTGGAAGTGCTGGCTGCGGGGAGGCTTGTGACGTGGCCGCCGTTCCCGACGGCGAGGAGCACGCGGCCAGGAGCAAGGCTCCGCAGACCAGCAGGCACTTCAAAGGGGTCTTCATCGACTCTCTCCCTGCGGTGCTAGCCACTCCAGCATATCCTCATTCGGAGATGCGAACCAGGTCGCGGGCTATCCGAAGCAGGCTGGCGCCTGGCCGCTGCACCTGATTCGAATTGCCTTGGCAGGGATGCTCGGCACGCTCGCCGCCGCACGCTAGTCGATCAGGATCGAAAGTGTCCACAGGATCGATACCGCCAGGACGACGGTGCCGAACACGGTAAACGTCCGCCGCGTGCGGACACTCGCCGCCTGTGCCAGACCGAAGAGGAACAGGGCTATGGCGAGCAGCGCCAGCACTGCGACATAGCTATCGCCCTTGCGACTCCAGCGCTGATACGCGTCGGCCTGTTCATTCTGAAGCTTGACCAGCCGGTTGGCCTCGGCGGCGGAGTCCTCCACATACCCCTCGAGGTTGGGCAGGGCATCGGGCTCGCCGGGGGCATGGGCTGGATCAGTGTAGAAGAACGAGAGCGCCTGTGCCCGCTCGACGCGCGCCCGCAAAATTGCCGCCCGCTGCCGGGCGAGCGCCGCACTGTCGAGATCCCCTGCGGCCTCTTGCTCGAGGCCGGTAATCTCGAGCGACAGGCTGTCCTGCATCTCCTGGGCGAGGTCGGCCAATGTCCCCAGGTCGTAGTCGCCGCGAATCCCCTGGCGGAAGATCTCACCCGAGGCGAGCAGGGCGTACACCTGAGATTCTCGGTTGGCGACTTGTGAGCGGATGCCGGCATCCGCTTGCAGCCCGGCGACGATGGCGGCCGCCACGGTGGCGGCCATGGTCAGGAAGACGACCACGCTGCGCCAGCGTTCGGTATTGGGGGAAGGCGCGGTCATGCTTCCACCCAGCGTGCCAGCGCCCAAAGGACTTCGACGCCGGCGATCCACGCCAGGCCGAAGAGGAACACCAGCACGCCCATGACCAGGCCGGTGATGCGCGCCTTGCCGCGGGTGATCTCCGCCAGGCCGAGCCAGAACAGGCTCAGGGCAAGCAGCACCGCGCCGACGAAGTAGCTGCGCTGCTGCGATTGGTAATACTCGGCCTGAATGAAGGCGCCCTCAGGATCGAGCGCCGCCAGATCGGCATTCTGGGCTTGCAGGTCGGCGAAGCGCTGGGCGATGTCGAGCGAACCGTCGGCGCGGGCGTAGGCCGGATCGGAGGACAGCGGCTCAGCGAGCAGCGCCAGATTCGCCAGCACGTACTTGCGCTGGTTCGCCGCCTGCGCCTCCAGCCCTCGATCGCCACTGATTTCCATGGCCCGCACCTCGGCCTCCGCCAGGAGATGGCGCTGGGCATTCCCGGCTTCCTGGTAGGCGAGTTGCCAATCGAGGTTGAGGAAGTCTTGCTGTTGGATCGACTGGATCATCCCGAGGCGTTCCGCATCTCCGGCGCGTGAGCCCAGATCGCTGGAGCGCCAGCTGGCGACGGCGGTTGCGATGAGCACGATCGCCATGGCTGCAGCGATCAAGCCTTCGGTCCGTCCTCCGCCGCCGACCCTCTCGGGCACTGCCTCGGACTGTGCTCGTTCCTGCGACACACTCTCTCCTTCGGTTCCGTCCCGGGGCAGGTTGTTGTTGGTCGCCACGTCCCCTCCGAACCTAGGCTTCAGGGCCTGACTCTGCACTGTCGGTGGATGATGTCATCGACGGGTTGCATGCTCCGGTGCGCTCTGCGAGGAAGCCAAACAGTTCCCGCATCGTGGCGAAGCCGGTTCGTTCACCGGTGCGCGGGTCTTCCAGTGAGGCCCGCCAACTCGCTTCTTCACTGGGGTAGGCCAGCCACAGGCGCAGCATGTAGGAGTAGTAGCGATCTTCGTGGCTGTCCATGTGGGGTTGCTCCGCGGGGTGGGAGGCCGGTGGCCCCCCACCCCGAAGGATGCATTCAGCGACGCGCAGGAACTAGGGCAAGGTACCGATCACTCGGAAGGTGTCGAGGGCGTGGATCGCGATATCCTCGTCCTCCGGATTCACCATCTGCACGATGAGCAGGATGGTGAAATCCTGTGAGTTGTCGGTCGGGACGGCGGAGAGCACCAATGTCTGCGCGCCGCCCGGGCCGCCGCAGTTGTAGAACAGATCGGCCTTGCCGCGGTAGTAGCCGTCGTTGTAGTCCGAGCGGCTGTCGAGTTTGCACTCGGCGAGGTAGTCCGGGCGGATGGCGTCCAGAATCTGGACATGGCCGCCGAGGCGAGCCAGGTCATCCGAAACGCCGAAGAACAGGCCCGGCGCGCCCCAGGTGCGGCTGTAGGCGTCCATGTCGGGGGCGGCGGTGATCGAGGCGCCGATCACATCGTTGCCGTCCACCCAGGCCGAACCGTCGGTCTCGGCCCATGACTCCGGGAGCTCCAGAGCGATCGAGCTGAAGGCATCGGAGGTGTCGATGTAGCCAGTGGCGCTGGTGCCGGTAGTGCCAGTGTTGCCTGTGTTCGAGCTCACGCCCGAGTCGAAGACCGAAGAGACTGCAAGCTCACGGCCGTTCAGCTGGCCCGAAAGCACCTCGCCGGTTGCGATCCGGATGACGTCGATGGCGATGGGGTCTTCCGGCGAGCGGCTCTTCAGCACGTCACAATACTCGCCCATCGTGCCCTGCCGGCCGAGGGAGATGGTTTCCATCGTCGACAGGATGTCCCCTGCCCGCACGCCGGCCTTGTCCGCCGGAGAGCCGGAGGCGACCGAGGAGACCCAGATTCCCGAGAAGCCCGACTCCGGATCGACGAAGGCTGTACCGTTCACGCCGATCGAGTTGACGTCTTCGTTCTCACGCAGCCGTTCGACGATTGGCAGCGCCTCGGCCTGAGAGATGGCGAAGAACTGCGCCGTCGCTGCCCCGCCTACCTGCCCCCCGGCATAGTTGATCCCCACGACCCGGCCGTCCGAATCCACCAACGGCCCACCCGAGTTGCCCCCGTGGATTGTGGCGGTATGTTCCAGCGAGGAGTTCACCGAAGCCCATGGCATGTCACCGTCGGCGCGCGCCTTGGCAACAATGCCGTTCGTCAGCGTGTACTCAGGATCGCTCAAGGGGAAGCCCGCGGCGTAGACTTCCACGCCAACATCCACGGGCTCCTCACGCCACTCCAGGAAGGGGAAGCCTTCCCCATCAATGTCGATGATGGCCAGGTCTGAGCACTCCGATACGCCCAACACTCGGGCGTTGTAAGGATCCCCTTCCCCGGAAAGGTAGACCTTCATGCGCGCCGCACCGGTCACGACATGGTTGTTGGTTACGGCAATGCCGGACGGGTCAATGATGAAGCCTGAGCCTGTCCACGCGGCATTCGGCACTGCGCCTCCCGGCTCGATCAGGGACCCTTCCGCAGCGATGTAGATGGTCGCGTCCTTCACATCCTCCACCGACGACACCGCCCCCGCCGACGACTTGCTTCCCAGCGACACCGAGGAGGACGGAGTGGCTGCATCCTCGGAGGGCGCCTTGGTGGCGGGTGCCTCCTCGCTTCCCGAACCGCCGCAGGCGCTGAGCACCAGCGCTCCGGCCAGAGCAACGAACAATGCTAAGCGTACTTGACGTCTCATTGCGATCTCCTTCTCCTGGACATTCGATTCCCAGGGTTCTCCTGCCACCTTACCCGTCGAGCGTGAAATCACCGTGAAATTCGACCTAATTAGTCAATCTATGGCCAAAGTGGCGGGCACTTGGCTCTGGCTGCGCGTCTGGGGGCTACCCTGCCCGTCTGGTTGGGCTGGGTCCATCGGTGCGCCGATGTTGCCGCCCTCTTTGCCTGGGGTCCCAGGTTCTGGGACGCTTCGGCTGGGGAGGGATTCAGGGTACGAGACGCGAGCGGAAGCCGCTCCCGGCCGCCGCCATTTCCCTGCACTCCTGCCGGGCGCCCAATGAGAGGGGTGTCCGCCCCGGACCAGCCACTTCTTCGGGTTGTGTTGGGAGTGAGCGGAGGAACAGCGTTCGGGAAGGCGAAAGCCTGGGCCGCCTGGAGTGAGGGCGGCCAGAGCCGGGCAACCTATGCCGTCTGCGGGGCAAATGCCTGGAGCAGCTCGGCGGGCATCGGCCGCAGGGCCATCGTCTCCCGATCGAGACACGCCACCCGCGTCTGAGCTCGGACGATCCCGGCATCATCGGACACGCGCCGCACGCGGTAATGGCGCAGGGCACTGACCCGGCGCACTTCCGAGAGCCAGGTGGTGAGCGACAGATCGTCCCCATGGACCGCCGGCTGAAGGTACTGAATTCGATGGGAGCGGGCGATGATCGCCAGCCCGTGCGCAGCCAGCACCTGCATCCCCCACCCCGCCGCCTCGCCGGCGCGAACCCCCGACTCCTCGAGCAGGTTCAGGTAGACCGCGTTGTTCACATGCCCGGCTTGGTCGAGGTCGCCCCACTCGACGTGGTGGACGATGCGTACAGGCTGCGCCGGCGGGTCAGGCGCCTCGATCGGCTTTCGATCCACGGCTTTGCCGCCACCGCCTTCCGGCATGAACGCCATGGCCATCTCCGGCGGGATGCGCAGCGGCAGCTGGGTCGCCCGGTCGACGTACACCCAGTCGGTATACGCCTGCGCCACCATCTCCCCTTCCACACGGAGCACATACATCCGCCGCGAGATCACCCGCCGGACGTCAGCCACCCAGGTGGTGACCTCGACGGTCTGCTGCGGGTGGATCGGACGCAGGTACTCGATCCCGGTCTCACGGATCAGCCACAACGTTCCCAGCTCGCGGTAGCGCGCCGGGCTATAGCCCACGTCGGCTGAAGCCTCGGATGCCGCCTGCTGCATGTAGCGCAGGTAATTGGCGTTGTTGACGTGCCCGTGCAGGTCGCATTCGTACTCGCGCACCCTGAACAGGCGGCGATACCCTCTCGGCATTCTGCCCCCCCATTCGTCATGCAGACCGCAAGTGTACCGGCCAATCGGCAACCACGGAACCCCGCCGACTCACCCTCACACCCCGCTCCGCTCACCTGCCTAGAACTTATATTGACAAAACCCTTGCACATGGGTCGGCTGCATGGTACAATGCCAGCATGCAGACACATCGAACCTTCTCGATTTCCTCCAACACCGCCCTGTGGCTGGGGATTGCCTTCAGCCTGGCCTTCACCGGACTGATCGCCTGGGCCGGCCAGCGGTTGGAGGGAGTGGCTCTGCTCCCCGACACCGGCGCCTCCTGGTACTACTGGCAGCTGCCCGAGCCGGCCTTCTGGCCGCGGGCCACCGCCTGGGTCTTCTACCTGGCCCACCAGTTGACCCTCTTCGGCCTGATCTACTACGCCCAGACCCATGAGCTCAAGTACACCGGCGGGCTGCACCGCATCAACGTGATCGCCCTGGGCGCGAGCGCCTTCTTCATCCTGCTGCACTTCGTCCAGTCTCACTTGTGGTATGACGGCCTGGCGCAGGATGTTTCGATCTGGACGTCACAGGGTTCGGTGATCGTGCTGCTGGTGTGGGTGCTGCTGATGGAGAACAACCGGCGCGGGATGTTTTTCGGTCAGCGCCTGCCGCTCTCGAAGGAGATCATCCGCGTGGCGCGCAAGTACCACGGTTACCTCTTCGCCTGGGCAGTCGTGTACACCTTCTGGTATCACCCGATGGTCTCGACCTCCGGCCATCTCGTTGGATTCCTCTACATGTTCCTGATCATGCTGCAAGGCAGCCTGTTCTTCACCCGGGTCCATGTCAATCGCATCTGGACCCTGGTGCTCGAGGTCAGCGTGCTGATCCACGGCACGCTGGTGGCGGTGATGCAGGGCAACGGCATCTGGCCGATGTTCGCCTTCGGCTTCGGTGGCGTGTTCGTGATCACGCAGATGCATGGCGTCGGCTGGAGCCGTGGCGTGCGGGGCCTGGTCGCCTTCGCCTACGTCGCCGCCGTGCTCTGGGTCTACAGCGAGCGCGGCTGGGACAAGCTCAACGAGATCGTGCGCATTCCGATCATCGAGTACCTGCTCGTGCTCATCCTGGCGGGGCTGTTCGGCCTGGGCATCTGGATCGCCCGCCGGGTGCGTCCGACCCCCGCCCCGGCTGCACCGGCCAGTCCTCCGGCATGACCCTCGCCAAGCCAGTCCTGGTCACTGGCGCAACCGGATACGTCGGCGGACGACTCGTTCCGGCGCTGCTCACTGCCGGTTACCCGGTGCGGGTGATGGCGCGCGACGCCGGCCGGCTGGGCCAGCGGCCGTGGCTCGATCGGGTCGATGTGGTCGAGGCCGACGTGCTCCGGCCGGACACGCTGCGGCCCGCACTGAAGGGTGTCCGTGCCGCCTACTACTTGATCCACAGCATGCGCGCCGGCGAGGCTTTCCACGAGCGTGATCAGCAGGCGGCGCTCGATTTCGGCGCAGCTGCGCGTGAGGCGGGCGTCGAGCGCATCATCTACCTCGGCGGCCTGGGCGACCCCGACAGCGATCTGTCGCAACACCTGCGCTCCCGCCAGGAGACCGGGGCGATGTTGGCGCGGGCCGGCGTCCCGGTGACCGAGTTCCGGGCGGCGATCATCGTCGGCGCTGGAAGCCTGTCCTTCGAGCTGATCCGCGATCTCACCGAACGCTTGCCGGCGATGGTCTGCCCGCGCTGGGTGTACACCCGCGTCCAGCCGATCGCCATCGACGATGTGCTCGCCTATCTGGTGGCCAGCTTGGACACACCGGCCAGCGTCGGGAAGGTGATCGAGATCGGCGGCACGGATGTGACCACCTACGGCGGGATGATGCTCGGCTATGCCGAGGCCCGTCGGCTGCGGCGCTGGCTGGTGCCCGTCCCTGTCCTCACGCCGCGGCTGTCCTCCTACTGGGTTCACCTGGTGACCCCGATCCCCAGCGACATCGCCGCACCGCTGATCGAGGGATTGCGCAACGAAGTCATCGTGCGCCTGCCTTCTGCCGCCGAATTCTTCCCGAACATCCGGCCGGTCAGCTACCAGTCTGCGCTTCATGCGGCGCTGGCGAACCTCGAGCGCGGCGAGATCGACACCACCTGGATGGATGCGCTGGCCAGCAGCCAGGCCGATCGTCCGGCGCTGATGCTCGCTTCGCGCGAAGGAATGATCCTCGAACGCCGCCAGACAAGGGTGAAGGCGACGCCGGATGCCGTCTACGCCACGCTCAGCAGCCTGGGCGGCGAGCGCGGCTGGCTGACCTACAACTGGGCCTGGCGGCTGCGCGGCGCCCTCGATCGACTGGTGGGCGGCGTCGGACTGCGCCGCGGACGGCGCCATCCCCACGACTTGCGCCCAGGCGACGCCCTCGACTTCTGGCGCGTCGAGATCGCCGAGCCCGATCGCCTGCTGCGCCTGCGCGCCGAGATGAAGGTCCCCGGCCGCGCCTGGCTGCAGTTCGAGGTCGAGCCGGGGTCGCCGGCCAGCCTGACCCAGACTGCGCTGTTCGCGCCGCGTGGGCTGTTCGGCCTGCTCTA
>JBFYRF010000105.1:0-2517 GCA_041302385.1 Anaerolineales bacterium | reverse complement strand
TCCAGGATGATCATCTGGCCCGGCTGGAGCTGTACGACCTCAGCCGGCTGCTGCTTGCCCAGCTTGAAGTCGTAGCGGGGAAGCTGCACCTTGTCGCCGCTGATCAGCAGCTGCAAGTCGTGGTTCAGCCGGCCAATGTCGACCGCCCCCAGCGCCTCAAAATCCAACTCTCCGTTCTCGTCGCGCGGTGTGTGATCGCGATCGACGAAGTAGCTGTCGATCTCGACCGGGAAGGGAGCGCTGCCGCGTGCCAGGAGCTGGATCGCCAGGCGTTTGGAGAATGTGGTCTTCCCGGAGGAGGAGGGGCCGGAAATCAAGACCACGCGCACCGCGGGCCTGCGCCCGGTGATCAGGCCGGCGATTTCGGCGATGCGCCCTTCGTGCAGCGCCTCGGAGACCAGGATCAGCTCGCGGGCCCGGCCGGCGGCGATGGCATCGTTCAACATCCCGGCGCTGGAAATCCCCAGGCGGTCGAGCCAGTCACCATACTGGCGAAACGTCGCCAGCAGCTTGGGATAGTCGGGCAACGGCAGGAGTTCAGTCGGGCGGTGCCGGCGCGGGAAGCGCAGCGTGAAGCCATTCTCGATCAGCGACAATCCGAACCACTTCAGGTAGCCGGTGCTGGGGACCATGTAGCCGTGGTGGTAGTCGCGAAACCCTAGCAGCTCGTAGAAGACCAGCTTCGGCTTGCGGCGATGCGAGAGCAGGCGGGCCTTGTCGGAATACCCCATCTGCTCGAAGGTGCGAATGGCCTCGTCCAGCGGGGCCTGGATCTTCACGAAGGCCAGGTCGGCCCGGACGATCTCGCGCATGCGGCCCTCCAGGCGGGCCAACTCCAAAGCCGAGAGCGGCTCCCGACCCGTGACCTGGCAGTAGTAGCCGCCGGAGGACACCGAATGGTCCACGGTCAGGGTGAGCCCGGCAAACAGCTCCTCGAAGGCTGCCGCCAGCAAGAAGGTCAGCGAACGGCGGTAGATGCGCATGCCATCAGCGTCGCTCATGCGCACCGGTCGCACGCGGGAGTCGAGCTCGATCGGGTAGGTGAGCTCACGCAGCTCGCCATTCACCACCGCTCCGACTGCCGGCGCCAGCTCGGGATCGACCGGGGTGAGTAACTCGGCCAGCGACGCACCGCGCGTCCCCTCCAACACCCGACCGTCCGGCAGCACGATCTGCACCGTGCGGCGGACTTCGGACCAGCGGACGGATTGCCCCTCGGACATGGGATCGATGCCCCCTACCAGCGCCATTCTACCCCTGGCGGGGCAGCTCAACACCGTCCCTTCGGTTCATCGTCTATGGATACCGTGAGCCCAGTCGGGGCGAAGCAAGTGTGACTGCTTCGCCCCGACCCCAAAGCATCCGGCAGGTTCGGTGTCCCAGGCAGGCGCGCCCGCTGACGCGCAGGGGCGAAGCCCAAGGGATGGCCTCGCCCCAAAGCTCTTGCGCTGCGGGACTTCAGACTCAGGCCGCCGGCGTCATCTCCACCGGGCGGCAACACAAGACCAGTTCCTTGGCGGCGCGAATCTCATCCAGCCGGCCAAAGGGAGTATTGTGTGGCGCGGTCTGCAGCAGCTCCGGATCCGTGCGCGCTTCCTCGGCGATCCTGCGCATCACCGCGATGAAGGCGTCCAGCGTGGCCTTGGTCTCGGTCTCGGTGGGCTCGATCATCAGCGCTTCATGGACGATGAGCGGGAAGTAGTTGGTCGGCGGATGGAAGCCGAAGTCCATCAAGCGCTTGGCCACATCCAGGGCGCGCACGCCCGGCGCATCTTCCCAACGCCCCTCGGCGACGAACTCGTGCATGCAGATCCGGTCGTACGGTACGTGGTACACGTCGCGCAACTTGACGCGAATGTAGTTGGCGTTCAGCACCGCATGGTCGGAGATCGCCCGCATGCCAGCCTTGCCCTGCATGCGCATGTAGGCGAAGGCGCGCACGTGCATGCCGAAGTGGCCGTGGAACGCCTTGACCCGCCCGATCGACCTGGCCGGCATCACCAGCCCGTACAGCGGCGCCTGCTCGTCATCTTCCTCTTCGACGATCTCCACGACCGGCCCGGGAAGGAACTCCACCAGCTGCGGGCGCACGCCGACCGGACCGGAGCCCGGGCCGCCGCCGCCGTGCGGCGTCGAGAAGGTCTTGTGCAGGTTGTAGTGCAGCGCGTCGATGCCCAGGTCCCCCGGGCGGACAATGCCCAGCAGGGCGTTCATGTTGGCGCCGTCGCCGTAGATCAAGCCGCCGCACCCATGGACCAACTCGACCACTTCGCGCACGTGTTCCTCGAACAGCCCCAGGGTGTTGGGGTTGGTCAGCATCAGGCCGGCGACGGTGTCATCGCACGCCTGGCGCAGGGCGGCGAGGTCGACGTTGCCGCGATCGTCGGAGGGCAGTTCGACTACCTGCAGCCCGCTCATCGAGGTGGTCGCTGGATTGGTGCCATGGGCGGAGTTGGGGATCAGGATCTTGGTGCGCCGGGTGTCCCCGCGCGACTGGTGGTAGGCGCGGATGATCAA
>JBFYRF010000026.1:0-4748 GCA_041302385.1 Anaerolineales bacterium | reverse complement strand
CTTGCGGAATTCGGCCGGGTCGAGAGGCTGCCCCCAGGGCGCTGTGACCTGGATCACGTCCAGGCCGTATTGTTGGGCGATGGTCACCAGGCGTTCCCCAAACCAGCCGTTGACCCCGATCACGACCTGCTCGCCGGTCGAAAGTGCGCTCCCCAGGCAGGCATCCAGCGCCGAAGAACCTGACCCGACAATGAGGAAAGCCTCGCCGCCTGTGCCGTACACTTTGCGGAGCATATCGAGGGTGTCGTTGTGGAGGGCAGTCCACTCCGGCCCGTAGTGAGGATGGACTGGGCCACCCATCGCCTTCAAAACATCGTCTGCCGGCTGGATTGGCCCGGGGATCATGAGCTTCAAGGGTGCTTTATGCATCTTCCTCGCTTCCAGTCAGCCTGGGATCTGCCTGTGGCTTCAGCGGCGCTTGCCGCAAGAGCGGGCCAACTCAGCCCTGACTTTCCACATCCAGGATCACGCTGGCGTGCAGTTCGTCGATCATGCTTTCAAGGCGTTTCATCAGCGCTAAGCCCTTGCGCTCACCGGTGGCCAGCGCCGGCCAGCGATCGAAGTCCGACAGCTGGTCCATGCCGGTGAACAGCCAGGTTGGGCCGTCGCCCAAGCTGTATTGCCGCGAGTACACCCGGACCTCGAAGCCGCGCTCCCGCCAGTAAGGGAGGCATTCCTGACGCAGGAAGTCCTCCAGTTCCTTCTGGTCGCCCTTGGCCTTGATCACTTCCACATGGTACATCCTGGCCACGCAGCGCCTTCCTTCCATGCCCTGAACTTCGGGGCGAGAGCTCCGCCCGATCTCAGGCTAGCGCGATCTTCTCGGGTGTTATGGGGAGTGACCGGAACCGCTTGCCGGTGGCCGCGCCGATGGCATTGGCCACGGCAGCGGGTGGATGCAGCGCGGGTGACTCGCCCAGGCCCTTGCTGCCATACGGACCCAGGTTCGTCGGGTGCTCGACGATGATGGACTCGATCTCGGGCATGTCGGCCAGAGTGGGCAGCTTGTAATCAGTCCAATTGATGTTGGTGCGGAAGCCCTGCTTGTCGTAGAGCACTTCCTCCATCAGGGCCATGCCGATCCCCTGCACCACGCCACCCTCGATCTGGCCCTCAATCAGCGTTGGATTGATGGCGCGGCCGATGTCATGGGCGGCGACGTAGCGCAGCACCCGGGTCATCCCCGTGCCCGGGTCGACTTCGACCTCCGCCACATGGCAATGATAGCTGGGGTGGTGGAAGGCGGGATACAGGCAAGAGGTCAGGCGCGATTTGTCATAGGTAGCCGGTTCGGCATTTGACTCGGCCCGGCTGCGAAGGATTCCCTCGGGTGAGAGCTGAGCGAGCGCCTTCAGAGTGATCTTCTCCTCGGGGTTGTCTATGGAGAAGACTTCTCCTCCTGCAAGATCCAGCCGTTCTCGCTCCGTCTCGAGGAGCTTCTCGGCCAGCGACAAGATCTTGAGCCGGAGGTCCTGACAGGCGAATTGGGCGGCTCGCCCGACATTGGCCAGCGTGCGGCTTCCTTGCGAACCCCAGTCCCACAAGCCCGAAAGCGTGTCCTCGACATCGATCAACACGTCGTCAACGTCCAGCCCCATGGTTTCCGCGGCCACCTGGCGCACACCGCCCATGATTGCGCCGGTCCCCATCTCATTTGTGCCCACGCGAATGACCACCTTGCCATTGGCATCGAGCAGCGCCTCTGAGGTCGAGCGCTGCAAGGTGGTCGTCCACCACCCGAGGGAGATACCTTTGCCGCGGTTGGTTGCGGCGGCTTCGCGCCAACCGATGGCCTGGGTTGCACGCTCAACCGTCTCGCGCAATCCGACGGAGGTCAGGATCTGCCCATTGGCAGCCTCGTCGCCCTCGCCCAGGATGTTCTTCAGGCGAAGGTCCAGCGGATCCATGCCAATCCGAGCTGCCACTTCGTCCAGATGGGTCTCGAGGGCGAAAACACTGTACGGGCCGCCGGGGCCGCGGTAGGCTCCAAAGTTCGTCTTGTTCGTCAGGACGCCGTAGACATCGATGTGCACGTTGGGGGTGCGGTAGGGGCCGGCCAGGCAAAGAACGGCCACAGAGGCAATCTCCGGTGTTGAGCCGGTGTAGGCGCCCCCGTCCAGGTACATCGTTGCCTGCTGAGCGACCAGCGTGCCATCCCGCATCACGGCGGTCTTGAGCCGGGTCTTGGTCGGATGGCGTGGCACGCCGGCAAGGAGTTCGTCGCTCAAGGGAACAACCATACGAACCGCCTTGCCAGCAACTCGCGAGAGCAGGGCGGTCAGAGGCTCGATTTGCGGGTAGAGCTTAGAGCCGAACGCGCCGCCGATCCCGGTGGGTACGATTCGCACCTGCTCTTCCGGCACTCCCAGCACATGGGCGACGTTCGTGCGAATCCAGTAGAGGAGCTGCGTGTTGGAGTATACCGTCGGGACCTCGCCCGGCAGCACAACCGCGGTAGCCACGCGCGGCTCGAGGTGCGATTGGTGTACGCTCTCGGTGGTGTAGATCCCTTCAATGATCTCGTCGGCTGAAGCGAAGCCCCTCTCGACATCCCCCTTGTTCAGCGCGGCATGGCAGCACACGTTGCGCCAACGTACGAGGCCCTCTTCCGCTTGGTACGTTTCCCACGCTTCGTGGACAAGCAGCGACTCATCGGCCGTAGCGGTTTCTGCGTCGATGATGGCAGGCAGCGGCTGATAATCAACGACGATCAAGCCCAGGGCTTGTTGGGCAAGGTCCGCGGACTGCGCGGCGACGGCAGCGATGGGCTCACCATGATAGCGTGCCCGATCCGACGCCAGCAGAGGTTGATCGCACACC
This sequence comes from Anaerolineales bacterium, assembly GCA_041302385.1. Taxonomy (GTDB): domain Bacteria; phylum Chloroflexota; class Anaerolineae; order Anaerolineales; family E44-bin32; genus PFL42. Next base: position 1,928 of record JBFYRF010000026.1, on the reverse strand, counting down.
ACGCCGGGCATCAACAGTCCGGCAGGAAGGTCCTTGGCGGTCAGCACGGCTTCCACGCCTGCGAGCGCTTGGGCGCGGCTGGCGTCAACCGAGCGGATCAAGGCATGGGGGTGCGGGCTGCGCAGGATGGCCCCATACAGCTGGCCAGGGATCTGGAAGTCCATCCCGTAGACAAAGGCCCCGGTGGATTTGGCCAGAACATCCTGTCGCGGCTTCCGTTGACCTATCACCTTCTCCTGGGTCATGCTCGCACCCCCTTCGCCGCTGCCTGGCGGATAGCCTTCACGATCTTGGTGTAACCCGTGCAGCGGCAGATGTTGCCGGAAAGGGCATGAGTGATTTCTTCGTCGGTCGGGTGTGGGTTGGCCGAGAGGAGTGCGGCCGTGGTGAGCAGGAAGCCCGGGGTGCAGTAGCCGCACTGGATAGCGCCTTCTGCGGCAAAGGCCTCTTGCAGCGGCGTCAGCTGGCCGTCTTCCGCCACGCCCTCGATGGTTTGGATGCGGCTCCCCTCGGCGCGCACGGCAAGGAGCAGACAGCTATTGACCGGCTGGCCGTCCAGCAGTACGGTGCAGGCGCCGCACTCGCCTTCCTCGCAGTTGGCCTTGGTGCCGGTCAAACCCAGTCGCGCTCGGAGTACGTGCAGCAAGGTCTCCTGTGGCTCGATCTCGAGGGCGTGCGTCTGCCCGTTGACGGTCAGTGAGATGGTCATCGCAGCAGTCATCAGTTCCCCTTCCCTTCCCGTGCTCGGTCGGCTGCCTTGCGGATGGCCCGTTCGAGCAGGACCCCGACCAAATGGCTGCGATAGTCTGCAGAGGCGCGCACGTCGGTGATCGGGCGGGCCTCGCTGCGTGCCAGCTGGGCTGCCTCCCGGATCGTTGCGTCCTCGAGCCGCTTCCCGGCGAGGGCGACCTCGGCGCGCAGGGAGCGGATTGGATTGGGGGCGACGGCGGCCAGGCCGATGCGAGCTTCCTTGCAGGTCAGGCCATCGTCCTCCAGCGTGACCCGGGCACAGACCGAAACGATTGAGCAATCGAGTGCCTGTCGGCGCATGATCTTCAGAAATGCCGTGCCGGTGTGGGGAGGGGGTTGAGGAATCAGGATGCTGACCAGCAGCTCCGCGGGCCGCAGAGCCGTTTGATCCGGCCCAGTGAGGAAGCCATCCAGTGGGACCTCACGCTCGCTGCCTGCGGATCGGAGCGACAACCGTGCGTCCAGGCAGAGCAGCGGCGGAACCAGGTCGGCGCCGGGCGAGGCCTTGCAGATGTTGCCGCCAATGGTCGCCATGTTCTGCACCTGCCAGGAGCCCAGCATGCGCGCGGCCTCGCGCAGCCCTAGAGTGGCTGGATCGCGCAATGCATCGCCCAGTTCTGTGACCGTGAGCAGGGCACCGATCCTGAGGCCACCGTTGGTGTGAAATTTACCCAACCCGGGGATCTTCCACAGGCTGACCACATGGCGCGGTTGGAGCTCGCCATGCCGCATGTCGATCAGCAACGCTGTGCCGCCGGCAAGGGCGGCCGCATCCGACCCATGTTCCGCCAGGAGCTCACTGGCCGCTTCGATCGACGTGGGCTCATGGTACTCAAAAGGTCTCATCAGTCACCACTCTCCGTCGCAGGTCGCGTCGCTCCAGAAGGCGATTATCGGGAATGGATCGCGGTGTGTCATCTGTCAGGGCAGGGGATGCCACCGAACGCAGCCTCAGGGGCCCCCCGCGATGCCCGTACAGGGTATCGGGATGCGGTCCAGTCCAAGCCTTTCTTGTCGCTTTCACCAGGCAAAAGGCTATTCTGCCTGATAACAACTGTACGCGAGCGGAGGGGCAAAGTCAAGCGGGACAGGTGCGGCGATACGGCAGGGTAAGTGTGGCGTGAAGATCTCAGCTTGCGTGCGGGGGCTGTACTGGTCCGCATCGTCCCATTCGCCGA
>JBFYRF010000015.1:0-4444 GCA_041302385.1 Anaerolineales bacterium | reverse complement strand
TGGGGTATGCCATCCCCGCCGTGATGCTGTCCAGCCGCGCCAACCGCTTCCTGCCGCCAGAGGACGCGCTCTACGTACAAACCACCCTGCTGGTGCCCGAGGAGACACAGGGGCTGGAAACCGCCTTCGAATGGCGTAACCGCGAGTACGCCGAGCGCTTCATCGGCGCCAACCAGGAGGCCGTTCTGGGGCGCGCCATCCAGGTCAAGGATCGCTCCGCTATTCCGGGATGAGGTAGGGAGGTCGGCCTTCCCCCGCCAGCCGACATGAGCCTGCTGCCACGCACCAGTCCCCTGGCGGAATGCCCGTTGTGCGGGAAGGTCCACCTACCCGGACAGCCAGCTTGCCCGGCCCGGTCCGATCCAGCGCCGGGCTCCCTGCCGCTGTCACCGGTGGAAGCACCGCCCCAGATTGAGCCCGCACCCCTCTCCCCGCTCCTCTCGGCCGAGGCCAAGCCGGCGGACCCAGCTTCCCGCCCACTGTCCGACGAGAAGATCCGCGCCCTGCTCGACCAGGGGATCGTTGTCGAAGAGGACGCCCACGGCCTGCGGCTGAGCGGCATGCCGGTGCTCGGCCGCGGCAAGGGGACCGGCCAGCTGAGCGCCAGCGACATCGTGCGCCTCGCCGCCGACCTGGACGGCGGCGTGCTCCCGGCCGATCAGCGGCGGCACTGCCCCCACTGCGACGCCGTCGTGCCCCCCCGGGCCAGCCGCTGCGAATGGTGCGGCAAGAGCCTGGACGCCCCACCCACCTGACCTGCAGCTGCCGCCGGAAGAAATCACCCTCCAAGGGGAGACCTCGCCCGGTATAATGACCGGCTCGAAGGATTCCAGGCAGGGCAGCAGCGATGCGGCAGGATCAGATCGTTGTCGTCGGGGCGCGGCAGCACAACCTGAAGAACATCACCGTCGCCATCCCGCGCGACAAGTTGGTGGTGATCTCGGGCATCTCCGGCTCGGGCAAGTCCTCGCTGGCATTCGACACGATCTTCGCCGAGGGCCAACGCCGCTACGTCGAATCGCTCTCCGCCTACGCCCGCCAGTTCCTTGGCCAGCTCGACAAGCCGGATGTAGACTCGATCGACGGGTTGTCGCCCGCCGTGTCGATCGACCAGAAGGGGGTCTCTCACAACCCCCGCTCAACCGTCGGCACGGTCACCGAGAGCTACGACTACTTACGGCTGCTCTTCGCCCGCATCGGCACGCCCCATTGCCCGATCTGCGGGCGACCGGTTGTGCAGCAGTCTGCCCAGGAGATCGTGGAGGCCCTGGAAGGGCTGCCCGACGGGGCGCGCCTGCTGCTGCTGGCCCCGCTGGTGCGCGGGCGCAAAGGCACGCACCAGGCGGTATTCGACGAGGCCCGCCAATCCGGTTTCACCCGCGTGCGTGTCGACGGTCAGGTGCACTCCGTCGAGGAGGCGCCGAAGCTAGATCGCTACAAGATCCACGAGATCGAGGCGGTGGTAGACCGGCTGGTCATCCAGTCGCTGACCGGCGAGGAGGCCGAGGCCGCCCGCACCCGGCTCACCGACAGCGTCGAGACGGCCTTGCGCTGGGGCAACGGCGGGATGATCGTTGCCCATCTCAACGCCAATCCCGCGGCCGATATCCCATTCTCCGAACGGCTGGCCTGTCCCGAACACGGCACGACGCTGTCCGAGATCGAACCCCGCACCTTCTCCTTCAACACGCCGCACGGCGCCTGCCCGGAGTGCCAGGGGCTGGGCAGCAAGCTCGAGATCGACCCGGATCGCATCATCCCCGACCGCAGCCTATCGATCAACGACGGCGCGGTGGTGGCGATGGAGTGGTCGAACCAGAGCCGCGAGCGGCGCGGCTACTACTGGCAGATGGTCGAAGCGGTCGCCGAGGCCTACAAGATCGATCTCGATGCGCCGGTCGCAGGCCTGACCTCGAAACAGCAGCAGCTGATCCTGTACGGCACCGGCGACGAAGAGGTGCAGGTGCGCTACGTCAGCCGCGAGGGCCGGCGGGCGAGTTTCCGCGCCTCGTACGAGGGCATCATCGGCAACCTCGAGCGGCGCTACCAGGAGACGCAGTCCGACTTCATCCGCAGCCGGATCCAAGAGTACATGTCGGAGCGTCCCTGCCCGACGTGCGGCGGAAAACGCCTGCGCCCCGAGGCGCTGGCCGTCACCCTCGACAATGCCAACATCGTTGAAGTGACCGCCTGGCCGGTGGCGCGCACGCTCGACTGGGTCAAGCGGCTGCAGGATCCCGCCGGGCCGCTCAACCCCCGGCAGCAGCAGATCGCCGACCGCGTGCTGAAGGAGATTCACAGTCGGCTGGGCTTCCTGGTCGACGTCGGCCTGGACTACCTGACGCTTGACCGCTCGGCGGCCACGCTCTCCGGCGGCGAGGCGCAGCGCATTCGCCTGGCAACGCAGATCGGCTCCCGTCTGATGGGCGTGCTGTACGTGCTGGATGAGCCCTCGATCGGCCTGCACCCGCGCGACAACGACCGCTTGATCCGCACGCTGGAAGGCATCCGCGACCTGGGCAACACCGTGCTGGTCGTCGAGCACGACGAGGCCACGATCCGCGCCGCCGATTGGGTGATCGATCTCGGCCCGGGCGCCGGCGGCGCCGGCGGGGAGATCGTGGCACAGGGAACAGTGGCCCAGGTTTCGCGAAACCCCGCCTCGGTCACCGGGCGTTACCTGGCCGGCAAGCTGCGCATCGATGTCCCAAATCAGCGTCGGGGGGGCAACGGCAGGTTCCTGACCATCATCGGCGCACGCGAGAACAACCTCAAGAACCTGACAGTGCGCATCCCGCTCGGCCGTTTTGTGTGCATCACCGGGGTGTCGGGATCAGGCAAGTCCACGCTGGTGGTGGAGGTGCTGCACAAGGCGCTGGCGCGCACACTGCACGGCGCCCACGAGATGGCGGGGGATTTCGACCGCCTTGAGGGCGTTGAGCACATCGACAAGGTGATCAACATCGACCAGAGCCCGATCGGCCGCACCCCGCGCTCCAATCCCGGGACCTACACCGGCTTGTTCGACGAAATCCGCGGCCTGTTCGCCGAGCTGCCCGAGTCCAAGGTGCGCGGCTACAAGGCCGGCCGGTTCTCCTTCAATGTGCACGGCGGGCGCTGCGAAGCTTGCGAGGGCCAGGGTCAACTGCGCATCGAGATGCAGTTCCTGCCGGATGTATACGTCCAATGCGAGGTCTGTCACGGGGCGCGCTTCAATCGCGAGACCCTCCAGGTCCGCTTCAAGGACAAGACGATCGCCGATGTGCTCAACACGACCATCGACGAAGCGGCGGAGTTCTTCGCCGCATTCCCAGCGATGGTCCGCAGACTGAAGACGTTGCAGGACGTCGGGCTGGGCTACGTCACCATCGGCCAACCCGCGCCGACCCTCTCCGGCGGCGAGGCCCAGCGGGTCAAGCTTTCGCGCGAGCTTTCGCGGCGCTCAACCGGCCACACGCTGTATGTGCTCGACGAACCCTCGGTCGGCCTGCACGCCGCCGACGTGCACATGCTGATCGAAGTGCTGCAGAAGCTGGTCGAACAGGGCAACACAGTGGTGATCATCGAGCACCACCCGGACATCCTCAAGGTGGCCGACTGGGTGATCGACCTGGGTCCGGAAGGCGGCGAGGGCGGCGGTGAGTTGGTGGCCGAAGGCACCCCCGAGCAGATCTGCCAGGTGCCGGGTTCCTACACGGGTATCTTTCTCGCCCCGCACCTTGATTGACTGCACCTGGAGGCCAGGACGGATGACGGTGGAGGCGACTGAAGGCCGGACAATACGAGGCCCGCGCGGTGTCATCGTCGGCGTCCTGCTCGCCCTGGCGCTTGCTGTCTTCGGAGTGATGGTCAGGTACCTTCCCCAGGCCGTCGACTGGCATTACGTCTTCTTGCCTGCTGCGAAGGCCATGCTCTCCGGCAACTCGCCGTACACCGTCACCGGGTACTTCAACGCGCCCTGAGCGCTCCTCCCCCTGCTGGCGCTGGTCGCTTTTCCGGAGGCGGTCGGCCGGGCGCTGCTGGTGATTGCCAGCCTCGCCGCCCTGGCGTATTTCGCGGCGAGACTGGGAGCCAAGCCGATCACGCTCATGTTCCTGCTGCTATCCCCGCCCGTCCTGCAGGGCGTTCTAGATTGATATCTGGATTGGCTGGCGGCGCCAGGGTTCGTGCTGCCGCCGGTGGTGGGCCTGTTCTTCATCGCCGTCAAACCTCAGGTGGGGATCGCGGTGGCGATCTTCTGGTTCGTTGAGGCGGCCAGACGGGGGGGAGGGCGGGAGGTAGTCAAGGTCTTCGCCCCGATAGCGGTTGCGCTGGCCGCGCCCCTGGCAGTCTTCGGGTGGTGGCCGCTGCGCTTCCAACAGGAAATCGGCCTGTGATGGAACGCCAGCCTGTGGCCCGCCTCGATCCCCGTAGGCCTGGTGCTCATCGCCGCCGCGATCCGCGA
>JBFYRF010000012.1:0-9446 GCA_041302385.1 Anaerolineales bacterium | reverse complement strand
CCGCGGATCTTCCCGATCAGATCACTGGTTGAAGTGACTTTGCCAAACGGATCGCCCATTGCCTACTCCCCTCAGGTGACGTGCGCGTCAATCGCGCCTGAGACTGATTCTACAGCCAAACTGGCCGCGGACAACCGCCGGGCCTGACTTTCGGCTGACCGCAGCAGGCTGTCCGTTCCCAGCACCTGTATTATCATTGACAGTCGAAGAACCACCACAAGGAGCAGTCCATGGCAACTCTAGAAACTCTGCTGCAGGTCGCCGAGCCCCTCGGCAGCTCGGTCACCATCAACCCCGGTCCCAACGTCATCATTCGAGACCCAGACGCGCTGCGCCCGCGGATCGAGGGGGTGGTGCGGACCGCCTGCCTGGGGACGCAGCCCGAGAAGGGCCTGGCCTGCTGGCTGATCCGTGAGCTGGCCGTCGAGTATGGCGCTCTCCCCGCCTCCATTCACACACTGTATCTGGCACGCGGCGCCGGCAAGACCCGCAACGACTTCACCGTCCCGGCCATGAATCTGCGCGCCTTGCCTTTCCAGGCGGCCCGGGCCGTGTTCCGCGCTGCACGCGCCGCGGATGCCCAGGCACTCCTGTTCGAGATCGCCCGCTCTGAGATCGGCTACACCGATCAGCGACCGGCAGAGTACGCCGCCTGCGTGCTCGGCGCAGCCATTGCCGAAGGGTATCGCGGACCGGTGTTCATCCAGGGCGACCATTTTCAGGTGGGCGCCAAGAAGTTCAAGCAGAACGCCGCGGCGGAGGTCGAGGCCGTCAAGGCGTTGACCGCCGAGGCCATCACTGCTGGTTTCTTCAACATCGATATTGACACCTCCACGCTCGTCGACCTGGACCAGCCGACCCTGCTCGAGCAGCAGCGCGTCAACTTCACCCTGTGTGCTGAGTTCTCCGCCTTCATTCGCCAGATCGAGCCTGCCAGCGTGGTCGTCTCCATCGGGGGCGAAATCGGCGAAGTCGGCGGCCACAACAGCACCGAGCCCGAGCTGCGGGCCTTCATGGATGGCTTCAAGCAGTGGATGCCGCTCGCGCTGGGCGACAAGCCGGGCCTCTCCAAGATCAGCGTTCAGACCGGCACTTCCCACGGCGGGATTGTGCTGCCCGATGGGACGATCGCCAAGGTGAAGGTTGACTTCGACACGCTGCAGAAGCTCTCCCTGCTTTCCCAGAAGGCCTATGCCCTGGGCGGGGCGGTCCAGCATGGCGCCTCCACGCTGCCCGAAGAGGCCTTCACTCGCTTCGCCGAGGCGAATGCCGTGGAGGTCCATCTGGCGACCAACTTCCAGAACATGCTGTACGATCGGCTCCCGGACGGCCTGCGCCAGGAGATCTATGCCTACCTGGCCAAGAACCATCCCGATGAGCGCAAGCCAGGCCAGACCGACGAGCAGTTCTACTATGGCGCCCGCAAGCGGGCGATCGGGCCGTTCAAGCGTCAGCTCTGGGACCTCGCGCCAGAGGCGATGGCGCGCATCACCTTGGCCTGGGAAGAGCAGTTTCGGCTGCTGTTCCAGCGCCTGAATGTCGGCGGCACGCGCCTGGAAGTCTCGCAGCATGTCAAGCCCATCGCCGTGCGGGCGCCACTGGCTGCGTTCTTGAAGGCCGCCGGCGTGAGCGAGGACGTGCGCGATCTGGCCGACTGAGCCGACACCGTGTTCCGGGCAGGACAACGTCCCGACGCCACCCGCTACACGGTTATCCCGCGCACGCTGACCTTTCTCACCCGCCCCGGCGAGGTCCTGCTGATCCGGGCGGCGGAGAGCAAGGGAGCCTGGGCCGGCCGGCTGAACGGCATTGGCGGCCACATCGAGGCTGGTGAGGATCCGCTCACCGCCGCCCGGCGCGAGCTGGCCGAGGAGGCCGGACTGATGGCCAGCCGCCTGCGGCTGGTGGGGGCGATCATGATCGACGTCGGGGCCTCCCCCGGGATCGCTTTGTACGTCTTCGTCGGGGAAACCAACGGACCCCCGCAGGCCAGCCCGGAGGGCGAGCCGCTCTGGGTCCCGCTGGAGGAGCTCGGCCAGCACCAGCTGGTCGAGGACATTCCTGAGGTCCTGCCTCTCGCGCTACGCTGCTACGAGCACGGCACAACTTTCACCGCCAGCTACCAGTTCGCCTCCAGCGGAGAGGCCGTGCGAGTCTTCCACGAGGGTGCCTGACCTGAGGCGGACGATGCCAGCCTCGCAGCCGCCATGCCACGCGCCTGACCGGGTGGGTCGAGACGCAACAATCGAGCGAAGGCCGGCGATCGTGGGCGCCTTCGCCACCGCCTTTCCCTCCGGCCAGTCCAGGATCCCCGGCGCATCCCGGGCGAAGCTGTGCCCGCAGGCAACACAGGTCCACCCCGCTTTCGCCTGCCAGCCGGGCTCGCTGCGCCCTCCATCGGCTCTTCCCCAAACAGAGCGCGGGATGGAGCTGCCGACCCGCGTGCCGCCCGCGCGCCCTCCATACGGCCTCACGCAAAGCGACACTGGCTTCCCGGCCTCGGCGGCGGGTGCCTCCCCTGGGCGTCAGGATTCCAGGCAGGTCCCGAACCGCACGGCTTGCCGGCCGTCCGCGTGCCGAATTGCATTGGCCGCGTACCTTCGACAGGGGTTTCCAGGAGAGGCTAGAATTCCCACACGCTGCGATGCGTTTGGCTTCGACGCACCCCACTGGAGGTAGTCTCGGGCATGGTGTTAGCCAAAGCAATTCCAGAACGCCAAAGAATGGACATCCTGAGCGACCAGCCGCTCGATCCGCAGGACGTTGCTGCCCTCATCGACAGGGTGGGCCTCGAAGCGGCCCGGCTGGGCCCAGGATGGGTTGCAGCGGTCGACTTCCGAGGGATGTGGGTAGAGAGCTCGTTCGTCAACGAGCAGTTCAGCCGCCTGCAGGAGGCACTCCTGTCCCTTGGTGCCGCCCGCATCGGGACCCTTCTCGACAGCGATCCGTTGCGAATGCGCCTTTGGCAGTCCGGCAGCCAGACGCGCTCGAATGAGATCACGCAGCGCTTCTACGACGAGGCGGAATGGGAGGCATTTCTCGCTCGTCCCTGACCGGCCAGCCGGTTCGACCCCGCTCGACGCGCCCGCCGCGATCGCGCCGACAAGCAGATCCGTCGCTCTCCCGCCGGCTTGCTCCGGGGCAGGCGTCCGGGATGCCAGTCTGCCGGGCATCGTCAGCCCCTTTGGGGCGTCATCCCCCCTTGGACTGTCATCCCACCTGCCATGTCATCCCGAGGTGGCTCTTTCGCCGAAGGATCCGCTTGCGGGGAGTGATGCGGTTGCGCGACGACTGGGACGGACCATCTTTCGTGTCCCCGCCGCTTCGCCACGGAGTGCGCGCTTGGCATGACGGGTCTGCAAGGCATATCATCCCTTTCGAGGCGACGTCCCCCTCGGGTGTCATCCCGAGGCGGGTTGTTCGCCGAGGGATCTGCTTGAACTGATTGAGGGGCTTGCGCGGCGGCCGGCGCTCAGGATGGCAGACGACCGGGCCAAGTCATCCCCCACGCACGGTCATCCCCCTTGCAGTCGCCTCCCGAAGCGGACCTCTGCGCCGAGGGATCTGCTTGCAGCCAGGGCCTCGCTGGCTCGGATGGCAGGGGACCGCCCATTCCGCTCCACCCACGCCTGGAGCACTCTCACAATCGGAGGGGACTTGCCAGCGACCTCGATGGCATGCCGTTCGTCTCGGCCCATCTCTCCTGCGCGGAGTTGCGGGGCACGTTGCGCCCGATGGGCTCAACGCTCGAGAGGGTCTGCAGCCGGGATCGCCTCCTCGGCCGTGTAGAACGCGAGCAGCGTACTCCCGTACTTGCGCTGATCTTCAAGCCGGAGGCGAGCCAAATCGAGCGGGCGAAGCTCCTTCGGATGCATCTGAGCGATCACCCATGCATCCGGCGCGAGAATTCCCGGCGCCTGGTCAAGAGCGGAAAGCGCCGCCGACCACAGATCCTGGTATTGCGGCGGCGCAACGTACACGTAGTCGAATTGCTGCGCCGCGTTGCGCTTGAGCCAGGAGAACGCATCCGTCTGGACCACCTCCGCAGCCGGCAGCATGCCAGTTGTCTGGAGGTTGGCTCGGATTGTCCGCACGGCTGCCGGCGCCCGGTCAAGGAACACCGCCCGCGCCGCCCCGCGACTCAGGGCCTCAATACCCACCGCCCCGCTGCCGGCAAACAGATCAAGGAAACGCGCCTCGACGACATCCTGGCCGAGGATGTTGAACAGCGCTTCTTTGACGCGGTCGGGGACGGGCCGGGTTGTATCGCCCGGGACCATCTGCAGCCGTCGGCCCTTGGCAAGGCCACTGATCACCCGCATCCCGGCCATCCCTGTTGTCCAGTCGTGGCTATGCGCAGTTCTCGACCGCATGCCGGGCGGCCATCAGATTCGCACGCGGCGCGTGCACCGGCGTCACGCAGCCGGTCCCCAGCAGCAGCCCGCGCCCGGCGACACTGCGCATCGCATCCGCAGCCTCCGCCTGCACCGCAGACGGATCGCCAAGCACCATCGTCGCTTCGCGCTGCAGGCCCCCACACACGGCGCCACGCACCCGTCCACGCGCTTCCGCCAGGCTCGGCGGCGTATCGCGATCATGCCAATTGACGATCTCCACCCCATACTCGCCCGCCAGCTCGAAGATCACCGAGGCGCCATGCAGGTGTAGCAAGTTGAAGCCCAGCCCTCCGGCTGCCTCGAGAATGCGCCGGTCGAACGGCTCGCCAAAGCGCGCATATCCCGCCCGGTCAAAGAACCGGTAGCTGGCATGCTGAAGGGCATAGAAGATGCCGGCAATCCCGGTGGCGCGCGCGGCTTCGACAAAGGAAACCGTGGTGCGAGTGAGCGTCTCCAGCGCCTGAAGTACCGCTTGGGGTGAGCTGTGCAGATGCTCTATGAGCACCCCTTCGCCGGACAGGTTCTTGGCCTGCGCCAGGGGGCTGAACACGGTCTGCAGCACCGGCGCAGCGTCGGTCACGCCGGCGATCACCTGCTCAAGACAGTCGAGCTGCGCCCGCAGCGACGGCGACTCAACCGGCAGGGCCTCCAGCTTCGGCCAGTCCTCCGGCCGCTGGACCGCCCGCTGCACGTAGCGGCGTGTCCCCTCGGGATTGCCCTCCCAGCGATCGGTCACGCCCCAGTCGCGCACACAGAACGACGAGGCGGGTGTGACCTTCACCAGATCGAAATCGAATTCGCGCTGGTATGCCAGCGTCGACTGCGCCAGCTGCTGCGGATCCTGGTCATCCACGGGGAAGTGGCGCCACAGCGCCACTGGCAGGCGGTCGGCAACTTCCCCCTGGATCACCGCCTGCAAACGCTCGCGCTTGGTGGTCATGTGCGCTCCCAGGTCTCCGGCTCGAGGTCCCAACTGCCGTGGGCGATCTGGTTCAGGTGGCCCACCGCCAGCCTGCGCACCATGCGCGAGCGGGTGCGATCCTCGATGCGGGCATGCTGATCGACCACCCTCTGGAAGGCCGCCTGCGCCCGGGCGCCATCGCCCTGGGCGCGCCCCACCAGGCCCGCAAGATAGGAAGCTTCGATATCGTCGGGCGCCTGCTCGAGCACGCCCTGCACCAGCTGCTGCGCCTGCGCCAGGTCCTGCGCGCCGTAGGCAGCCCAGGCGCGGTCGAGCGGCGTCTGGGGCTCAGCCCGGGCGGCCTGCGCAGGCGGCGCGGCAGGACTGCGTTTGGACATGCTGCGTCTCCCCTCTCTACTGTCCGCTCGTAAGCAAGGACGGCAGGGCTTCCGGCGTTTCGGCCATGCGCACGCCGGCTGCCTCCAGGGCCCGCACCTTGTCGACCGCCAGCCCCGTACCACCTTCGACAATCGCCCCGGCGTGGCCCATGCGCTTGCCCGGCGGCGCCGTCCGACCGGCGATGAACCCGACTACGGGCTTGCTCACACGGTCCGAAATGAACTCGGCCGCGCGTTCCTCATCCGTCCCGCCAATCTCACCGATCAGCACGATCGCTTCCGTCTGGCCATCCCCCTCGAACATGCCCAGCACGTCGACGAAGGATGTCCCATTGATCGGATCTCCGCCGATCCCGACACAGGTCGACACCCCCATTCCCGCCTGCATCAGCGCATACAGCACCTCGTAGGTGAGCGTGCCCGAGCGCGACACCACGCCCACGCCGCCAGGAATCGCCACATGGCCAGGGATGATTCCAGCCTTGCATCCGCCCGGGGTCAGTACGCCCGGGCAGTTCGGCCCAACCATTCGCACGCCCTTCTGATCCAGGTAACGGCGCACCTGCATCATGTCCTGCACCGGGATGCCTTCGGTGATCATGATCACCAGACGAACACCGGCATCTGCCGCCTCCATTGCCGAGTCGGCGGCAAAGCGCGCGGGCACGAAGACCACGCTGCAATCGGCGCCGGTCGCCTCAACCGCCAGCTTGGCCGTGTCGAACACCGGCACTTTTCCATTGAATACCCACTCGCCGCCCTTGCCAGGCGTCATCCCCGCAACGACCTTCGAGCCGAACTCCAGCATCTGGGCCGTGTGGAAGGTTCCTTCACGGCCAGTGATCCCGTGCACCACCAGGCGGGTGTCTCGATCGACCAGGATGCCCATGTCTTCCTCCCTAGCCTGCCAGCTCGATGGCGCGCTTGGCGGCGCCCTCGAGGGTCGCCACGGTCTCCAGCTTCGCCTGTGCCAGAATCTCCCGTCCCTCGTCCTCGTTCGTGCCGACCAAGCGAACGACGATCGGGATCTTCGGTTTGACCTGGTCCAGTGCCAGCAGCAAACCCCGCGCAACTTCATCGCAACGGGTGATGCCGCCAAAGACGTTGATCAGCCCCGCCTTCACGCTGACGTCCGAGAACACCATCCGCAGGGCGGCTGCCACCTTGTCAGCCCCCGCCCCACCCCCGATATCGAGGAAGTTGGCCGGGGATCCGCCATGCAGCTGGATCACGTCCATCGTCGCCATCGCCAGCCCGGCGCCGTTCACCAGGCAGCCAATATTCCCGTCGAGCTTGACGTAGCTCAGCCCGTACTTGCGGGCCTCTTGCTCGGCCGGAGCCTCCTCATCCAGGTCGCGCATCTCTGCCAGGCGCAGATGCCGAAAGAGGGCATTGTCGTCCAACACGATCTTTCCATCCAGCGCCAGCATGCGGCCGTCCTTGGTGATCACCAGGGGATTGATCTCTGCCAGCGTGGCATCCGACTCCAAGTAGGCCTTGTACAGCGACAACGCGATATCGATGAAAGTCTTCCAATGATCTCGCGGCAATTCGATTGAAACCGCCAGGCCGCGCGCCTGGTACTCGCGCAGTCCTAACAGCGGATCGACTTGGGCGCGGATGATCCGCCCCGGAGCGGTGCGCGCCACCTCCTCGATGTCCACGCCCCCCTCGGCTGAGGCGATCATCACCGGGCAGCGGTTGGCGCGGTCGTTGGTCACGCCGAGGTAGATCTCGCCGTGAATCTCGGCCGCTTCATCCACCAACACTTTGCGCACCGGCAATCCCTTGATCTCCATCCCCAGCACCTGGGTGGCCATCTCCTGTGCCTCTTCCGGAGAAGCGGCCAGGCGGATCCCGCCGGCTTTGCCGCGCCCGCCCACGAGCACCTGCGACTTGACGACCACGCGCCCGCCCAATTCCTCGGCGATCGTCCTCGCCTCCGAGGCGGTCGTCGCCACTCGGCCCTTGGGAATCGGGATCCCGTACTGGGCAAACAGCTGCTTGGACTGATACTCGTGTAGCTTCATCAGCTCTCCTTCATCCGGTCAACACCGCGCCGGGATCAGCCCCCGTTCGCCAGACTGAATCGCATGACCCGTCCATTGCCGGCGTCGACGACCCACAACCCGCCGTCGTCATCGAAGTCCAGACCCGTGGGCAGGTCGAAGGTCGAGTCGCTTCCGCCGAAATCCCCCCACCCCTGCGTGAACTGCCCGGAATCATCGAAGCACAACACCCGGTAGCCCTCGGGGTCTGAGGCGCAGACATCGCCGCGCGAGGAGACCGCCAGGTACGGCTTGTTGTCCAGGGATTGCCCGTACCATCCCTCGACGCGCCATTCCCTCACCGGCTCGAAAATATTGGGCTCGGTTTCTTCGAAGACCTGAATGCGCTGATTCCAGGTATCGGCGACATAGACCCGCCCCTGGCGGTCGAGCGCAATGCCGACCGGTTCGTCGAGCTGCCCCTCGAGATAACCCGGCACCCCAAATTGGCCCAGGGAGTCGCCCAGCTCGTCAAAGAACACCACCCGCTTGTTGCCCGTGTCGGAGACGAACAGCCGCCCCTGGTTGTCCACCGCCACGGAGCGCGGACCCCAGAAGGAAGTGAACGACTCGGCTTGACCGAAGGTCCCGATCATCCCCAGGAACTCTCCCTGGGCGCTGAAGTGCTGAACACGGTGGTTCCACGTATCGGCAACCCACACCGTCCCGTCGGGCGCCACCGCCAGGTCCCACGGCTCGTTGAAGGTACCGCCCGGAGCCTCACCCTGATCGAGGCTGCCCAGCTCGCCCCAAGCGTGCAGCACTTCGCCGCTGAGCGCCAGGTGCTGGATGCGGTGATTCAGCGTATCGGCCACGTACAAGCTGCCATCGGGCGCTACGTCGACGCCGCGCGGCTTCGAGAACTGGCCGAGGGACGTCCCGGTGAAACCCAGGATCGGTTCCGCCGGCTTCAGGCTCATACCTGCCTCGTATGGATCGACGAAAGCGACCGGTTCAAGCGCCTGCGGCGCGGCGCCGAAGTCCCACACCTGACCGACGATGTCCTTGCGGATAAACAGCTTCATCCGGTCCGAGGGATTCCAGTTCTTGAGCGAGAAGTCGAGGCCCCTCAGCTCTCCGTAGGCCGTGTAGTCACGGTTCAGCCAGATGTCAAACAACGCCTGGCGGTATTCCGGAGAGGTAAGCGCGCCGCGAATGCGCTCCCAGGTGAGGCCGAAGTACTCCTGGCTCGGCCACCACATGCGCACGTACTCGAACGACTGATAGCGATCGCCGAGCAGCGGTTCGATCTTCGCCCAGTTATTGTCTCCGGCGATGATCACCGGGTAGTTGAGCAGTTCACGCGTTGGGTTGGGCCCGTAGTAGTGCACATTGGGGTAGTTGCGGAAGTACCACGAATACGGCCAGGATACGTCATCGTCATAGGCGACGTCGATCGACAGGCCGTCATTCATTCGCCGCGATAGATCCTCGACCTGGTTCAGCACGACTTTGACCGCTGGCGCAGCATGCGCGTAGACCAGGAACTCGGTCGCCTGATCCGGTGTGAGGTAGGCCGCCCGGAAGGCAGAGCGGGCTGTGAGCAAATAGAGTAACCCCGTGAAGCCCACCAGAATGAGTTGGCCCAACTGCTTCCAGGTCCAGCCGCGAACCGCGAACGCCAGCCACAGGATTGCGCCGATGGTGGCCGCCGTCGCCGCCAGGAAACCGGTCGTCGCCTCCAGCTGGAGCATTTCCTTTC
>JBFYRF010000301.1:0-2683 GCA_041302385.1 Anaerolineales bacterium | reverse complement strand
GGGTTTGGCGCTCGCTTTCCTCTCCATCATGAAGGAATCCAAGATGATCGAGGCGGCGCGCAGTCAGACCGGCTGAAACGCTCGGCGCAGCCGGTGACTCGGCCCCCGGCGCCGGGGTCGAGAAACGGAGCCGGAAGGTCGACGAGGAGGGAAGCGGGAAGGGCGCCGTCTGGACGATGCCTGGAAGCGGCTTAGCCGGATCCCATGAATCAGGGGAGGGCCGGGCTCATCGCCGGGTGCGGCTTTCGAGGCCGCAGTCGGCCGGTCTGAAGGATCAGGCCTGTCCAGATGAGGCTGCAGGAATGCGCTGAAGGGGTTTCAGGCCGGGAAGCGTGCGGAAGTGCACGCCAACCAGCCGATCGGTGGCTGCTGCGCTGAGGCGTACGTGGCCTCCTCGGGTCGCAGTGTGCATGAAGCGACACCGGAAGCGCCGGCGCAAGCGTCTTGCCTGATTTCACGACGAAGGGCTGGCGATGGGCCAGCCCTTCTGTCTACTCCGCGTCAGGCGAATCTCCAACAGGTTGGCAAGCTACGGAACCTGCCCGCTGCCTGCTTGCGCTGGCGTTCGCGCAATGGCCGGCGCATCCCCGCCTGCCCCAAGCCCTGCAACGTTGCATCCCTGGCGTGCCGCCGTCACTGCCGTTGCCTCGTCTCCGTTGCGACAAATTTCCGCCTGGCCTGCGGAGTGGACCCCCGCCCCCCACGAGCCCATCGGTGCCCACGCCGAGACAACCAGCAGCCCGGTCGCCGGGCGCCCCCCGGCGCCTGACCGGCTGGCTGCAAAGTGGTTCGTCAGGTGAATGCGGGACGTAGGTCACCTGGACACCCGGCCCCCGCAATATACAATGTATTCAGAATATAGAATGTGAATTGGAGGCGAAGGCATGGACGGCTATGCAGCTGCTGGTGATCTGCTCAAGGCCTGTGGCCATCCCATCCGGCTGCAGATTCTCGAAGTGCTGCTGCGGGATGGGGAGGCCTGCGTTTGTCATCTGGAGGCACACCTAGGCCAGCGCCAGGCGGCGATCTCGCAGCATCTGGCGAAGCTGCGCCAGGTCGGGCTGGTGACCGACCGGCGCGACGGCTGGAACGTGTACTACTCGGTAGCCGAGCCGTCGTTGGCCTCCCTGCTGGCGGCGGCCAAGACCACGGCTGCTGGCGCGGCGAAGAGGAGCGGCAGGAAGCTGACGTACCGCAGCCCGAGCCGCGGCTCCAGCAAGTCCTGTCCCTGTCCCCATTGTGTGCGGACGACTGCCGAGCCGGTCGCTTGCTGATCGAGGCGGTGGCCCCCGGGGGGGGGCGCGCCGGTCAAGATCGTTGAGGACTCGATGGATCTGCTGAACGGCTTTGTCATACTGCTGAGGGGCGGCCTGGGGAACCTGGCGGCCTACCTTGCGGCCCACGTGCTGCTGTGCCTGGTCCCGGCCTTCTTCATCGCCGGGGGGCTGGCGGCGCTGATCCCCAAGGAATCGGTGACGCGCTTCCTGGGGCGCCGGGCGCCTAAGATCGTTTCCTACCCGGCGGCGGCACTGGCCGGCTCGGTGCTGGCGGTGTGTTCCTGCACGATCGTGCCGCTCTTCGCCGGGATCTACAAGAAGGGCGCCGGTCTGGGTCCGGCCATCACCTTCCTGTTCTTCGCCCCGGCGGGCAATATCCTGGCCCTGGCCTACACCGGCGTGGCACTCGGCCCGGAGATGGCCTTCGCCCGACTGATCCTCTCGCTGACCTTTGGCATGGGCATCGGATTGATCATGGCCATGATCTTTCGCCGCGCCGATGCCGCCCGGGAGCAAGCCTCCGATGATCTATTCGCCGGACGAGGTGGAGTCCGCCCAGGGGTGGTCGCCTTTCTGCTCGTCATGGTGGCCCTGCTGCTGGCCGGCACGCTCAAGATTGGCGTGCTGACGGCATCCTATGTTCAAGTCGAACTGCCGATCGCCGGAGCCGGTGCGCTGCAGGAAAGCCTCTTCCGCCTGGTGCCCTTCGACGCCAGCCGTGGCGAGGAAGGCGTCAGTCTGCAGGGTGTGGCGCTGATCGGCCTGCTGGGGTTGATCGGCGTCTCGGCGTGGCGCGGCTTTGAGAATGTCCACGATGGGATTAACCACTGGACCTACGTGGCGTTGGGTCTGATCGCCTTGACCCTGCTCGTCGCCGCCGCCGGCGTGACGCCGCAGGACGGCAGCCTGACGATCCAGTTCCCCGGCCGCTTCATGGCCGTGCTGCTCTTGCTGTTCAGCCTGGCCTGGCTGGCCAGGTCACAACTCACTGAGGACGAGCGGCGGGGGTGGTTGTGGGAGTCCTGGCGTTTCGTCAAGCAGATCTTCCCGCTGCTCGTCGTCGGCGTGTTTGCCGTCGGCGTGCTGCGCCAGCTGATCCAGCCGGAGTGGATCGAGTCGCTCGCCGGGTCGAACACCCTCAAGGGCAACCTGGCGGGCGTCATCTTCGGCGTGTTCATGTACTTCCCGACGCTGGTCGAGGTGCCGATCGCCCAGATGTTCCTCAGCCTGGGCATGCATCCGGGGCCGCTGCTGGCCTACCTGATGGCCGATCCGGAGCTCAGCCTGCAGAGCATCCTGCTGGTGGCGGCGATCATCGGCCGCGGCAAGGCCTGGACCTACGTCGTCTGGGTGGCGCTGTTCAGCACCACCGCCGGGCTGATCTATGGAAGCTGGGTCGACGGCGC
>JBFYRF010000221.1:0-9757 GCA_041302385.1 Anaerolineales bacterium | reverse complement strand
TCCGTCCGCTGGCCGAGGCCGAGCAAATCCGACTGGAGGACAACACCGACCGGGACGTTCCGCCGGTGCACGGCGACCGCAATCGGCTGAAGCAGGTTGTGCTCAACCTGCTCACCAATGCCATGAAATTCAATCACCGCGGAGGCGTGGTGAGCGTCGGGCTTTCCCGCAAGGGCGACCTCGCCGAGCTGAGCGTGCGCGACTCCGGGCGCGGCGTCCCGCCCGAGAGCGTAGCGCATATCTTCGAGCGCTTCTATCGCGTCCCCGAGCAAGAGTCCACCACCGCCGGGACCGGCCTCGGCCTGACGATCGCCAAGCGCATCATCGAGAACCATGGCGGATACGTGACGTTGGAGAGCGAGGTCGGCGTCGGCAGCACATTCAGCGTGATCCTGCCGGTCGGCGCCCGCGACCCGCTTGCACCGCCCACCCTCCCGCCGCCGGCGACCTGAGCCGGCGCGGTCGGCGTTCGCCGCGCTTCCCAAGGTGCCGCGCGGCTTGACGACCCCGCTCGGCGGGTGGCGTGACAGCGGATTCCTGTCCCCAGTTGACCAGCCTCGCCTGCGCTCCAGCGGTATGCGCTGGCGGTCACACACCTCCCCGGCCGATCGCAGCGCTGCGGGGTATGCGCTTCACCGGCGTGGATCCCCGCCCCGGGCGGCTGCTCGGCTGCTCTCACAGGAGTCGTCGCCTCAGCAGGCGTACGGGCCGGGGGGGGCGGTGCGCCCAAAAATCTGCCGGAGGCACTTCGGGGCTGGGCAGGAGCGGAGCCGGTTCTGACGGTTCGTCAACGGGCCGGCACCCGCCCCCCGCCGATTTCCACAGCCAGACCCCCGGTGTGGCGTGTTCCGGAATCCTCTCTTGGCAAGCGAGCTTGGCGCACACGGACTCCAGCCCGGGCTGGTTGTGGGCGCAGTTCTACCTGTCGCGGTCGTATGCAACCACGGGACAATGCGCCCCGGCAGTCCCTTCGGAAGTGGACCCGGGACCACCTGCCTGCAATGGAGCCCTTCAACCGACCCGGCTGTGTCCGGGCCGGGCGCTGCAGGCACTCGGGAGCCGGTTCGTGCGGCGCCGCGTGGGCGCCCCCGTTGCGGGCGAGCGCGGCACAGCGCAGCTTCAGCGGAGGCGCAACGAGAAATTCGTGGCCGCATGCCGGTTGGTCTGGCTTTGGGGCGGCAGAAAGTCGCTGGCGGACTTGCGCCTTGACCCCGGCCCGAGCGGGGTTCAGCCTCGCCGGCCGAACTGGCGCTCCAGCGTATCGAGGGAAATGTGCAGCATCGTTGGCCGGCCGTGCGGACAGGTGCGGGGCTGGCCGCACGCTTCGAGCTGGCGCAGCAGTTCAGTCTGCTCGGCCAGCGACAAGAGCTGGCCCGCCTTGATCGCCGCCCGCTTACACACCCGCCCGGCGATGCGGTGCTCACGCTCTGCCTGCAGTGGTCGCTCGTCCTCCTCGAAGTCCTCGACCAGAACCCGCAGCGCCTGCGCCGGATCGAGATGGGCGAGCAGTTCAGGCATGCCGCTCAGTCGGAAAGCGTTGCCGCCGAAGGCCTCCACGTCGAACCCCAGACGGCGCAGGTCCTCGACCTGCGGCTGCAGCAGATCAGCCTGAGCGGGCGTCAGTTCGACCACGACCGCTTCGAGCAGGCGCTGCATCGGTACGTCGCCGTGCGCCTCCTGGCGCATCCACGCTTCAAACAGCACCCGCTCGTGCGCGGCGTGCTGATCGATCAAGTACACACCGTCCGGCGCCTCGGCGACGATGTAGCTTCGTCCGACCTGCCCCACCGGCTGGAGCAGCGGCAGCCAGGACGCGGCCATCGCCACGGGTCCGGCCCGGTCCAGATCTGGCGGGTGCAGCGCAGCCTGGGCCGCGATCCAGTCGGGCCCAACCGCCGACACCGTCTGTTGGGGCGGCTGCGCCGGCCCGAGGTCGGCTGCGGGGGCATGGCCCAGCAGCGTCGCTCGAACCACCCGCTGGACGACCACAAACGCCTGGCTTGCATCGCGCAGGCGTATCTCCGCCTTGGCCGGGTGGACATTAACATCCACGCTTTCAGGCGGCAGGCGCACAAACACGGCCGCGATGGGGAAGCGGCCGACCATCAGCAGGCCATGGTATGCCTGGACAACCGCCGCCGCCAGCCCGGCATCCTGGACCCATCGCCCATTGACGAACAGGGTCAATTCCCGCCGGGTGGAGCGATGGACCGCCGGCGGGCTGACGTACCCGCTCACCTGCACGGGTCCTTCGCCGCTTGTGCCCAGCGGCAGCATGTCGCGCGCCACCTCCCAGCCGTAGATCTCTGCCAAGACATCCTTTGGCTGCCCGCTGCCATCGGTGTGCAGGCTCTCGCGTCCATCGACCGTGAGCCGAAAGGCGATCTGAGGGTAGGCCAGCGCATAGCGCGAGATCAGGGACAGAATGCGCCGCCGCTCCGAGTCCTCGGAGCGCATGAACTTGAGGCGGGCTGGCACGTTGAAGAACAGATCCCGCACCTCGGCCAGCGTGCCGGCCGGCATGCCCACGGGCTCGGGACCGCTCAACTGGCCGGCTTCGGCCTGCATCCGCCAGCCGGCGTCTGCCTGGGGCGGACGGCTGCAGAGCGAGGCGCGCGAGACGGCCGCGATCGACGCCAGGGCCTCGCCGCGGAATCCGAGGGTTTGGATCGCAGTCAGATCCTCCAGCGTCGCCAGCTTCGAGGTGGCGAAGCGCGAGAACGCCAACCGCATGTCCTCGGCCGCAATTCCCACGCCATCGTCGGCGACCTCGATCAGGCGCAGCCCGCCGGCTTCCAGGCGGATGTCGACGCGCCGCGCCGCCGCATCCAGCGAGTTCTCGATCAGCTCCTTGACGACCGAGACCGGGCGCTCAATCACCTCGCCAGCTGCAATGGCCGACGCAACATCCTGACTCAGCAGATGGATGGTCATGGGGTCCGCCGAGGGATTATAGCCTCAGCCAGCTTCGATTGACACGCCCTCCGGCGGTGCATATACTGCCCGCATGGATGGGTGGACGGTCGTTGTGCTGGGGGTGCTCACCTGGCTGGTGGTGATCGCAATGCTGCGCGTCGAGCGCCGGCAGCGGCGGAAGGTGCTGCTCGTGCTCCCCTTGCCGGCGCTGTTCCTGCTCTGGCGTTGGTCCCTTTATCGGGAGGTGTGGCTCGAGCCGATCCTCGGCATTGGCCTGGGACTGCTGGCGGCGTGGATCTGGTGGCGCTGGCGCGGCAGGCACCTTCCCGCCCCCACCAGCGACAACATCCGCGTCTGGACCAAGGATCAGCCGTTCGATGACTGAGCTGCACACGTTGTTCCTTGACCTGGACGACACGTTATATCCGCATGGCAACGGCGTCTGGCACGCCATTGGTGACCGGATCACGTTATTCCTGATGGACCGCCTCGGGCTGACAGAGACGCATGCCATCGACCTGCGCCGGCAGTACTTCGAACAGTACGGTACAACGCTGAACGGATTGCGCATTCACCATCAGATCGACCCGGCGGACTATCTGGAGTTCGTGCACGCCATACCCTTAGAGCGCTATCTGCAGCCCGATCCGGCCCTGCGCCAGATGCTGACCGGATTGCGCGTCCAGCGCGTGGTGTTCACCAATGCCGACCGGGCGCATGCCGAGCGAGTGCTGCGCGCCCTGGACCTCGCGGATTGCTTCTCATCGATCATTGACATCTATGCCCTGGAGTTCACCAACAAGCCTGAGCTTGCCGCTTATCTGCGCGCGCTGGCGCTCGTTGGATCGCCCGACCCTGAGGCCTGCGTGCTGGTGGACGACATGCCGCGCAACCTGTACCCGGCATCCGGGCTGGGAATGACGACGGTGTACGTCGGACCCGGATCGCCTCCAGGCGCCATCCACCACCGGCTGGACCGCATCCATCGCCTCCCCCAGGCGATCCCAGGGTTGAGGGCGGTCGATGGCTGACAAGCTCATCAGCCTGCGCGCGGCAGCGGAGATGGTGCCCGGGCGCGGGGCCTCGATCGCCTTCGGCGGGGTGACGCTATACCGGCGCCCGATGGCTTTCGCCCTGGCGCTGCTGGAGCGATTCCGTAGAACAGCTGAGCCTTCCGGCTTGACGCTGCTCTCCTTCACGTCTGCCCTGGAAAGCGATCTGCTCGTTGGCGAAGGGATGGTCAGCACGACGCGCACCTGCTACTTCGGCCTGGAGATCTTCGGGCTCGCGCCCCATTTCACACGCGCCGCCAGCGACGGCTCACTGCGCGTCCAGGAGGAGACCGAGGCCAGCCTGGCTAACGGCCTGCGGGCGGCTATGGCCGGGGTCGGGTTCATGCCCTCGCTCGCCTGGATCGGGACCGACCTCCCCCGGCTGCGCCCCGACGTCCGCACGGTCATCGATCCTTACAGTGGGGAGGCACTCATCGCATTCCCGGCGATCGAGTGCGA
Organism: Anaerolineales bacterium; assembly: GCA_041302385.1. Taxonomy (GTDB): domain Bacteria; phylum Chloroflexota; class Anaerolineae; order Anaerolineales; family E44-bin32; genus PFL42. Next base: position 5,330 of record JBFYRF010000221.1, on the reverse strand, counting down.
TGTCGCCGTGATCCACGCCCTGGCGGCGGACCCCTCCGGCAACGCACGTATCGGGGGCAACCAGGGAGTCGACCGTGAGCTCTGTTTGATCGCCCGAACCGTGATCGTGACCGCCGAGACGATCGTCCCGGCGCTCGAGCAGGCGGAGATCGTGGCACCCCTGGTGACAGCCGTGGTGGAGGCGCCGCAGGGCGCCTGGCCGACGTCTTGCCACCCACTGTACCCCTTCGACGGCCTGGCGCTGCTTGAGTACACGGAGAGCGTCGGCAATGCGACCTACGACGGGCTGCTCGGCCGCTGGCTCGCCCGACACGGGCTTCATGACGGCTGACCGAGTGCTTCGCCGCCGTTAACCCTCCGCTTAGCTGGTTGCAGCCAGAGTCGCTTACAATCCAGCCACTCCCCGGCATACTGGACGGGATTGGAGAGGTCCCATGCGTAAGGTGCTTCGGCTGTTAGCAGGCGCGTCGATCGCCTTGCTGTTCGCGGTCATCTTCTTTTCGGGTGGCGTGGCCACCGGCGCCAGCGTGCCCGCCCTGCAGTCTGTGGTGCAATCCGTGCTGCCCCAGCCTGCGGCATCCCCGTCGCCGGCACCCCTCGCCGCCAACGCCTCCCCGCAGGCTTTGCGCGAGACCTTTGCCCCGTTCTGGGAAGCGCGGCAGATCATCCACGACGAGTTCGTCGACCAACCCGTCGACGATGACTCCCTGATGCGCGGCGCGATCCGCGGGATGCTCGAAGCTCTCGGCGACCAGCACAGCACGTACATGGACCCGAACGAGTATGAGCAGGCGACGATCGAGCTGAATGGTCGTTACGAAGGCATCGGCGCCTGGGTAGACCCGGATGGCGAGTACCTGGCGATCGTATCCCCCATGCCCGGTTCGCCGGCTGAGCGGGCGGGCCTGCGCCCCGGCGACGTCGTCATTGCGGTGGACGGCGAGGACATGACCGGCATGGACGGCAGCCTGGTCATCCGTCGGATCATGGGCCCGGCCGGATCGACGGTCCGGCTGACCATTCTGCGCGAGGGCAAGACCGACCCATTCGAGGTCAGCCTGCAAAGAGCCAGCATCACCGTGCCCAGCGTGGAGGGCCGTGTGCTGGAGGAAGGGATCGGGTACATCCAGATGTACACCTTCGGCGAGGAGACGACCGACGACCTCCGCCGCGCCCTGCAAGAGGTGCTCGCCCAGGATCCGCGCGGCTTGATCCTTGATTTGCGCGGCAACGGCGGAGGCTACTTGTCCACTGCGGTCGAAGTCTCGTCTGAGTTCATCCAGGAAGGCGTTGTGTTGACCGAGCGTTTCGGCGACGGGACAGAGCAGGTGTACCGTGCCCGCTCAGGCGGAACCGCCACGGAGATCCCATTGGCGATCCTGATCAACGGAGGCACGGCCTCCGCCTCGGAGATTGTCGCCGGCGCCGTGCAGGATCTCGGGCGCGGCATTCTGGTCGGGACAACGTCGTATGGCAAGGGATCGGTGCAGAATTGGATCCCGCTGGAGAACAATCAGGGTGCGGTGCGGGTCACCGTTGCCCGCTGGTACACCCCGAGGGGCCGACTGATCGCCGAAGCCGGGCTGGAACCGGACGTTGTCGTTGAGTTGACGGAAGCCGAGTTGCAGGGTGAGCGGGACCTGCAGTTGGAAGCCGCCATCGAGGCCTTGCGCAACACGCTGCCCGCCGGCGGCTAGCGCCGCCCGGGTTCGGGCGGAGGGCGTGGAGCCGTCCCACCCACGTCCATCTCCTCCGACGCTGCACCCCGGCAATGGGGCACAGCGGTCAGCCAAGCCTCTCTGGCTCGTCACACGCCCTGCTCAGCTCGGCCCGCCGGGCAGCTTGACTTCCCCTCTGCCGGTGAACCGCCAAGCTGTACCCTCCTGCCCCAGGGGTTCGCCCCGGGAGCAACCCCAGAGCCCGGCCGGCCCCACGGTCCGCTAGCGGGCGGCGGCCTCCCCTGCCGCGCCCCAATCCGGTCCCTCTCCAGCCCGAGGAGTAACGATCTGCTCGGCCGCGCTTTGGCGTGCGCACCGTCAGGCCCCAGGAACGTCATCGGCGCAGGGCTGGCGTACCCCGAAGGAATGGGACAGAATGGGGCAGGCTGGCATGCCGGCCCTATCCTGCCCAATCCCGAGTGGCCCATGGAAGAAGCACAGATCGACAAGACGCTCGCAGTCATCCGCCAGGCCTTGGAGAGCGGGCGCGTCAACGACGCCATGCTGGCCCTGGTCCTGCTTCACCCCGCCGACCGGGCGGACGCGTTCTCGGACCTTGACGATCGGCAACAGGCGCAGCTGCTCCCCGAGCTCGACGTCTCAGCCACGGCAGATCTACTCGAGGAGCTCGAGGATGATGACGCCGCCGATGTCGCCGAGACGCTGTCGGCCGAATTCCTGGCGGACGTGCTCGACGAGATGGACCCGGATCTGGCGGCGGATGTGTTGGGCGACCTCGATCCGGTGTATGCCGCCGAGCTGCTGGCCGACATGCAGGACGCGGATGAGGTGATCCCGCTGCTCAAGCATCCGGATGAATCTGCCGGCGGCCTGATGACCACCGACTTCATCACGCTGCGCCGTCGCACCACGGCCGCCCAGGCGATCGAGTTCTTGCGTCAGGTCCATCCCGAACAGAGCATTCCCTACTACCTGTATGTCACCGACCGCGCCGGCAAGCTCGTCGGTGTCGCCGGGCTGCGGCAGTTGATCCTGGCAGAGCCCGATACCACGGTCGAGACCCTGATGGATCCCGATGTTCGGTTTGTGACCACCGGCGAGGACCAGGAGGATGTCGCCCGGACCATGGGACGCTACAACCTGCTGGCGCTTCCGGTGGTGGACAACGATGGCGTGCTGCAGGGAGTGATCACGCACGACGACATCCTCGACGTGTTGGAAGAGGAGACCACCGAAGATGTGCTCAGGCTCGCCGGCGTAGAACCCGGTCCGATCATCGACAAGCCGTACTGGTCACGCGGCATCTTCGACGTTGCTCGCTCTCGGTTTGTCTGGTTGCTGGTCCTATTTGCTGCCTCGACCCTCACCGGGACAGTGCTGCGGCATTTCGAAGGCGAGCTGCAGGCGGTCGTCGCGCTGACCTTCTTCATTCCCCTCATCGTCGGGACGGGGGGGAACGCCGGATCACAGACCGTCGCCGGCGTGATCCGCGCCCTTGCCCTCGAAGAGATCAGCCGCCGCGACGCGCTGCGCGTGACGTGGCGCGAAGGGCAGACCAGCTTGATCTTGGGCAGCCTGCTGGCGATCGCCGGATTCATCCTGGTGCTGCTGTGGGGACTGGGAACCACCCTGGCCGTTGTCGTGGGCGTCACCCTGCTCCTGGTATGCATCTGGGCCAATCTGGTCGGTTCGTTGGTCCCAATCGCGGCGGATGCCATCGGCGTCGACCCGACGGTCATGTCGGCGCCGGTGATCTCCACGCTGGTGGACGCAACCGGTCTGTTAATCTACCTGTCCGTTGCCGGGTTCGTGTTGACCCAAGTGTAGGGAGATCAGGCATGCCGGCGAGAGTGATCCTCAATCCGTATTCCGGCCGCTGGAAGGCCCTCAAGCGCCGCGCGGAAGCGGAGGCTGCCTTGCGCCAGGCCGGGATTGACTTCGACCTGGTGCAGACCGAGCACCCCGGCCACGGCATCGACCTTGCCGAGCAGGCTGTTCGCCAGGGATTCTCCCCGATCATTGTCGCCGGCGGCGACGGCGCAATCGGCGAAGTCGTGAACGGATTGAACCGGGCCACGCCGGATGCGCCGCTCGGGCCGCTGGGCATCCTGCCGCTGGGCACTGCCAACGACCTCGTGCACAACCTGGGTCTGTCGTTGGACCTGGTGGACAGCGCCCGCGCCATTGCCGCCGGGCGCACCCGACGCATTGACCTGGGCCAGGCCAACCAGTGGGTATTTGCCAACAACTCCGCCGTCGGCCTCGAGCCGGTCGTCACGCTGTACAACATCCGCATGGTGCGGCTGCAGGGAGTACTGCGCTACCTGGTGGCTGCGCTGCGGGCGATCAACGATCAACCCCGCTGGAACATGCACGTCGTGTGGGATGGGGGCGAGTATCACGGCCCGGTCAGCCTGGTGTCGGTGGGAAATTGCCCGCTTACCGGCGGCCTATTCCGTATGGCGCCGGCGGCCGATCCGGCCGATGGGAAACTGACCTTCGTCCTCGGGTACGCGCCGACGCGGCGCAAGATGCTCAGCCTGCTGCCGCGCACGATCAACGGCAGCTTCGTGCGCGACCCCGCCATCCAGCAGCATCACACAACCCGGCTCCAGATCGCCTGTGAGCCTGCAACCCCCATCCAGCTGGACGGCGAGATCCGCTCGGAGGCCTTGGTCGAGGTCGTGTACCAGGTCCTTCCCGCCCGGCTCGATGTGCTCGTCCCCCCAACCTGACGATGGTCATGACCCCATCGCTGCCAGCAGTCGTTGCCCATGCGCCAGACCCGCGGACCGAGGTGATCCGGCGATCGCGATGAACGTCCCTCGGTTTCTTCAAGCTTCGGTCTTCCGCGCGGTGCGCTTTGCCCTGGAGTTGCTGTATACGCGCTTCGCCTGGGCCTACGATGCCGTCGCCTGGGGGGTCTCTTTCGGACGGTGGCGCGAGTGGCAGCAGGCCGGCCTTCGGGCGCTTCCGCCCGGTCCGGTGCTTGAGCTCGGACACGGCCCAGGTCATCTGCTGCGCCAGCGGCTGCTCGCCGGACAAAGCACCGTGGGCCTCGACCGCTCGCGGCAGATGGGGAAGATGGCCTTGCGCCGCCTGCGCATGGCGCAGCTTGAGGCGCAGTTGGTGCGGGCCGAGGCGCAGGCCCTGCCCTTTGCAGGCGAGGCATTTGACGGCATGCTGGCCACCTTCCCGACCGAGTACATCCTCGACCGGCGCACGCTGGCAGAAGTCGCCCGAGTCCTGCGTCCAGGGGGAGTGCTGGTGGTCATCGCCGGCGTGCGCATTGTCCCCCACAGCCTGCCCGAGCGCATGCTCGATCAACTCTATCGCATCACCGGCGAGACCCCGCCTTCGCCAGACACCTGGGCTTTGCCGCAGGAAGTGGACGGTCTTCGGCTGCAGGTCGAGACGGTCGAGGCGCCTGGAGCGCACGTCTACCGGCTGACGGCCACCCGGCCCTGACGGCCACCAACAGAACATGTAGAATGGTCCAACGAGACGGAGGGACTGTGGCACAGCCGCGAGCGGCCGAGGGCGATCTGGCGCTGGTGATCGGCCAGGACGGGAAGCGATTCATCCTGCGACTGGTGGCGGGCAGCGAGCTGCAGACGCATCGCGGCGTGCTGGCGCACGATCATATGATCG
>JBFYRF010000182.1:0-8012 GCA_041302385.1 Anaerolineales bacterium | reverse complement strand
TGCCGGTGGAGACCCCCCACCAGGATAGGCGCTCAGTCCGGAGACATCCGACACAGGCTCAGATGCCCATGCGCCACCCGGAAAGGGCCACGGCTCACGGCTGCGGGGGAAAGCTGTGAGTTGCCCATGCTCGCCCGGCTCCGATCGGGGCTCCAGCCCCGGCGATCCAGCTGGGACGCGCTGCAGATCGATCCGCCACGCTGGGCGGCGGGTGCCGAGCTGGAGCCGAGGCGCCTACACGGCTCAAGCGGTGCTCGCCTGCCCGGCCGGGATCCCCGGCACGCCACCTCCGCTGGCCCGACGCACCCCTTCTCCTGCCTCCGGCAATGACGTACAATCTTCGGCCGAGGAGAACCAATGGCTGACTTTTCCGGCAAGGGTTTGGTGGCCGTGACCAAGACGCGGCCGGAGTCTGTCCTGGAGGACATCGAACGGCTGATGCGCATGGCGCACGTTGATTCGGCGCTGCCGCGCGGCGCGCGCACCGGCCTCAAGATCAACATCTCCTGGCAGACCTGGTACCCGGCCTGCTCGTCCGCGCCGTGGCAGATCGAAGGCGCCATCCGTGCCCTGCGTCACCTCGGCTACGACGACCTGGTCGGCGTACACAACGACACCGTCGTCGTCGATACTCGCGATGCCGAGGTCAACAACAAGCACCGCTTCGTCACCGATCAGTACGACGTCCCCTGCATCTACTTGTATGAGCAGAAGTTCGAATGGGCAGAGTACAAACCAAGCCGCCCGTTCCTGGTCCTGGACAAGGTGTATCCCAAGGGCGTGTTTATCCCCAAGGAACTGATCGGGCTGAATATGGTCCATCTGCCGACGGTGAAGACTCATGTGTTCACCACCATCACCGGCGCCATGAAGAACGCTTTCGGCGGCTTGTTACACCGCAACCGGCATTGGACGCATGCCGTCATCCACGACACGCTGGTCGACCTGCTGATGATCCAGCAGGAGATCCACCCAGGGCTGTTTGCCCTGATGGATGGCACCTTCGCCGGCGACGGGCCGGGGCCACGGGCGATGCGCTGGCATCAGAAGGACATCCTGCTCGCCTCAGCAGACCAGGTGGCGATCGACGCCGTCTCAGCCAAGCTGCAGGGCTTCGATCCGATGAAGATCCACTTCATTCGCCGCGCCCATGAGATGGGCCTGGGCGTGGGCGACCCGAGCCAGATTGAAATCGTTGGTTACGACATCGAGCAGGAGCCGGCCTGGGGCTTCGTGCAGGAAGACACCTTCGCCAGCCGCGGCCAGAAGCTGATCTACCATGGCCCCCTCAAGCCGCTGGAGAAGCCGCTGCTGCAAAGCCCGCTGGTTCCGTGGTCGTATTTCGCCAGCAACTTCTATCACAACGTCTACTGGTACCCTTTCATCGGCCGGCGGCGCGTGTCTCAAGCGCTCAACACGCCATGGGGCAAGCTGTTTCGCTCGTATGGCGACGGGAAGGTTGTGATGCCCGGCATGCAGCCCAAGACCGTGCTGCAGGCCCTGGCCGCGCTCGTGTTCGCAGGTGCGCTGCTATACATGGCGGTGCGCCTCCTGGGGTGGGGCGGCTAGTGGCTCGCCTGCCTGGGACGCTGGCAGTCGAGACCCACTGCCATAGCTACTGGTCGAACGACTGCCTGATGTTGCCCGAGCGGCTGATCGAGGCGGCGCACAAGGCCGGATTGGATCGCCTGGCAATCACCGACCACAATCTGATCGGCGGCGCACAGGAACTGGCGCGCCTTGCCCCGGACCTGATTATCGTAGGCGAGGAGATCAAGACCAGCGAAGGCGAGTTGCTTGCGTACTACGTTCAGGAGCACGTCCCGGGCGGCCTGACCCCCGAGGAGACCATTCGCCGCCTGCGCGACCAGCAGGCGGCGATTTCCGTCGCCCATCCCTTCGACCATGGGCGCTCTGGCGCCTGGAGCGAGGCGAGCCTGCGCCGCATCCTTCCCCTGGTCGATGCAGTGGAGGTGTTCAATGCGCGCTGCATCGTTCGAAATGCCAATCAACTGGCGGCCGGCTTCGCCGCAAGTACGGGCAAACCGGGCAGCGCCGGGTCGGATGCGCATTCGTATCGCGAGGTCGGGCGCACGCAGATGATCCTGCCTCCATTCGAGGATGGCCCTTCGCTCGCCCGGGCTTTCGCGCAGGCCGAGTTGGTTTGCCGGGCATCTTCCCTCGCAATTCACTTCGCGTCGACGTACGCCACGTGGCGCAAGAAGCGCGGCTGGAAGCCCCCACCTCCGGCGTGAGCTCCGGAAGAGCACCATGAATCCGCTCGCCCAGCGACCGGCCTTGGCTCCGGCAGACGCTCCCGCTGCTCCACTCCCTCCTCGGCTCCGATGATCGATCCCTCCCCGCCGAGCCGGTCGCTTTGGCGCGACCCACCCTTCCGTCGGCTGTGGGTCGGCCAGACCGTCTCCAGCCTGGGATCGACGGTCAGCCGAGAGGCGCTCCCTCTGACGGCCGTGCTGCTGCTCTCCGCCTCCCCGTTCCAACTTGGCCTGCTGGCTGCTGCCGGCTCGGCGGCAGCGCTGATCTTCGGCGTTCCAGCCGGGCTGCTCGCCGACCGTCTGCGCCGCCGCCCACTGATGATCGCCGCCGACCTGGCCCGCGCAGCCCTGCTCTTGATCATCCCGCTCGCCGCAGTACTGGGGCGGCTCGATCTCGGCGTGCTGCTCCTGGTTTCGTTCCTGGTCGGGGGTTGGACCGTCCTCTTCGATGTGGCCTACCCGACCTACCTCCCAAGCCTGGTTCCGAAATCCCGCCTGCTGGAAGCCAACAGCAAGCTGGAAGTCGGCGACTCGCTAGCGGAAATCGGCGGCGCCGCGCTCGGCGGGACGCTGGTGCAGTTCCTGGGCGGGCCGCTGGCTATCTTGGTGGACGCACTGTCCTTCATGGTCTCGGCGGTCAGCCTGTCCTTGATCCGGCGGCGCGAGTCGCGGCCAACCCCCGCCGAATCGTCCGCCGGGTTGTGGCGCGAAGCACTCGCCGGCTGGAAGTGGGTGCAGCATGATCCGCGCTTGCGAGCGCTGGCAGGCGCCACCGGCTTCTTCTACTTCTTCGGCGGTTTCTTCGGCGCGCTGTATGTGCTGTTCGCCATTCGCGAGCTGTCGATCCAGCCGGCCGTGCTGGGGCTGTTGATCGCCGCCGGAGGGGTGGGTGCCCTGCTGGGTGCCGCTGCCGCCGGGCGGGCAACCCGGCGGTTCGGCATCGGGCGCACCCTGGCCGCAGCCTTCTGGGCGCGCAGCGCGCTGGCGCTGCTCACCCCGCTGGCGCCGGCCGTCGCTCCGTGGGGCGCGCTCTTCCTGCTCGTCGGTCAACTGGCCGGGGATTTCGCCCTGATGATCTTCTTCGTCCTGGAGCTCAGCTTGCGGCAAAGTCTGGCGCCGCCGGCGATCCTTGGCCGGGTCAACGCCAGCATGGAGCTGCTGGCGCTGGGCCTGAGCCCATTCGGTCTACTGGCCGCCGGCATTGTGGCCGAAGCGGTCGGTCTCCGCCCGGCGCTGCTGATCGGCGTGATCGGCTCTGCCTTGGGTGGGATCTGGCTGCTGCGCTCGCCGGTTCCGGGCATCGCCGACCTCCCCACCCAACCAGCGGAAGGCTAAGGCCAAGACCGCCCTCCTGATCGTTCCGTCGCGCATAACCTGCCGATCTGGGTGAAGGCCTTCGGCCTGCGTTGCTCTCCGACGCCGCAACCGAGGCGGAGAGGCCGCCCGGCATCGGCGGGTGCGGGCTTTCCTTCGAAGCTCGGCCCGGCCCCGATCTCGACGGACGGTGAGCAGGCGAGGATCAATCGCGCGTGCGCAGGTGCGGGAAGAGGATGACCTCCCGGATGGTGACTTTGCCGGTCAGCAGCATGGTCAGCCGGTCGATGCCCATCCCGAAGCCGCCATTCGGCGGCATGCCGTAGCGCATCGCCCGCAGGTAGTCCTCGTCAAGTGGGTGACGCTCTTCGCTGTCGGCGGCGTAGTCCCGGCCCATCTCGAGGAAACGCTGTTCTTGGTCGAAGGGGTCGTTGAGCTCGGTGAAGGCGTTGCACAACTCCATGCCGGCAACGAAGCCCTCGAATCGTTCGACGATCCCCGGATCACCCGGCGTGCTCTTGGCCAGCGGGGAGATGTCGCGCGGGTAGTCGTACAGGAAGGTCGGCTCGATCAGAGTCGGTTCGACATAGTTGGCCAGCAGCGAGTCGATCAGTTTGCCGCGGGTGGAATCGGGCGCCGGCTCGTGCCCGTGCGCCAGCATCTCGCGCCGCAGTGCCTCGGCCTCCAGATGGACGTCGATGTCAATCCCGCTTCGCTCCAGGATCGCCTGGCGCAGCGTCAACCGCTTCCAGGGAGGGGCAAGGTCGAGGGTGTGGCCGTCATAGACCACGGTCGTCGACCCGGTCGCCTGCTGCGCGGCGTGGGCCACCATCTGTTCGGTCAGGTCCATCACCTGCAGGTAGTCGGCATAGGCCATGTAAAACTCGAGTTGGGTGAACTCCGGGTTGTGCTTGAACGAGACGCCCTCATTGCGGAAGTCCCGGCCGATCTCGTACACGCGCTCGTAGCCGCCAACCAGCAGGCGCTTGAGATACAGCTCGAAGGAAATGCGTAGGTACAGATCCTGATGGAGCTGATTGTGGTGGGTGACAAACGGCTGGGCCGCCGCGCCGCCGTAGAGCGGCTGCAGCACCGGTGTCTCGACCTCGACGAAGCCCTGGGCATCGAGGAACTCACGCAGCGACCGCACCACGCTCGCCCGAGTGAGAAAGATTTGCCGGACCTCAGGGTTCACTGCCAGGTCGGCGTAGCGCTGCCGATAGCGTGCTTCCGGGTTGTCGAATGCCGAATGCACGCGGCGCTCCCCGTCGACCACCTCTTCCTTGGACGCCGGAAGTGGGGAGATCGCCTTGGCCAGCATGCGGAAGTCGCTCACCTGAAGCGTGACTTCGCCGCTGCGCGTCCGGAACAGCCTCCCGGAGGCCTGCACGAAATCCCCCAGGTCGAACAGCGTATTGACAGCGTCCAGCCGCTCCGGGCCGAGATCATCCAGGCGGAAGTACAGCTGCAGACGGCCGTGGCCATCCTCGATGTGGCTGAAGGTGGTCTTCCCCATGACGCGCATCGAGCGCAGCCGACCGACGACGGTCACTGCGCCCAGGTGGTCAGCCTGTGCCTCGAAAGCTTGCAGGGCCTGGACCGTGGTGTGGCTGCGTTGAACTCGCGCCGGGTACGCTTCGAGCCCGGCCGCGCGCAGCCCCTCGATCTTCGCCGCCCGAATCCGCTCCAACTCGTTCAGTTCTGCCATCGTCCGCTGTCCTCTTCACCCGGCGCGGGTCAGCAAAAAAGCCCCGCGCAGCCTGGCTGACGCGGGGCCCGCCCACGACCGCCGTCTACTTGATGTCAAGGATCTTGTAGCGCAGCGTCCCGGCCGGCGCAAGCACCTCGACCTCGTCGTCGACGCGGTGCTCCAACAAGGCCTGGCCGAGCGGGGACTCGTTCGAGATCAGCCCCTGTTCCGGGTTGGCTTCGGCCGACCCGACGATGGTGTAGGTCTCCGGAGGTCCGGCGCTTTCGCGCACCGTCACCGTGTTGCCGATGCGGATGGCGCCGGTTGACTCGCCCGGCTCGATGACCTTCGCCTGAGCGAGCATGCGCTCGAGCTCGAGGATGCGTCCTTCGACGAAGGCCTGCTCGTTCTTGGCTGCTTCGTATTCGGCATTCTCGATCAGCTCGCCGCCCTCCATCGCCTCATGCAGCCGCTGGGCGACCTCAGCCCGCTTGATGGTGCGCAGATGCTCGAGTTCATCCTCCAGCTTCTTGAGGCCCTCAGCGGTTACATAGACTGCATGATTCCCCATGGTCAACTCTCTTGCCGGGATGGACGGTCAGGCCCGGCCTCTGGCGATAAAAATAGAACTGAGAGGTGCCTCTCAGCCCACAGCGGTCGTTTCAGCAATGGTAGCACAGCTTGCCAGCCCTGTCTACAAAGCCTGGGGGCCAAAAGCGCGGGCGTACGGGCGGCTTCCACTGGCCAACAGCAGCCGGGCCCCGCCCCAGGTGTCATGGAGTTGAATCAACTCGCGCAGCAGGTGGTCAGCATCCGACCAGAAACTGCCGATCTGCGAGCGATACTCGGCCGCGGCGCTGGCCCAGGCCTCGATCTCCTCTTGCGCCAGTGGCAGGATCACCGCTTCGCCGGCGGGCATGCCGAGACCATCCGGCAACCCGCCGCCCCGACTGGCGTAGGGCAGGTCGTAGTAGTACCAAAGGCCCAAGTCGAGGCGCTCTGCAGCCTTCCGGGTCAGTTGGTGGTCGACGTGGCCGCCGATGGCCAGCGGGCACACGACTTGGGTGCTCGCGTCGCACGCCTGGGAGAGCAGCCTCTCCAAGTACTCGATGATCCGGGAGTCATCGGCATGCAGGGCGCCGAAGATTGCCGTTTCCTCGCGGTACAGGTGCGTCCCATCCTCTGCCATGCGGTAGATCGCATCCGGGATATCGAGCTGACGCGCCAGCGCCCCCAGACGGCCCGTCGCAATGCGATCCTCCGCGCGGCGGACCGAGGCAGGAGCGACAGCAGTTCCCCAGCGGAGGTGCAGTGCTTCGGCGAAAGAGGAGAGTGGTCCGGGCGGAGGGTCGCCGGCACAGATTGTCAGCACGCGCACTTCATCGCCGGCCGAGGCGTGCTGGGCCATCCAGCCGCCGCAGGAGAACACGGCGTCATCGAGGTGGGGCGAGAGCACAACCAGTACGCCCATAGTCCGATTATAGTCGCCCAGGCGGCAGCCCTATACCCGCCGCTTCGTCGCCGGCCAGCCAGTCTGAATCGGTCATCCGGGGCTAGGCTCCCCGCACACGCCGTGCTTCCGCCTCGGGGGGCGACCTGTGGCTGGGGATCAGGACTCAATCACCTGACTTGGAGGCCCAATGAGCGGAGCGCTGATCACCTGACTTGGAGGTCCAATGAGCGGAGCGCTGATCACCCCACTGGCGGTTCTGGTGGGGATTGCGGTTGTGGGTATCGCCGTTTGGGCGCTGGTGCACATGCTGCACCGGTCGGAGGAGATGACCTGCCCAACCTGCGGTGAGTCGCTGGGTGCCAAGTACTGGACGAAGCCCGATTCGGTCTGCCCCAACTGCGGCCCACGCCTCGAGCCCCCGTCCTCCAACTGAGGCCGCACCGGCGGCCTTCACCCTACCGGGGACACCGGCCGACGGAGCTGAGGGCATACAGCGGCTGCCCGCAGCGGCCGGTGGCGCTGCAGCCCTAGTGCACATGTTAGAATGCGCTTAGGGCCGTTAGCTCAATGGCAGAGCAGGTGCCTTTTAAGCACAAGGTTGCAGGTTCGAGCCCTGCACGGCCCACTCGACCCAAGGGGGCAAATGCCGGCCGACCACACTCCGCATGAGTGCCGCTGGCCTGCGCCCGCCGGGCTGAGCAACCTGGCCACGACCACCTTGTTCGCACCAAGCCCCCTTGAGCTACCCTAGCCACCGCCGCCAGGGGGGATGCAAAGCGCGTGCCTGATTCGCGTCAGCGATCTGGGACGCCATCCTGCAACCTGCGCCAGGGGGGCCTGCAAGCCCTCCACGGGATTGGCTCCCTTGTGCAGTTGCATATCGGGCAACAGCACAGAGCTCGGGATGCAGGATCGATGGTTGGCCATCTCCGAAGGGGGGCCGCAGCACATTCCGGGGAACCCGGTCATTCGTCCGCAGACCCGCTTCGGCGGGGCTTGCCCCTGCGCCGGAGGGACCGGCGGGCGAGCCCACGAACTTCCACAGATCTTCGGACAGTCGTCCTCCTGGAGCTTTGGCTGCAGGACAATCATGGCAAGAGCGATGTTCACTTCTCAGCGCGAGCTGCGCCCATCCAATGCGAGAAAGGGAGGCACCCATGACCAAACGCAAGAAACTGACCACCGCGGCTGGAGCACCGGTTCCCGACAACCAGAACGCCATGACCGCCGGCCCGCGTGGGCCTATGCTGCTGCAAGACGTCTGGTACCTGGAGAAGCT
>JBFYRF010000170.1:0-4378 GCA_041302385.1 Anaerolineales bacterium | reverse complement strand
CCCCCCCCCCCCCCGTCGTAGACTCGACCGGATTGTCGCGGGTCTTGGAGCCCGCCAGGAGCGCTGCGATGCCTCCCGTCCTGGAGCTGCGCGGGATCACCAAGAGTTTCCCCGGCGTCTTGGCCAACGACCACATCGATCTCACACTCAACGAGGGCGAAGTCTTGGCCTTGCTCGGCGAAAACGGCGCCGGCAAGACAACGCTGATGAACATCCTCTACGGTCTGTACAAGCCGGACGAAGGCGAAATCTTGATCCGCGGCAAGAGGGCCGAGATCCACAATCCGAACGACGCTATTGGCCAAGGCATCGGGATGGTGCATCAACACTTCATGCTGGTGCCCGTCTTCACCGTGACTGAGAACGTCATGCTCGGCGTCGAGACGCTCAAGAGCAATGGCCTGCTGGACCGTCCTGCCGTGGCGAGGAGTATCCGCGACATTTCGTCCACGTTCGGGCTGGAAGTGGAGCCGGATTCCACTGTGGAGGACCTGCCCGTCGGTCTCCAGCAGCGGGTGGAGATCATCAAGATTCTCTACCGCAAGGCGGAGATCCTGATCCTCGACGAGCCCACGGCAGTACTCACGCCACAGGAGACTGAGGAGCTGTTCAAGATCATTCGCTCTCTGGTGGCGCAAGGGAAGTCGGTCATCTTCATCTCGCACAAGCTGAAGGAGGTCCTGGCGATCTCCAACCGGGTCTCCGTCTTGCGTGCCGGGCAGGTCGTGGGGACAGTGCCCACGGCGCAGGCCGACGAGCGCTTGCTGGCACAGATGATGGTCGGCCGCGAGGTTATCTTGAAGGTCGACCGGAATCCGTCCCATCCGGGCGACGTAGTCCTGGAGGTTCGCGACCTGAGCGTAGCCGACGACCACGGTCGAGAGGCAGTCAAAGGAGTCAGCTTCGACGTGCAGGCGGGTGAGGTGCTGGGCGTCGCTGGTGTCCAGGGCAACGGTCAGACGCAGTTAGTAGAAGCGCTGGCTGGGCTGCGCAAGGTCAGTTCGGGCACGATCCGGATTCAGGGGCACGACACGACGCATGCGGACCCGCGCCAGGTGGTCGAGCTGGGCACGGCGCACGTCCCGGAGGACCGGCAACGCGATGGGCTGGTGTTGACCTTCCCGGTGGCCGACAATCTGGTGCTGAGCACCTACTACATGCCGCCGTTCGCCCGCGGGCCGGTGCTGCAGCATGACGCCATCGAACAGGCGGCCAAGGAACGCGTGGACTTGTTCGACGTGCGCACCCCGAGCGTGTATACACCCGTCTCCAACCTCTCGGGGGGTAATCAGCAGAAGGTCGTCGTCGCGCGCGAGTTCTCGCGGCCAATCAAGCTGCTGATTGCCTCGCAGCCAACGCGCGGCCTCGACGTCGGGTCGATCGAGTACATCCATGGCCGGATCATGGAGAAGCGCGATCAGGGCTGCGCCGTCGTGCTGGTGTCGCCCGAACTGGATGAGATCTTGAACCTGTCCGATCGCATCGCCGTCATGTACGGCGGGAAGATCCTGGCGATCCTGCCTGCTGAGGCGGCCACCAAAGAGGGGTTGGGCCTGTTGATGGCCGGGGTTGATCAAGGGGTTGCTTCCCCCGCCGCCTGAGGGAAGCGGCGGAGCACTTGCCGATCCGCAATAGCGAGGGGTTTCCCTTGGACTTACGACAGGAATCGTCGCAACAGAGCAAACAGGCGCCACCCGAGGTCGAGGGGCGGCGGGATGCCGGCGGGGCGGCGCGACGTGCGCGCTGGGGCGGAGTGCTGGTCCCCCTGCTGGCGGTGACCACGGCCCTTGTCCTGGGCTCGGCCTTCATCGTCGCCTCGAACCCCGCGGCGCGCGAGGCATGGGCAGGCCTGTTACGTGACCCGTTCGAGGCGATCTCGGCCTCCTGGATAGCGGTGCGCGAGGCCTATCTGGCTCTGCTGGTCGGCGCCTTCGGGAGCCCGGCCACCGTTGCCGATGCGGTGAGCGTGTGGCGCTCGACCGGCGAGACCCGCCCGTTGATGGACGCTCTGCGGCCCGTCAGCGAGAGCCTGGTGATCACGACGCCGTACATCCTGGCAGGTTTGGCGGTGGCGCTGGGCTTTCGGGGCGGTTTGTTCAACATCGGCGTCGAGGGCCAACTGTTCATCGGTGGGCTGTCGGCCGCCTTCGTGGGTTACGCGGTGCGCGGCCTCCCGGCCATTATCCATGTTTCGCTGGCGCTCCTGGCCGGCGTGGCGGGGGGCGCTTTGTGGGCGGGGATCCCCGGCTACCTGAAAGCGAAAACCGGCGCACACGAAGTCATCAACACGATCATGATGAACTACATCGCCTTCCGACTAACCGACTACTTGCTCTCTGGGCCAATGGCGCGGCCCGACGGCTTGCCGATTACACCGGAGATCCTGCCCGAAGCCTACCTGCCGTTGCTTCTCGCCCGACCCGCCCGATTGCATCTGGGTTTCATCCTGGCCCTGCTCATGGCTTGGGCGGTGTACTGGTTCCTGTGGAAGAGCACTCGGGGATTCGAAGTACGCATGGCGGGGGCCAATCCGCGGGCGGCGAAGTACGCCGGCGTGCGCACCGGCAGGATGATCGTGCTGACCATGGCGTTGAGCGGCGCGCTGGCCGGGATGGCGGGCGCAGTTCAGATCCTGGGCGTGGATCACCGCATGGTGCGCGCCTTCTCGACCGGGTATGGGTTCGACGCCATCGCCCTGGCGCTGCTAGGGAATAGCACTCCACTGGGCGTCGTGTTGTCGTCCCTGCTGTTTGGCTTCCTGCGCGGCGGAGCCGCCCGCATGCAGTCGGTGGCCAGCGTTCCGGTGGAGCTGATCCGCATCATCCAAGGCATGGTTATCGTGTTCATCGCTGCGCCCGCGATCATCCGCGGAATCTACCGGTTGAAAGCCGCCCGCAAAGAAGATGTGGTCCTCACCCGGAGTTGGAGCTCCTAAGCCCCATGACTCACGCGGCGCTGACTCTCAATCGATATCGCACCCGGAAGGATATCTCCTTCGGGATCATCTACCTACTCCTGGGCGGATTGATCGTGTTCGTCCTGGCGGCAGGTACGGAAGGGCTGCGCTCCACGCTCGTGCTGACCAGCCAGCGGGCTGGCGTCGAGATCCTGGCGCCGGAGCTGGTCGCCCCCACGGCGGCAACCCTGTACATCATCGGCGGGCTGATTCTGCTGGTGGGCGCTGGGCAACTGCTCTTCGGATTCAAGCGGCAGGGCCTGGTCCTGGGGCTCGTATCCGGATTGGCCATTGCTGCCTTTCTCGTCTGGGCCACGCGGGACAAATCACTCAACCTGACGGGCATGCTGGTGAGCAGCTTGGTGCGGGCGACGCCCATCGCCCTGGCGGCGATCGCCGCCATCTACAGCGAGCGCTCGGGTGTTGTCAACATCGGCATCGAGGGAATGATGCTGGCGGGCGCGTTCAGCGGGGTCGTGATTGCCAGCGTCACGGGCAATCAGCTTGCGGGCGTCATTGCAGGGGTTCTGACAGGCGTACTGATGGCCGCCCTGCATGCCTTGCTATCGATCCGCTACAAGGTCAACCAGATCATCAGCGGCACGGTGATCATTATCCTGGCGGTCGGACTGACGTCCTATCTGCAGCGGGCGCTGCTGAATGAGTACCCGGATTTGAATTCCCCTGGGCCAGCTGTCGCCGCGCTGGCCATTCCCGGCCTGTGGCGGATTCCCGTCATTGGACCGATATTGTTCAACCAAAGCCCGTTCATCTACCTGTTGTTCCTTCTGGTGATCCTTACCCAGGTGTTGCTGTACAAGACCCGGTGGGGATTGCGCCTGAGGTCGGTGGGCGAACACCCGCGAGCGGCCGACACGCTGGGGGTCAACGTCTTCCGTATGCGCTACGCCGCCGTCCTGATCAGTGGCGCCATCTCAGGGTTGGCTGGGGCTTACCTGAGCGTCGGGGCGGCCGGCCGCTTCAACGAGGGCATGACGGCCGGTAAGGGTTTCCTGGGCATCGCCGCCATGATCTTTGGCAACTGGAACCCAGGAGGCGCGCTGCTCGGCTCGCTGATCTTCGGTTTCTTCGATTCTTGGCAGGAGAAGCTGTCGCTCCTCCAAGTTGGCGTGCCGGTGGACCTACTGGGCATGGCGCCATACATTGCCACCATGATCGTGCTCGCCGGTGTGGTGGGCCGCTCGCGGATGCCGGCTGCCGACGGCACACCGTACGAGAAGGAATAGCGCGACTCCCTACGGCAGATCTTGGGTTCTCTCAACGCCCGCCCCAGAACCTCTGGGGCGGGCGTTGCGTTTGAGGCAGTGGAGCCTGGGTGCATCGCGAA
The DNA here is from genome assembly GCA_041302385.1 of Anaerolineales bacterium. Classification (GTDB taxonomy): domain Bacteria; phylum Chloroflexota; class Anaerolineae; order Anaerolineales; family E44-bin32; genus PFL42. The sequence goes on along the minus strand of JBFYRF010000170.1, from coordinate 74 downwards.
GAGCTGTTGTTGAGGGGTGCCCACACAACTCGGGCTCGGCCACACCGTCTTGATGGGCAGCCCGAGTGGCTGGA
>JBFYRF010000144.1:0-3327 GCA_041302385.1 Anaerolineales bacterium | reverse complement strand
AGCGGCAGGTAGCCGCCGCGATAGCCGCGGATGTCGTCCGCCTTGCCTCCCTGCTGAACATGGCTGTCGCGCAGGTACCCCAACAGCAGCTCGGTCGTCTGGCGCGAGCGGGCAAAGACCGCGGTCTGGACTGCGTGGCGCAGGAAGGTCGAGCCGATGCGCATCGCCTCGAGCGTGTAGGCCCGGCGCACCCCGAGCCGGGCATCGACCACGGGAGGGTTGTACAGGATGATCTCGCGCGCCGCTCGAGGAGATCCATCCAAATCAGCGGGGATCAGCCGCACCGGCGCCTCGATCAAGCGCTCCGCCAGCTCCTTGGGGTTGGCGATGGTGGCCGAAGTCAGCACGAACTGCGGTGCGCTGCCATAGAAGCGACACACCCGGCGCAGCCGGCGCAGCAGGTTGGCCACGTTGGAGCCAAAAACCCCGCGATACACGTGTAATTCATCCAGGACGATCCAGCGCAAGTTCTCCAGGAAGTGCGCCCAGCGGGTGTGATGGGGGAGAATGCCGGTGTGGAGCATATCGGGATTGCTGATCAGCAGCCGCACGTCTTCGCGGACTTCGCGCCGCTGCGCCCGCGGCGTATCGCCGTCGTAGGTGCACACTGCGACTTGGTCCTGGGCAGAGAGCGCCGTGAGCAGCTCATTCAAGGCAGCCGCCTGGTCCTGGGCCAGCGCCTTGGTCGGGAACAGATACAGGGCGCGGGCCTCCGGCTCCGAGAGCAGCGTCTGCAGCACGGGCAGGTTGTAGCACAGCGTCTTGCCGGAGGCCGTGCCGGTGACAACGACCACGTCTTCGCCGGAAAGGCTCGCCTCCACTGCGGCGGCCTGATGGCTGTACAGGGGCGAGAGGCCAAGCTCGCGCAGAGCGGCGATCAGCCGCGGTTCGATGCCGCCAGGTAGTGTCCCGTAGCGCGCGGGACGCGCCGGCAGCGGCTCCCACGCCGTAACGTTGCGCATGAAGCCGGGCTCGTGCCGCAGGTCGCGGAGTGCCTCTTCGACAGACATCTCGCGCAATTGTAATCAGGTGCGGCCACTGCCCCGCCGAAGGCAATCCCGCCGAGCGGGCCGGCCGCAACCGGCCGACACCGCTCCATCGGACGTCAACCGATGAAGGCCGCCGCCAGCCGCCAGAGCTGTGCCACCACGAAGGTGATGGTGAAGCCCAGCGCCAGCGGCAGCAATGCCGACAGCGCCGTCCACTTGCGGCTGCCGGTCTCCTTGTAGATGGTGTACAGCGTCGTGCTGCACGGGTTGTGCAGCAGGCTGAAGAGCATCACATTGACCGCGGTGAGCAGCGTCCACCCACCGGCGGTCAGGATCGTCTTGGTCGCCAGATCCGAACCGGCCTCGAACATCACCCCCGCGCCGGCCCCGACGTGATCCGCGCCGAGCACCAGCGCGGTCAGCATCAGCACCGTGGGGATGACGATCTCGTTGGCGGGGATGGCGACCACGTAGGCAAGCAGGATCACACCATTCAGGCCGAACAGCAGGCCAATGGGATTCAGGAAGTCAATGACGTACTCTGCCAGGCTGACGTCCTGGAGGGTGATGTTGGAGATCAGCCAGATTACGGCCCCGGCTGGAGCGGCAAAGACCACCGCCCGCCACAGGACCTTCAACGTGCGATCGATCACCGAGGTGTAGATGGTCTGCAGCACGCGCGGCGGACGATAGGGCGGGAGCTCGAGGCTGAAGGTGGAGACCTCCCCCTTCAACCAGCTGCGACTCAGGAACAGGCTGACGGCGAGGCTCATGCCGACCCCCAGCAGGGTGACCCCGACCACCGCAGCGGACGAGACGATGCCGGCCAGGTAGAAGGGGAACAGCGCCCCGATGAAGATCGTCGCCAGGAGGATCTGCGTCGGCCAGCGGCCGTTGCACAGCGCAAAGTTGTTGGTGAGGATGGCGATCAGCCGTTCCCGCGGGCTGTCGATGATGCGGGTTGAGATCACCCCGGCAGCGTTGCAGCCGTAGCCCATCATCATCGAGAGCGACTGCTTGCCGTGGGCGCCGCTCTTCCGGAAGACGCTGTCCAGATTGAACGCCACCCGCGGCAGATAGCCGAAGTCCTCCAACAGCGTGAAGAGCGGGAAGAAGATGGCCATCGGCGGAAGCATCACGCTGACCACCCAGGCGGTGGCCAGGTAGATACCGTCGATCAGCAGGCCGCTCAGCCACCACGGCAAGCCGATGGCCTGCGCCAGCTGATGCAGGACGGGAACCATGGTCCCGATCAGGAAGGAGGAGAGCATCTGCGAGGGTATATTGGCGCCCGTGATGGTCAGCCAGAAGATCAGCGCGAACAGGAGCAGCATGATCGGGAAGCCCCAGGTGCGGCTGGTGAGGATGCGGTCCAGCCGGCGGTCGAAATCGAAGTGCTCCTGCTCTCCCGGGCGGGTTACGGCACGATCGGCGAGGCGGGCCGCGTCGGCGTAGACGGCCTCCACCACACTCTCGTGGACGTTGCCGCCAACCTGCCAGCGCAGCGCCTGGGCGGAGGTCAACAGCTGCTCCCGTATCTCTGCGGAGGCGGCGCTCATGCGAATGCCTCCTGGGCCGAGCCGGGTTGGGATGCCTCGTTCTCCCGCTGCTCGTCCGTGCCCCGCTGAAGCTCGCCCAGTTCGCCACGGCTGACCGCCTGCACGATGCGCTCGTCGCCGTCCAGCAGGCGCAGCGCCACCCAACGGGCATTGGGGAGCCCTGGAAAGGCGAGCTCCACCTGAGCCGAGAGTTCGTTTGCCGCGGCCTCCAGCTCGCCCGTCAGTGGTCGGCTGCGGTGCGGTCGACAGACAATTTCCCCGCTTGCCACCTGATGGATTGCCGCCAGGAGCTCGCTCAACCCTTGGCGCGAGCGGGCAGCGGTCGGCACCACCGGCACGCCCAGATCGCGCGCCAGGCGTCGCTCGTCCACCTGCAGGCCGTGGCGCCGCGCCTCGTCCATCAGATTCAGGCAGACCACGGCCCGGTCGGTGATCTCCATCACCTGCAGCACCAGATTCAGGTTGCGTTCAAGCCGGGTGGCATCGACCACCACCACGGTCACGTCCGGTTGGCCGAACAAGATGAAATCGCGAGCAATCTCCTCGTCGAGCGAAGTCGCCAGCAGCGAGTAGGTCCCAGGAAGGTCAACCAGCTTGAAGCGCCTTCCACTGTACTCGAACCCGCCTTCGGCGCGGGCGACCGTCTTGCCGGGCCAATTGCCGGTGTGCTGGCGCAGGCCGGTCAGGGCGTTGAACACGGTGCTCTTGCCGGTGTTGGGATTGCCGGCCAGGGCGACCACGTAGTCCCAGTCCTGCATGTCGACGCCCAGCTTCAGGAG
>JBFYRF010000141.1:0-7473 GCA_041302385.1 Anaerolineales bacterium | reverse complement strand
TCGACTGGATCCAAACCCAGGCGCTCGGCCAGTTTGTTCATCTGGCCCTCGGCGGCATAGGCGCCCTGCGGCCCACCGAAGCCGCGGAAGGCGCCGCCGGGCACATGGTTGGTGTAGACCGAATACGAATCGACCGAAACGTTCTCGATCGCGTAGGGACCGGTGCACATCAATGTTGCGTTCCCCAAGACCTTGGTGGAGGTGTAGGCATAGGCGCCGCCATCCTGAATGACCTCGCAGCGCGCTGCCACAACCCGTCCTTCACGGGTCGCGCCCCACCGGGCGCGGATCACGAAGGGATGACGCTTGTGGTGGCCAAGGATCGATTCCTCGCGCGACCAGATGATCTTCACCGGACGGTGGAGGCCGCGCTGGTGCAGCCGCCAGGCGGCAAGCGCCAGCACGATCTGCACCGACATATCTTCCCGGCCGCCGAAGGCGCCGCCGATTGCCGGGTAGATTACCCGAACCTGTTCTTCCGGCAGTCCCAGGGCATGGGCGATCTGTTCCCGGTCCTCGTGCACCCACTGCCCGCCGACTTCGACCGTTACGCGTCCGTGTTCGTCGACGTAAGCCACGCCGGCCTCAGGCTGTAGGTAGGCATGCTCCTGGGCTGGCGTGCGATATTCCCCTTCGACCACGACCTCGGCCTTAGCGAGCGCCCGCTCGACGTCCCCGGTGCGGATGCGGTAGTGGCCGAAGACGTTGCCCTCGGTGTCGGCATGAAGCCGATGGGCGTCAGGGTGCATCGCCTCGATCGGATCGAGCACAAGCGGCAGGTCTTCGTACTCGACGCAGATTCGCTTCACGCCTTCCGCCGCCTGGGCCTCGGTCTCGGCGACGACCAGCGCCACCTGATCCCCGACAAAACGCACGCGATCGGCGCCCTGCCGGGCGGATCCCGGCCCGCACAACACGGGTTGGTCGGGCAGGATCAGTCCGTACTCATTGACCGGAACATCGCGGGCGGTGAACACGGCAAGCACGCCGGGGGCTTGCTCGGCTTCGGCGGTATCCAGGCTGCGCACGATGGCATGCGGCCGACCGGCGAACAGGATCTTCATCCAGGCCTGGCCCGGCCGGTCGATGTCGCCGGGATACAACGCGCTCCCGGTCACCTTGCCCACTGCGTCCACTCGATAGGTCGAAGTGCCCACCGTTGTCATGCGTTCCCTCGTCACCCTTCCGGCGCCCGATCGCCGGAATTCTGCAGGCGTGCGATCTCCAGCGAGAAGATGCGCTTGAGAATCGCCAGGCTGGTCGAGTAGGTCGGATCCATGCCAAAGTACGAGAGGGCACCGGCGCCCAGGTTGCGCCCCTTGCCCAGCGGCGTGTCTGAGGCGTAGTGCAGGAAGCCCACATCAAACGGCAGGTGATGCATGTCGACCAACTCGTTCCACGGGTAGCGCTTCGGACGCCAGAGCTCATAGATGGCCGACAGGAAGGGGCCGGCCTCCATCTCGATCACGGTATAGCCTTCCCGATAGAAGACATCCATGTAGCGCGGAGTTTGCAGGAACGTGCCGCGCACGCTGACCGTCTTCTGGTTGTCCATCACGGTGCCGTACACCAGATCCTCCCCGATGTCGGCGGCGCTAAAGCAGTTGTCCAGCAAGTAGGTGTTCTGCGACTGCTCATCGTGCACAACGGACGAGATCATCACGTCCCCGATCACCCCGTTGAGCGTCGCCGCCTTGCCCATGGCGTAGACCCCCAGCAGCCGGCTTGCCCGGCTGGCGATGTAGGTCAGGATCAGGTAGGCGGCCATGCCCAGCGGGTAGTCGATGTTGATGATCACGGCGTCGCTGTGGCGCAGCGTCTCCAGGCCAGGCAGGCGCAGCCGGGGATCGATCCACTCCGGCCGCACCTGGTCCAGCCGGATTACCTGGACCTCGGAATCCAGGCCATGTTGGCTGTCGAAGCGGCGGATGCCGCAGGCAGCCTCATCGCGGGCACGCAGGTCGGCCAGCACCTGGCCCTCGGCGGTGGCCATGTGCTTCTTTAGCACATAGTACAGCAGGTTCTCGCGGCTGGAAGGAACATTGCGCGATTCGATGTCCTGCCACTCCGCCAGCAGCTCGGCGTTGCGCGGCCAGTGGAGCACCTCGACGAGTTCGGCCTCGTGGCGCAGGGCAAAACCGCTCACCAGATTCACCAGGCTGTGCGGATTGCTGGAGATGAAGTAGACCGGCTGCCGGGTAAGCTCCGGCGCTCGGTCGAGTACGGCATCCCACCAAAGCTGGGTCGCCTTGCGGTAGTCGGTTAGCGATCCAGCCAGCAGACGAACGCGCAGCCGCTTGCGACCGGCGGCGATCGCCCGCAACAGGCTCCAGAAGTGGTCGCCCCACACCTGGCGCAAACGCGCCAGGTCCTCGCGCCCGATCCCGATGCCAAAGGCCAGTGTCGCCAGGCCCTCCTCGTCATCCTGCGGCGCATCCAGGAATGCCCGCACCTGTTCGCCTTGCATCCGAGCGTTCAGCTTGTTCCACTCGATTTGGAAGGCGGTCAGGATCGGGATGATGTCATCGATGTCGGTGCCGCTGGCGATCAGGCAGGCCAGGGTGTCATGGCCGTCGAAGTAGCAGCGGCGACGGCGAGCCCTGGCAGAGGCGGGGCTCCAGGCCCCCACGTCGCCGAAGCCGTGCTGCTGGAAGACCGCCTCGGTCTGACCGAGGATCACCCGCTCGACCTCCAGGATGCATTCGGGCAGGCGCAGCGAGCTGTACACGAAGGCGGCCATCTCCGGCTGCGAGTCGTGCGCGCCGGGATGCAGCGAGGAGCCCATGGCGGCATGTGTCTCTTCGAGCGTGCGCAGCTGAGCCTCCGCCGACGAACGCAGCAAGGAGTAGTAGGTGCGGATGTAGAGCTCGATTTCTTCCGAGCCCGTGCGCGGCACGGTGCGATCCATCGCAGCCCCTAGCGTTTCTTCTTCTTCTTGGGAGGTTTCGGCGGTTTGGGGACGTCCGTCTCGCCCGGCTTGATCGGGAACAGGATGGCGTAGACGAGGCTCAGCAGGCCGTAGCCTCCGACCATGAACATCAGCGCCACCACCAGGCGCACCAGGAATCCCGGCGGCACCCAGGGAAGCTGTTCCGGCGGCAGGATGATTTCCCGCGGCAGGTAGATCCAGGCGTTTTCAACATTGGCCTGCAGGAACCAGCCGGAGAAGAAGTAGGCCAGCAGGCCGAAGATCACTATCACCAGGCAACCCAGACCCCGCAGCAGCGGGCTCTGCCGCTTGCGTATCTCGCGTTCACGATCCTGCTGGGCAGAGCGCCAACTATCTCGCCCCATCGCGATCCTCCGTCCAACGGGCTACGTCGACCCGGCCATCAGTGCCGCGGCGCGTTCCACCGCCGAGATGATACTGTAGTACCCGGTGCACCGGCACAGATTGCCGGCAAAGGCCTGTTGAATCTCGAACAGACTTGGGTCAGAACGCTCCTCGAGCAGCTTGGCGCCGGCCATCAGGAAGCCCGGCGTGCAGTAGCCGCACTGCACGGCGCCTTGCTCGATGAAGGTCCGCTGCAAGGGGTGCAGCTCCCCCTCGTGGGCCAGCCCTTCGATGGTCTCGATCACCGCCCCATGGGCACGCGGCGCCGGGACCATACAGGCCATCAGCGCAACGCCATCCACAAACACCGTGCACGCGCCGCACTCCCCCTCGGCACAACCCTCCTTGGTTCCAATCAGCCCGGCTTCCTCGCGCAGAAGCCGCAGCAGCGATTTGTCGTGCCCCGTCGTGAACCGATAGGCCTTGCCGTTGATCGTGGTCCGGATCTCGTCACCGGCCTTGTGGCGCAGAGACACTTGCAGCGGTGCCGCAGGCGTGCCCGCCGCACCCGCCAGCATCACAGGATTGTCCGGGTAGCCGCGCGCCATTTCCCCGTCGGCAATCGCCTGCAGGCAGCGGCGGACACACACCTCGACCATTTGCCGGCGATAGGCAGCGGATCCGCGCAGGTCGTCGATTGGGGCGGCAGACTGCAGCGCCCGCCGGGCGGCCTCGGCGATGGTGGCTTCACTCAGTTGCTTACCCGCCAGCCAGCCCTCGGCCGCCTGCGCTCGGGCGATCACCGGGGTCACGGCTCCCAGGGCAATCGCCGCCCGACGCACGGCTACACCCTCGAGCTCCACAACCACGGCTGCGTTCACAAGCGAGATCGCCTGCGCCCGGCGCAGGCCGAATTTAAGGAAGGCGCTGCGGGCCCCAGCCGGCGGCGCCGGGAAGGCGATCTCCACCAGGATCTCGTCCGGCCGCATCACCGTCTTGCGCACGCCGGTGTAAAACGCCTGCAGGTCGACGGTGCGCTCTCCGCCAGGCGAAAGCAGACGCAGGCGAGCGTCGAGCGCCATCAGCGGCGGGATGCTGTCATTGGCCGGAGAGGCGGTGATCAGGTTGCCGGCGACCGTCGCCCGATTGCGGATCTGCGGCGCGCCGACTTCCCAGCAGGCACGCGCCAGGGCGAAGGCTCGCTCGCGGATCAACTTCGAACCCGCCACCTGGTTGTGGGTGACCAGCGGCCCCAGCCGGATCCACCCCTCTTCATCCAGGCGGATCTGATCCAGGCCGGGGATGCGCGTCAGGTCGATTAACCGGGAGACGCCCTGCCGGAGGCCGCGCTCGAGCTCAAGCATCAGGTCGGTGGCGCCGGCCACCAGGCGCGTCTCGGCTGGCGCCTCGGCCAGCAACGCAAGCGCTTCATCGAGATTGCGGGGCGTGAAGTAGATCTTCCAGCTCATCGTCCAGATGCCATCCTGTCGCCCGGTCTATTGTGGGCCATCGGCTCACCGGTGCCCTGGCGCCGGAGTTGGATGATCTGGGCCAGGATGCTCACGGCGATCTCCTCGGGGCTGTCGGCATTCAGCTCGAGGCCCATCGGGGAGGTGATCCGCGCCAGATCTGTGGCAGCTACACCCTTCTCGCTCAATTCTGTGCGCGTCGTCTCCCACCGGCGCCGCGAACCGATCACGCCGACATACGCCGCCGGACGCGCCAACACAGCCGGCAATCCCTCGACATCGATGGGAACCTCGCGAGTGGTGAGCACCCAGTAGGTATTCTCACCCGAGGCAATCTGCTCCGCAACCTGTGAGAGCGGAGCATTCACATAGAGGTCCGCGCCGGGGATGGCCTCCGGCGTGCAGTACTCCGGGCGATCGTCGGAGACGATCAGGCGGAACCCGAGCCAGCTGGCCAGATGCGCCACGGCGCGCCCCACATGTCCGCCCCCAACGACCACCAGCGTGGGATGTTGTGATACCGGTTCCACGAACACTTCGATCTCTCCCCCGCATACCCCGGGATCGCCCGAACCCGGGTTGCTGAACGAGTAATGCAGCAGGCTCGGCCGCTGCTCCTGGATGGCGCGCAGCGCTTCCGCCACGACGCGGGCCTCCATCTCCCCGCCGCCGATCGTGCCCTCGCTCGTGCCATCACCCAGTATGATCATGCGCGACCCGGCCCGACGCGGGACGGATCCGTGATCGCGCACAATGGTCGCCATTGCAGCCGGCCTTCCCTGGCGCTCGAGTGCCGCCAACCGATCGAAGATCCCCACCTAGTCCTCCAGCAGTGCCAGCACGACCGGCAGGAGCTGCTTCTTGCGCGAAACCAAGCCGGCGGCATGGAGCGTTCCATCCGCCGCCCGGACATAGGGCAATTCCTCGAGTACGGCCGGGGCGCCGCTCATCACAATCCGGCTGGAGGCAGCGACGATGTCTGTGACCATGAGCATGGCGAAGTCCAGCCCGCGCTGATCGCGCAGCCGATCCAGCGCTTGCGCCAACACCGGCAGCAAGCTGCCGATCTCCACCAGGTCGGTGACTTCGACCTGGGCAATGCCGAAGCGCAATCCGGCAGTTTCGTACAGCTTCAAATCGCTGGTGACCACATCGGCCGGATCGCGCGTCGTCAGCCCGGCGCCGGCCAGCAGCAGCTGCTGGCCGAAGCTTTCGCGCGTCTCGCTGGCCAGCGGACTCCCGCCGACGAACGTCCAGCGACTCAGGCGATCGGCCGCCCGCCGGTCCCGGTCAGTGGTCGTGGGCGAGGTCAGCTGCAGCGTGTCGGAGAGCAAGCCGGCGAGCAACAGCCCCGCCAGTTGCGGCGGTGCGCTCAACCCGGACTCTTCGATCCGTTCCGCGACCAGGGTGCTGGTCGATCCGACGGTGTCAACCCGGAACCGGATCGGCATGCGCGTCGGCGGGTTGCCCAGGCGGTGATGGTCAAGCACCTCAAGCAGGTCGGCTTCATCCAGGGCGGCCAGCGCCTGGCCGACTTCGTTGTGATCCACCAGGATCAGCTTCTGGCGCGGCGGGTTGAGCAGATCCTGGCGGCGGCAGACGCCGACGTACCGCCCGAGTTCGTCGACCACCCAGAAGTCATCTCGCCCCTCGCGCAGCACCCTGGGCAGCATGTCGCGGATGCGGGAGGTGGCGATGAACTTCGGGACATCGGTATCAGCCGCCTCGCGGCTGGGCACCTCGAAGATCTCCGACAGCTTCATCTGCTCCCGCTCCGGGCGGGTGCCGACCAGGTTGCTCAGGAAGTCAAACAGGCTGATGCCGGTGATCAGGCCGAAGGGCCGGGCTTCGTCGTCGACCACCGGGGCAACCGAGCCCGTGCGGTTGGCGATCAGCCAGGCGTCGCGCAGCGGGCTGTCCAATCCGACGGTGTCAAGCCGGCGGGCGACGGCCTCAAACCGAGGCGAAGCATCGGCGAGCACATCGGGTGCCTCCAGCCCCAGCCGGTTGAGCACCCAGGCCGTCTGCGGGTTGATCGGCCCCGCGCGCGCAGCTACGGCATCGACACCATCCCGCGAGCGGAGCAGCCAGGCGTAGCCCATGGCCGAAGAGATGGCATCGGTGTCCGGGTTGACATGACCGATCACATGGATTTGCATTCGCTCCATCAACCTTCCGGACCCGGTTCCCTTCGCCGAGGCTGCCGCCAGTGTTCCGTCACGGGGTTGGCGCCAGCGCCCGCCACAACCGTTCCGGCGTGATCGGGATCACGTCGACGTTCGCTCCGCAGGCATCCAGCACGGCGTTGCCGACCGCCGGTGCGACACCATCCAGCGGGATCTCCCCGGCGGCCTTCACGCCGAACGGGTGAGAAGGCTCGATCGTCTCGACGAAGATCGTCTCCAACGCCGGCATCTCGTCGGCGGCAAAGATATGATAGTCGCGCAGATCGACTTCGCGCGCCCGGCCCAGGTCGTCGTAAATCATCTCCTCGCACACGGCGTAGCCCAGCGCCTGCGTCATGCCGCCCTCGATCTGACCGGAAGCCGTCAGCGGGTTGATGATCACCCCGGCGTCGACGGCGATCACCAGCCGGTCGACCTGGATCTGGCCGGTCTCGACGTCGACGGTGACCTCGGCAAACTGGGCGGCGAAAGGCGGCGGCGCCACGGGTGACACATACGAGCCGATCCCCATGATCTGCTCCTGATCCTCGTGGTGCAGCGAGTT
>JBFYRF010000121.1:0-27417 GCA_041302385.1 Anaerolineales bacterium | reverse complement strand
TGGGCGCTGGTCACGTTGACCAGCGAAACGCTCAGCGCCCAGTTGGAGTATTACCAGCCGTTGCAGATCTCGGGCACGCAGCGGGCCTTCCGCTACGAGTGGCCGGGCGGGCAAGACCTGGCCAAGCTGAGCTATGAGGTGCAACACCCGGTGGGTGCGCAGGCGATGACCATCGACCCGCCGGCGCAGTCCACAGTGCCGCGGCCGGACGGTTTGCTGTACTCCTTCGCCGATCTGGGTCAGGTCCCCGGAACGGAAACTCGCCAGATCGAAGTGAGCTACCAACGCGAGGCTTCAACGTTGTCGATCGACTCGGTCGGACAACCGGCGCCTCCGGTCGCAGGCCCGGCTGAGCCCGCCGGCGGCAGTCTGGATGTGACGGCCTGGTTGCCGGCTGGCCTGGGGATCCTGGGCGTGGCGTTGGTGGTGGTTGGCGCGGCGCTCTACTTGCGTTCTCGGCGCCGGGGTGCGGCCGAATCCGTGCGCCAGCGCCACCGCCCAAAACGATCATCCATGCCGCAGCCAGGCCCTGCCCTCGACGCCTCGGTCATCTTCTGCCACTCCTGCGGTGCGCAGGCGGCCGTTACCGACAAGTTCTGCCGGCAGTGCGGGACCAAGCTGCGCGGGTAGCGGTACTCCCCTCGATCCGTGCTTCTCTTGCCCACAAACAGGTGCGGCGGCTATGTGCAGCCGGGGACATCCGTCCCGGCCATCCAGGCCCCTCGGCCCGTTTCGGTTGTTGCCCGCTGATGCTAGACTGGGCCTTGAGGGACGGATGCCTTCCACCGCGCTGATCTGGATCTACTTCGTCTATGGCCTGGCGTTCTTCTGCATGGGCCTGGCGATCCTGCTCGAGATCGGCCACATCTCCGACTCGCGCCTGCGCTTCGCCTTACGCTTTCTGGCGGTCTTTGGCCTGGTCCATGGCACGCATGAGTGGATGGAGATGTTCCATCTGCAGGGGATCAGTCCAGCCCAGGCGCTGGACCCGCATCAGCTGGACGTGGTGCGCGTGTTCGTGCTGGCATTCTCATTTCTGGCGCTGGCGGCTTTCGGGGCAGCCCTGTTGTTTCCTGGCCGCGCCGCCCGGCGGGCGAGCCTGTGGATCCCGCTGGCTGGCCTGCTTGCCTGGTCGGCCGGCATGGTGGTTCTGAGCGTCCGCTATCCCCAGGAGTTCTGGCATGTGGCCGATGCCTGGACGCGCTACATGCTGGCGATTCCCGCGGCACTGCTGGCGTGTGCCGGACTGTTAGCGCAGCGGCGCGTGTTCGCTCGGGCCGGGATGGCCGAGTTTGGGCAGGACAGCCTGTGGGCCGCGGTGGCCTTCGCCTGGTACGGCGCTGTCGGCCAGGCCTTCGTCAGTGCAACGCCGCTCCCGCCGTCCAACGTCATCAACAGCGAACTGTTCCTGTCGCTGTTCGGCTTCCCGGTGCAGCTGTTGCGGGCGACGGCGGCGGTGGTGGTGGCGGTCTTCGTCGTGCGCTTCCTGCGCTCGTCGGAGGTCGAGATCCAGCGCCACATCGCCGACCTGCAGGCCGCCCGCCTGCGGGAGGCGCAGGAACGCGAGGCGTTGCGCGGCGAGCTGCTCAAGCGGGTGGTCGAGGCGCAGGAGGCCGAGCGGCAGCGCATCGCCCGTGAGCTGCACGACGACACCGGCCAATCGCTGACGGCGATCGGGCTGGGAGTGCGCGGCGTCATCAGCGCGCTGTCTCGCAATCCGCAGCGCGCCGGTGGACAACTCAGACAGATCGAAGAACTGGTGGCTCATTCCCTGCGCGAGCTGCAACGCTTGATCGCCAACCTGCGGCCGTCGCACCTCGATGACCTGGGGCTGGCGGCGACCCTGCGCTGGTATGCCGGTGAGCTGCGCGCCCGGACGGGCATGGAGGTGGCGATCGAGGTCAGTGGCGAAAACGAGAACCTGCCGGGTGAGGTGGCGACGGCGCTCTTCCGCATCACGCAGGAGGCGCTCAACAACGTCGTGAAGCATTCCCGGACGAACCGTGCCACTGTCCACGTCCAGGTGCTGCCGGACTACGTCAGCCTGACCGTCTGCGATCGGGGCGTGGGGTTCGATCCGGTAAGGGTGCGCCAGGCGGAGCATCATCCTTGGGGCTTGCTGGGGATGCAGGAGCGGGCGGTGCTGCTGGGGGGGCAGCTGGCCATCGACAGCGCACCGGGCAAAGGGACCTGCGTCACGGTTATCATTCCGCGTAGCTCGATCCGCGAGGTGGACAATGCCGACACGCCTGCTGCTGGTGGATGATCACGCCGTAGTGCGCTCCGGTCTGCGTATGCTGCTGGAAGGTGAGTCGGACATGCAGATCGTGGGCGAAGCCGGCTCGGCGGCAGAAGCACTACAGGCCGTCGAGCGCCTGCAGCCGGATATTGTCCTTCTGGACATCGGTTTGCCGGACCTCTCAGGCATTGAAGTGGCGCGCCAGGTGAAGCAGCGCTCCCCGGCGACGGCAATCGTGGCGCTGACCATTCACGAGGACGAGGAGTATTTCTTCAAGATGCTCGAAGCCGGTGCGGTTGGGTATGTCCCTAAGCGGGCCGCGCCGGAAGAACTGATCCAGGCAATCCTGGCGGCTGCCTCCGGCGAGGTCTACCTGTACCCGTCGCTGGCCAAGCTGTTGGTGAAAGACTACCTGACTTCGGAGGGCTCAGGCCGCGGTGTGCGCGCGCTGGACGGGTTGACCGACCGAGAGCAGGAGGTGCTGGCGCTGCTGGCCGAGGGGGAGAGCAACCCTGAGATTGCCGATCGCCTCGGCATTAGCCCGAAGACCGTTTCGCGCCACCGCGAGAACATCATGCGCAAGCTGAACCTGCACTCGCGCTCCGAATTGGTCAAGTACGCCATCCGTAAGGGGATCATTCAGCCCTAACCTATCGGGTGCCGGGTCACGCTGCACGCCGGCGATAAACCTGAATGTCCGATCTTCTCCAGGGGGCCTGGGGGCAGGAGTTGGACCCCCGCCCCCCCGGCCCCCTGGACCCCCTTCCCCCCACCTTGCCAAGCGGCGGATGACGGAGACCCACTGCCAGGGCACGAACCGCCGCCCGAGCGCTGTGCGGCTGGCCTCAACGGGTGGCCAAGCGGTGGATGGAGCAGACCTGACTCCCCCGGCACGCGCCGCCGCGCGCTTGTCGCCGACTGGCTTCAATCCAGCGGTTGGTGGCCTCCCGAATGTGTGGCCATCTCCAGGGGACCGGGGCAGGAGTTGCACCCCCGCCCCCCGGCCCCCTGGCCTTCCCCCCACCTTGCCAAGCGGCGGCTGATGGCTCAGTGCGGCCGAGGGCTTGGACCGCCGCGCAAGTGCCGGTTCGCCCCTCGCGGCCTACACCCGCCGGCGCCAGGAACGGAGGGAGGCGCCGAGCCCCGACGCAGGAGTTGAGGGGTACTTGCCCGTCGCATGGATCACTTCATCCGCCGCTTGCATCAAGGGCGTGGGCTCTTGCCGACGCGCGAGCGCCGGGCCAAGTGCGGGACGAAAGAGAGCAGGGCGCTTGGCTTCCTCCCATGATCGCGAGGTCGCTTCGGTGGGTTGAAGCTCGTGCTTGATCGCGTCAGGCCGCTTCGAGGGGATTGCGCGCCGGATCGAAGATGCGGTGAACGACTCCGCTCTCCGCCGCGTGCGGGGGTTCGGGGGATGCAATGCCCCGGACTCCCGCTCCGCCTTGGGGGAGCGGGGAGGGGGGAGTGGCTATCCCGCTGGGGAGAGCGGGCAGGGTGTGAGGGGGGAGTGGCCACCCCGCTGGGGGAGCGGGCAGGGGTGAGAGGGGTGAGGGGGCAAGCTCATCGACCGCTTGCGGCAAGGGGGAGCATCCCCCTAGAGAAGGCTGGCAACCGGACCGTGGTGGGGAGTCGCACTGGCGGACCGGCAGCCTATGCAGGCTGCCGGTCACGTCGGTTCAACTTACCGGGGGGCAGGGACTTCGCCGCTCTGCTAGCGGCAGGCGGACGTCGGCTCAGCGCCGACTGCGTTCGGTGGCGTCGCGCGGCACCGAGGCCCGGTCGCGCGCCAGCAAGACGATCAGCAGGATCAATGCCTGGCCGACCACCATGCCCAACGCTTCCGGCCAGCGAGACCATCCTTCCATTGCCAGGTCCGCCCAGTTGAGCTGCGTGGCGGAGGCCAGTGCCGTTGCCCACCAGCTGAGATTCTGCGTAAGCCAGGCAGCGCCCAGGATCCCCAGAACGAGGAACGGGATCGTCAAACCCAAAGTTGCCAGCACCGCTACGATTGTGACCCGGTACATGTCGCCCCCCTGATGCAATTCAACTGTCTATACACTAGCCGAGTTGACGGGACAATGGAATCCGGCGTGGGCCACAATTGGCCGATGGGGACAACAGCACATGTGATGGATGGCATCACCCCATGGGTGCTCCCGCGATGGATCTGCGTTGGATGGTTGGGAAAGAAGGCTGGCGGGGCGACCCGCCTGGGAGGAGAATGGAACGGGGCATGGGCAAAGCCCATGCCCCGTTCCATTTCATTCATGCAGTGGCTGACGTCTTGGTGGACGTCACGTCACTCGGCTGGTGGTACCGGCCTGGTCATCCCCGCCACATTCCCGCCGACATCCTTCAGGCTGTCATACAGCACCTGGAGGGTGTACGTAGGATTGTGGGCGAAGGCGCCCGGGTCCTTCTGGAACCACGTGTAGTTGTAGGCTGCCCGCAGCAGACGAGGCGTCCATGCGGCGAAGGCCTTCTCGCCCTCGTCAACGGCCCCGTTGCCATTGGTGTCGCCGAAGAAGTAGGGGTAGGCGAAGGGGTCATAGGTGAGGGGGGTGCCCGCGTCGGCAGCGGTCTTCACAATGGCGGCATACAGCGCCTCGAGCATCGTGGCTTCCTCGCCAGCAATGCCCTCGGTGGCGTTGCCGTCACCGTCGAAGTCAACTGTCGAGATGCGGATGTCCTGCGCAGTGGCAGCGCCCGGATGGCAGGTTGTGCAGGCCTCGAGCTTGAGTTCCAGTTCGTGGGTGCCATGGCAGGCATTGCAGGTGTCGAAGCCGGGGACATGGGCGTTGCGGCCGTCGTAGGTCTGGCCGGCGTACTGGTAGGCGCCCTGGGCCTCGTCACCGAACAGCGTGGCGCCGGCGGCGAAGTAGTGCGGGTTGCGGAAGCTGGCCGCACGTTCGCCTTCGTCGATCACGCCGTTGCCGTTGGCGTCACCCATGATCTCGTTGTCACCGGCGCCGGAAGCGGCGATGGCGTTGTCGACACTCTTGGTCGACTCCCGCCCCTGGTGGCATTCGATACACAGGTTGGCGTCCACAGGGATCAGGTTGCCGTCGGCGTCCTTCTCGGTCGAGAAGGTCACCTTGGCGCCGCTGGGGAACGGGACCGTGGTCACGGCGTAGCGTGCCGGCCATTCAGCCTCGTTGTGGCAGGTGCTGCACTCGAAGCCGTTGGACGGCTCCTGCGCCACGACCCCGGTGGTTGCCAGCGTCGTGCCGGAAAGGATCGTCGTTCCGCCGTTGGCCAGGAATTGCGGCAGGCCTTCGGCGCTGTGGCACTTGACGCAGCCGGCCGGCACCTCGCCGTCCTCATCCCAGTGGCGGAAGGCTTCTTCCGACCCGGCGAAGTGACCCGGATCGATGCGGTGCGCCGTGCTGAGATCGACCGGGGTCGCGATCTTTGCGTTCAGCGACTCGATCGAGTCGTACAGCAGCTGCATGATGTACTTTCCGCCGTGGGCGAAAGCGCCTGGATCCTTGACTGACATCTGGTAGTTGTAGGCGGCCTTCTGCAGGCGCGGGGTCCAGGCCTTGAAGGCGTTCGGGAAGGCACCCTCTTCACCATCGACCACCCCGTTGCCGTTGGTGTCGATGAAGAAATACGGGTAGGCGCCGGGGCTGTAGGCGATGGCCGATCCGGCGATTTCCGTGCCGTAAGCCTGGATGGCGCCGAGCAGCAGCGTGCGCAGCCCGTCCATCTCGTAGTACACGCCTTCCTCGACGTCGCCATCACCATCGTAGTCGGCCAGCGAGCCGGCCATGCGGATGTCCTTCAGGTCATCCGTGGTGGTGACGCCCTCATGGCAGGTGGTGCACGACTCGACCTTGACCTCGAGCGTGTGTGTGTCGTGGCAGCTCTGGCAGGTGTTGAGCCCACCGGCGTGCCGTAGATTGGCGTCGTACGACTTGCCGTCGTACTGGTACCCGCCCTGGGCGATCTTGCCGTACAGGGTGGCGCCGGCCGGGAAGTAGTGGATGTTGATGAAACCCGCCTCGGGCATCACCGTATCCTCATCGGCCACGCCCGAAGCCTCGATGGCTTCGTTCACCTGGACGGTCGAGGCTCGACCCTGGTGGCACTCCATACAGCGCGACTCGTCACCGATCCCAGTGACTTCGACGCCGGAGGGGAAGACAACGCTGGTCTTGCTGATGGTGACATCGTTGTGGCAGGCGACACACGAGACAACGGTGTTGACCGGTGCCGGCGCATCAACCACACCCGCCGTGCTCCCATCGGCGCCGAGGAAATCCAGGTAGCCCGCTTCCGAGTGGCACTTGGCGCACTCGACAGGCACTTCTGCCGGATCTTCCTCGTCCCAGTGGCGGAAAGCCTCAGCCGAGGCGTCGGCGTGCGGCGAAGAGGCCCAGGCCTCTTCGTAGGGCACGACGAGCTCAGGCACCGGCGCTTCCGTCGGTTCGACGGGAGCGGGCTCTTCCGTGGGAGCCCCCCCGCCGCAGGCCACCAGGACCAGCGCTGCCCCTACCAGGATCAAGCCGATCAGTAGGGATGTACGTCTCATCGATGCATTCTCCTCTCAACCCGTGAGAGTTGTGATTGGTGGAACAGGATCCCGTCACACTCGTCGATGCCTCGAGGCCGACCTCCTTCCCGGGGCGGAGAGGTGACTGCCTGTCCAAGCCGGTGAGCGCTCCCACAACCGGCTTGAAGCGCCGTCGCCTTCCGCTGCATCGGGACCGCCGGGGCTGAGCATCCCCGGGCTGTCCCGCTGCCCGATTCCCCTGCGGTCACTGCCTGCGCCGGCGCGCCAGGGTCGATCGCGACGGGGCACACCCATGTGCCGGGGATAGGCTAAACACCCCACGCGCCTATGGGTTCTGCACACTATACATCAATGTGCATCTCTGCACAATCAGTAAGTTCATGCGCCGGGAACCCCGTGCGGGGGGCGGTAAGAAGAAAGCCGCCGGGAGGAACCCGGCGGCCTGGGCAATTGTCTGGGCAAGTTGACCTGGGCTAGCCTTCGGGCGCGCCGTTGTCGATCCAGCCTTTGACCAACTCAAGCTCCTCCGGCGTCAGTTGCCCGAAGTGGTTCTGCGGACCGCTCTGAATGATGACCAGCGGGCTGGCGGCGGAGTCTCCAGGCAGGATGACTGGCCCCTCGGATCTGCCCTGCAGGGCACCGGCGTAGCTGCTCAGATCCAGCCCAACGATGGGGCTGGCGCCGCCGTGACAGGCGGCGCAGCGCTGAGCGAAGAGCGGACCGACCACGGTCTCAAACGTCACGCTGGCGGTTGCAGGCAGGGGCGTGGGCGTGGGCGCCGGCGGAAGCTTGGATAGCACGATCTCGCGCAGGCCCGGG
Organism: Anaerolineales bacterium; assembly: GCA_041302385.1. Lineage (GTDB taxonomy): Bacteria > Chloroflexota > Anaerolineae > Anaerolineales > E44-bin32 > PFL42. The sequence goes on along the minus strand of JBFYRF010000121.1, from coordinate 19,843 downwards.
GCGTCGAACCCGGCGTATTCCCACACGTTGCCATGGCAGGCCGAGTTCGAGCAGAAGGAGGTGTTGCTCACGCCGCCCGGATCCCCTGTCGTGTGACAGTTGACGCAGGATGGATCGAACACCTCGCGGTGGAGCTGGATCCAGCTCGGGTCGAGGTGCGATGAGGGCTCGAGCCCGCGGCTGACCTCAATGTTGGCCAGGAAGTCCGGCGGACCGGCGACAATCGGGATCGAGTGACACAGATTGCATTCCAGCCGGATGGGCTCCTGCTCGGCGTTCAGGTGCTTGCCGTCGTGACAGCGGAAGCAGCCCGGAGCATCCTTGTGGCCGACGTTGTTCGGGTGGGTCTTGTAGTCCACCAGTTGTTCGGGGAAGTTGCTCTTGGCGTACGCGTCTTGCAGCGCCACAATGGCGGCGTCCACCAGGCCCGGGTTCTGGGCGACGAACTCCGGATCGTTCTGCTTATAGAACTCCTTCAGACCGGCGATGGCCTGTTGACCTGCCTCGACCGTGGGGTAGTCGCCGCCGTAGACCTCGACCGCCCGGGCGCGGATGTCCGGGATGCCGGGCGAGATCAAGCCGCGGCTCATCAGCTGATCCACGGTGTCTTCCGGCGTCATGATCAGATGGGTGATGCGGTTGTGGCAGGTGATGCAGTCCATCTGCTTGAGGTCATCCGGGTTGATGGCGCTTGGATCGACATTCGAATTGAGGTCGATGTATTCGGTCGAGGTGCCGTCGCTGTTGACGACCTTGACGTAGGGAATCTCCTGGTCCAGTTCATCTGTGGGCAGGTAGTACACCGGGTTCTCGATATGCCAATGGATGCCGCGCCCCAGCCCCTCACGCTCGCTGCCGCCGCCGGTCTTCAGCACCAGGTAGGTGCTGGTGGGCGTGTTGTAGGCGTCGACGCCGAAGCGCTGCACCTCGCGCAGGCTGTCATCTGAGAACTTCTGCGGCGAGTGGCACTTCTCGCAGGTGTCGCTGGCCGGGCGCATTTTGCGGGCGCGGATTGGGAACTCGTAGTTGTGGAAGGTCGTATCGATCACGTGCTCGAGGTCACCTGCCTTGCGCGAGACCCGGGTGGCAAAGAACCCGCGTCCGATGTGGCACTCGACGCAATCCACCTGCGCATGCGGGGAGAGCAGGTAGGCGGTGTATTCCGGCGGCATGGTGTGGCAGACGGTGCCGCAGAACTCAGGGCTGTTGGTGTAGTCCCAGGCGAACACGCCGCCGACCAGGACCACCAGGGTGAGGGCGCCGAGAATAGCGTAGGGGAGCACGCGGATCCACCACGGGCTGCCAGAAGGTGGGAAGAAGAAGTTGCGCAGTGCTTTCCGCATGGGTCTCCTCAGGCGCTCGGGCCGGCCGCCGACACCTCGGGCGATCAGCCCAGCGCTCCAAATTGGACGATTTGAGCCTTATTGTACGCCATTTCACGGGTTCCGTTGGGGCGGACGGATCCCTCGGCCGAAGTGCGGCCTCGGGATGAGAGGTACCCCGCGATGTCATCCCGAGCGAAGCGAGGGATCTGCTTGTGGTTGCCAATTGGGGAGCGTAGGGAGAAACGGTTCGCTTGGCCGACGAGCGGCCTCGGGATGACAGGCAGTTGAGGCTGTCACCCCGAGGGCGGAACTGCCGGGGGAGGCGTCCTACGAGTGGCGGCTGGCCAGGTCGTCCTGTGCGGACTCGCCGAAAAGCGGCAGGAACTTGCCGCCGAGCGTGAACATCAGCAGGGCGTAGCCGATCACCCCGAGCACAATCGCCCACTCGATCAGCGCCGGCTGGTACGGGCTGGGGGCAAGAAGGATGGGTGCGCCGGGGTTGTAGACCAGCGGCACGACCAGGCCGGAGACGGTCACGTTCCAGCGGTTGACCACGATCCCCAGCGCGGCGAGGGCTGCGCCGAGGACCAGCCATCCCGGCCGGCGATTGAAGCGCGGGGTCAGGAAAATCACCACGGGAACAACGATCCCCAGCAGGATCTCACCCACCCAGAAGCCGAAGGTGTACGGCGTGAACTCCCCCAGCGTGCGGAAGGTCTCCTGGGCGAGAGGTGTGGCGCCGTAGTAGGTGACCACCGCCAGGTCCCAGAACTTGATGTAGGCATAGAGCAACAGACCCAGCCCGGAGAAGCGAGCGATCGTGCGCAAGACATCCATCGAGACCGTCTTGCGCTTGAGGGTCCAGGCCAGGACGATGGCGGCCGCCATGCTGACGGCCGGTCCAACGGAGACGGCTGAGATGATGAACATGATCGGCATGCTGGGCTTGAACCAGATCGGTCTGGCCTTAAGGATGCCGTAGGTGGCGCCGAGCGACGACTGGTGCAGGAGCGAGATCCCCAATCCGATGACGGCCAGGGCCGGGGCGGCGCGATGGACGGTGTGGGCCACGCGGCCGAAGGTCTTGTACTTGCGGAAGTAGCGCGAGTCGGCGAGCACCGGCAGGAACTCGATGACCAGGATGATCAGGTAGAGCGTGATGCACCAGGTGATCTCCCACAGCACGGAGTGCACGTTCCAGAAGGCCCACGGGTGCCAGAAGCGATCCGGGCGGCCGATATCCATCACCAGGGTGAGCAGGGCGGTGGTGTAGCCGACAAATCCAAGGTACACCGCCAGGCGGATCATTGGTCGGAAGCGGCTGACTCCCAGCAGGTAGACAACGGCCGACAGGGTGAAGGCGCCGGCCCCCAGGGCGATGGCCGACAGGTCGATGGTGATCCACAGCCCCCAGGGCACGATGTTGGTCAAATTGGTGACGACCAGGCCCTGAGAGAACACGATGAAGGCGGCCACCAGGCCGATCAGGATCAGCAGGCCGACGAAGGCCAGCCAACCGAGGAAGCCAGGGGTGATCAGTGGGCGGCGTTCCGAGGCGGCGGGAATGGCGGCCATGGGTTACAGCCCCTCCTTCGGCGGAACGTAGTACACGCTGGCCTGGGTGCCGAGTTCATCGCGCAAGCGGAAGGTCGGGTTGGCGGCGATGGCGCGCGAGACCGGACTCTGGGGATCATCCAGGTCGCCGAAGACGCGTGCCCCAACCGGGCAGACGTTGACGCAGGCCGGCGTGGCTCCCGGGTTAACGCCCGGCGTCAGGCCGTTGGCCAGCCCATCGTCGATGCGGTGGACGCAGAAGGTGCACTTCTCGACCACGCCCCGCGGCCGCCGTTCGATCTCCGGGTTTCCCCAGGTCGGGACGAAGAGGTTCTCGTCCTGGCGCGCCTCCCAGTTGAACACCCGCGCAGCGTACGGGCAGGCCACCTGGCAGTAGCGGCAGCCGATGCAGCGGTCGTAGTCCATGATGACAATGCCGTCCGGGCGCACATAGGTGGCGTGCACCGGGCAGACCTCGACGCAGGGGGCTTCCTGGCAGTGCAGGCACGGGCGGGTGGTGTAGAAGCGGCGGCCGGTCGAGGACACGCTGGGGACAACGGTGTTCCAGGCCATATCCGGCGCGACGTCGTTGGTGGCCGAGCAGGCGCGTTGACAATACTCGCAGCCGATGCACGTGTCGAGGTTGATCAGCATGCCCCAGTGATGCCGGCCAGTCGAGCCTTCTCCCTCGCCCTGCGTGCCTTCCAGTTGGCTCTGCTTGAGGTTGGCGAAGGGCGTGAGCGGGCCGGTGGTCACGGCGGTGGCAAAGACCACCGCGCCAGCCGTCGTGCCCGCCAGCGTCAATACATCGCGGCGGGTCAGCTCCAGCTTGACCCGGGTCTTCTTCTTGCTGCCCTTCTGTTTCTCAGGCATTGGGCTCACTCTCTTCCTCGATCTCGACGACCTTCAGGCGTTTGCTGACAATCCAGGCGCCCGTTCCTCCAATCACCAGGCCGATGATGGCGCCCTGGACCAACCCGGCGTATAGATTGGAGGTTGTGCTGGCCTCCAGCTGCTGGTTCTGCGCCTCGAGGTTGGTAATCTCTGCTTCGAGCTCGGCCGGGGTCTTAGCCGCTGGTGCAGCCGCGCCGCCGGTCAGGGCGACGAGCGTGTCGCGCGTGTGGACCGTGTCCTGATGGCAGTTGATGCAGGCCTCAGAGCCGACGGTGAAGGTGTGACCGGTGGGGACCAACCCGCCGATCGCCGGGGCGTCGGTGGGCGCAGTGTACATGTGGCAGTTGCTGCACTCCAAGCCGGAGTTGGCGTGGGTGCTGTGGGCAAAGCCCTGGCCGGGGTCGCTATGGCAGTTGCTGCACAGCGCCGACACACTCTCGGCCTTCGGGGTCTGGGAGTGCGGGTTATGGCAGGACTGGCAGTCGACACCGGCTGCGCCATGCGGGCTGGCCATCCACTCATGGGTAGTGGTGGTGTGGCAAGCGGCGCAGAGCTCGGCATCGGGGTTGAAGGGCATCGGTTTCTCTGGATGACCGAGCACGAATGGGCCATGGCACGACTCGCAGGTCACGCCTTCGGCGGCGTACGAGCTGCTCTTGGCGTCATAGCCGGTGGTGTGGCATTCCAGGCAGGCAAACTCGCTTCCCAGTTCCTCCCAATTCTGCTGGAAGATGGGCGAGGAGAAGGCCTGGGCATGGCGTGTCGTCTCCCATTCGGTGTGGATCTCACCGTGGCAGTTGGCGCAGAAATCGGGGCCGGCGTAGGTCGCCTCGGCAGGTGATGGTGTGGCCTGCGCCGCGTCCGCCGGAGCGGCGGGCGTTCCCTCCTGGGCGAAGGCGGTGGTGCCGCTCAGGCCGGCCGCCGCGCCGAGGAAGAGGAAACCAAGGAACAAGGCTAGAAACACGGCTGCCGGGCGTCGCAGGCGGCGGGCAACAGCAGGTCGGTGCATCGGTCACTCCCATCCCACCTGGAGCCCGATCGATGTCCAGGCGGGCAGCTGCAATCCGGGCGCGGCAGGGCGGATCCAGGGCACCCATGCCGCGTGGGTAGAATGCCCCACAGACGATTCTGGAGGACTACGGCCATGATGGTCAGTGGGAACCGTCCACCGGGGGAATGACGTTCATCACCCGTCGATTTGGCTGGGTGGCGCCGCCCCGATGGGCACCGGCCAGCCCTGTCTCATTGAGCATTAAGCTACATGTGGCATGATGCGCCCGTTGGCCAGTGCCGTCTCGGTCAATGATAAAATGGACATCCTTGGTGCGGGTAAGCCTGCCCCGAGAAGTTGTCTACGGGAGGATCGTGGATGGCGCAAGAGACTCAGCCGGCTCAGCGTTCGGGCTCGGGCGGAAAGGTCAAGTTCCTGATCGGCGGCCTGCTGATCGTCGCCGCAGTGGTGTACCTGATCGCCTCGTCGACGCAGGCCGCCGCCCAGTACTACATGACCGTCGATGAACTGGCGCAGAAGAGCGAGGCGGTTCAGGGCCGTGATCTCAAGCTGGCCGGAGCGGTCGATGGTGACTCGATCACCTACGATCCCGCGACGCTGACCCTCGGCTTCACCATCGCCCATGTCCCGGGGGATCTGGATGTGATCGAGGCAGGTGGCGGACTGGCGGCGGTTCTGCACCAGGCGGTCAGTGATCCGGCGGCACGCCGGCTGCAGGTCGTGTACGTCGGGCCGAAGCCGGATCTGCTGCGCCACGAAGCGCAGGCCATCGTCACCGGCCGCCTCGGCGAAGATGGGATCTTCTACGCCGACGAACTCCTGCTCAAGTGCCCCACGCGCTATGAGGAAGAGGTCCCGCTGCAGGCCGAGCAGGGCTGACCGGCCGGATGCGCCCGTTGCATCACACCGGCGCAGCCAAGTCCTGATCGTGGAGGCCGAAGCCGCCGAGTTGAAGGCGGCTTGCCGCGCCAGGGGAAGCCCCAGGAGGGGAGCGGCCAGGGAATGAGGAGGCTCGCGTTGTGATTGCGCAGGTTGGCTACTTCATCTTGTTGCTGTCGTTCGGGCTGGCGCTGTACGGCGCGGCTGCCGCGGGCTACGGTGGTTGGCGCGGCCGGCCGGCGCTCGTAGAGTCTGGACGCCGCGCCATGCTGCTGACCTTTCCGATGCTGACGGCGGCCAGCCTGGTGCTGATCTACCTGTTGGTCAGCGGAAGCTTCCAGGTCGAGTACGTCGCCTCGGTCACCAGCCGCTCGATGCCCAACTATCTCAAGGTAACGGCACTCTGGGGCGGCCAGGCGGGTTCGCTGCTGTTCTGGTCGTGGCTGATGGCCGCCTTCGCCACAGCCGCCTCTGCCCGCCGCTGGGACCGCGACCGTGAACTGCTGCCCTGGGTGATCCTGGTGACGATGGGCACCCTGGCATTCTTCCTCAGCCTGGTGGTCTTCTTCGAGAATCCGTTCCTGCGCCTGTGGCAAACCGCCGGCGGCCAGCAGGTCACGGCGCTGTTTCAACCGCGCGGCACGGCTCCGCTGGTCCCGTTCGATGGCAATGGGCTGAACCCGTTGCTGCGCCACCCGGGCATGATCATCCACCCGCCGATGCTGTATCTGGGCTTCGTGGCGTTTGTCATCCCCTTTGCCTTCGCCATCGCCGCCCTGGTCACCCGGCGCTCGGACGACCGCTGGATTCGCATCACGCGGCGCTGGACGCTGTTCGCCTGGCTGTTCCTTTCGCTGGGGCTGATCCTCGGGATGCGCTGGGCGTACGACGTGCTCGGCTGGGGAGGCTACTGGGGTTGGGATCCGGTAGAAGTGGCGGCGCTGCTGCCGTGGCTGGTCGGCACGCCGTTCCTGCACTCGGTGATCGTCCAGGAGAAGCGCGGGATGCTCAAGCAATGGAACATGGTGCTGATCATCCTGACCTACTCGAGCGTGATCCTGGCGACCTTCCTGACGCGCTCGGGCGTGTTCTCCTCGGTGCATGCCTTCGCCCAGTCGGCCATCGGGCCGATGTTCTTCGCCTTCATCGGCCTCACCTTCGCGGCCTCCCTCGGTCTGCTGATCTCGCGCTGGGACGGGCTGCGCAGTGAGAACCGGCTGGACTCGATGTTCTCGCGCGAGGCGCTGTTCCTGCTGCAGAATCTGATCTTCATGGGGATCTACATCGTCTGTCTGTGGGGGATCCTGTTCCCGCTGATCTCCGAGCTGTTCACCGGGCAGAAGGTGACTGTCGGCCCACCTTTCTACGAGCGCGCCACGGGTCCGCTGTGGGGGATGCTGTTGCTGTTGATGGGGGTGGCCCCGCTCTCGGTCTACGGTCGCGCCTCTTGGCAGCGCCTGGGGACGGCGCTGTGGAAGCCGGCGGCCGCCTCGCTGCTGGTGCTGGCGGCGCTGCTGATGGGTGGCATGCGCAATCCGGCGGCTCTGCTCGCCGGCTGGCTTGGTGGCCTGGTGCTGGCGGTGACGGTGTACGAGTTCTGGCGCGGCGCGAGGGCGCGCCACCAGCGTCATGGGGAGAACTTCTTCGTCGCCCTCGGCCGGCTGGCCGCGCGCAACCGACGGCGCTACGGCGGTTACATCATCCACATCGGCGTGGTGCTGATGGCAATCGGCATCATCGGGATCGAGATCTTCCAGACTGAGACTCAGGGCCAGCTGGCAGTCGGCGAGCAGCTCACCCTGGGACGCTATGTCGTCACATACGACGGGCTGACACAGTTCGACGATCCCAACGAACGCGATCGCAACGTGGCGCGGGCGGTGGTGTCCGTATATCGTGACGGCCGGCCGCTGGGTGAGCTGTACCCGCGGCGAGACTTCTATTACGCTGCGCAGCAATCGATGACCATCCCCGGCGTGCGCTCGTCGCTGGAAGATGACCTGTACGTGCTGCTCGTCGACTGGGAGCAGATCGCCCAGCAAGGGGCGACCTTCAAGATCTACCACAACCCGCTGGTGAACTACGTCTGGCTGGGCGGGCTGGTGTTCATCTTCGGCACGCTGGTGGCGGCCTGGCCAGAGCGCGAGCCCGGGCGGGAGCGGCGCCGGGCGCCAACCCGCGCGGCGGTGGTCGAGGCCTAGGGGAGGCGAGCATGCGGCGTGGTCTGCTGACGATGATGGGCGTGGGGTTGCTGGCGCTGGCCGTGGCGTCGGTGGCGGCAGCTCAGCAAGAAGTGCCGACCGACGACCAGGTCAACGCCATCGCCAAACAGCTCTACTGCCCGGTGTGCGAAAACGTCCCGTTGGACGTCTGCCCGACGCAGGCCTGCCAGCAGTGGCGCGACACGATCCGCGAGAAGCTCGGCGCCGGGTGGACCGAGGCGCAGATCCAACAGTACTTCGTCGATCAGTACGGGGCGCGCGTCCTGGCCACGCCGCCGGCGACCGGGTTGAACTGGCTGGTGTATCTCCTCCCGCCGCTGGCCTTCGCCGGGGGGGCCTATCTGCTGCTTCGCGCGGTGCGCGCCTGGCGTTCGCCGGGGACTGCCAGCGCGCCGCCCGTGAGCCCGGCAACCAGTGATGATCTCTACGTTGAGCAGCTCGAGCGCGAGCTGCGGGAGCGCACATGAGCTGTGTTCGATCGCGAGGCGATCATGGTTGAGAAGCCGCCTGACCCGGCCGAAGCCGAGCAACCGGCGGCGCGCCCCCGACGGTGGGGCGTCATTCTCGTCTGGGCGTTGCTGCTCGGCCTGCTGGCGGTCCTCGGGTTGGGTCTGGTCCGCACCCAGCAAGGGCCGGTGGGTATCGGCGCCACCGTTCCCGACTTCAGCCTGACGACCTTCGCCGGCGAGACGGTCGACATCCGTGACCTGCGCGGCCAGGTGGTGGTGGTCAATTTCTGGGCTTCGTGGTGCAAGCCGTGTGAGCAGGAAGCCGCCGAGCTCGAGCAGGCCTACCAGTTGTACAAGGACCAGGGGGTTGCCTTCCTCGGCGTCGACTATGTCGACACCGATCGTGAGGCGATGGCCTACCTGGAGAAGTTCGGCATCACCTATCCGAACGGGCCGGACCTTGGGACACGCATCTCGCAGGCCTTCCGCATCCGCGGGGTGCCGGAGACCTATCTCATCGGTCCCGACGGGCGGCTGGTGGTGATCAAGATCGGCCCCTACCAATCGCTCGATGAAATCGTGCGGCAAATCGAGACTGCCCGCGCTGCCGGTTCGGCGGGCGGCTAGCCCGGCGTCGGCGACGCCTGCTGGATGGAGTGGAACATGGAGATCGGAGGCCTGCTGATCGGCCTGGCAATCCTGGTGTTGGTGGGAGCGTACGTCGCCCGCCCGCTGGTCGAACGCCAGGCGCAGCCGGTGAGCGAGTCTGACCGGGAGCTTTCGGCCCTGCAGGCCGAGCGCGACCGCATCCTGCAGCTGTTGCAGGACCTGGAGATGGACCAGGCGATGGGCAAGATCGCACCGGAGGACTACCAGGTGCAGCGCGCCCCGTTGGTGGCACGCGGCGCGGACGTTCTCCGCCGGATCGACCAACGCCTGCCGGCCAGGACGGCTCCACCGACGGCCGAGGACGCCCTCGAGCGCGAGATTGCCAAGCGTCGTGCATCCGGTGCCGGCCCTGCCGGCTACTGCGCCAAGTGCGGCAACTCGCTGCAGTCGGGCGACCGGTTCTGCATTCGCTGTGGCACGCCCGTCGCAGCGGAGGCATCGGCATGAGCGCGGGACGCTGGACCGCCTTGCTGCTGGCGGCCGCGCTGACGGCCGGATGCTCCCTGGCAGGGGATATTACTCCCCCGCCCGGCCTCGCCACCGCCCAGGCCGCACAGCCGGCGATCGCGCCGGTCGTCCCCGAGTCGGGACAGCCGTTCAATCCACCGGCGACCGCGCCGGACATTGCGGCGGGAGCGGCGCTGTACGCTGAACGCTGCGCGCCGTGCCACGGTCCGACGGGCCTCGGGGACGGGCCGCAGGCGGCCGCGCTCTCCATCCCGCCCACGGCGCTCGGCGCGCCCGAGGTCTCGCAGGCGGCGACCGGCGCCATGTGGTACGACGTCGTCACGCGCGGGCGCATCGAGCGCTTCATGCCGCCGTTCGTCAGCCTGAGCGATCAACAGCGCTGGGACGTCGTCGCCTACGCACTCACTCTGGGATCTCCGCAGCAAGCGCTCAGTGATGGGTCAGCGATCTACCAGGAGACGTGCGCTGCCTGCCATGGGGATGGCGGGCAAGGCAGCGCGGTCGGTCCGGCACTGACCGCGCCGGCCCAGCTTGCCGAGCGCTCGCTATCTGCGACGAGGGAGCTGATTCAGCAGGGGCGCGGCCAGATGCCGCCCTTTGCCGGCGCGCTCAGCGAGGGCGAGCAGCTGGCCGTGGCTGCCTTCGTGCGCAGCCTGACCTTCAGCAAGCCTGCTGCCGCTATGGCGCCCACCGCGCCACCCCAGCCAACGGCGACTTCGCTGGCGGTAAGCGCCGAACCGACTCTCGGCAGCAGTCCGTCTGCCGCGCCGATGCTGGGCAACGGGACGCCTGCGGCGAGCGAGGCCACGACCGAGTCGGCCTTGCCGGTTGCGGCGGTGATCCAGGGAAGCGTGAGCAACGCCACGAGCTCAGGCACGTCCCCGCAAGGATTGGAAGTGACGCTGAAGGGCTTCGATGGTGACGTCGAAGTCGTCTCCGACCAGACGCGGCTCGACGCCTCCGGGGCCTTTGCTTTCGAGGACGTCGAGATCGTCCCCGGGCGGCTGTACTTTGTGATCGTCGAGCACCAGGGGCTGAGCTACGCTTCGGAAGTCGCCCATCTGCTGCCGGCGCAATCGAGCCTGGATCTGCCGGTCACGATCTACGATGCGACGGAGCGTACGCAGGATCTGGCAATCGAACGCCTGCACACGCTGTTCGACTTCTCGATCGACGGCGCGGTGCGCGTGATCGAACTATGGATCCTGACCAACCAGGGTGATCAGACGATCGCCCCGGCGGAGGGGATCGCCGTCACGCTGCCGGAGGGCGCCACCGATCTACAATTCGAGGACGGTCTGGTTGGCCAGCGGTTCCGGCTCAACGCGACGGGGTTCGCCGACATGGAGCCAGTGGCGCCGGGGCAGGGATCCGGCGAACTCGTGTTCAGCTACAGCCTGCCCTACGAACGTCGGCTGGACTTTGAACAGCCGGTGGATTACCCGGTGCGGGCGGTGGTGCTGCTATCGCCTGAGCCCGGCCCGAAGATGCAGGCCGAAGGGCTGCAGGACATGGGCGAACGCGAGATCAGCACCGGCGTGATCCGAACCTATGGCTTGGGGCCGGTCGCGGCGGGCGACGCGGTGAGCGTGACGCTCAGCGGTCGGCCGGCTGCCTCTTCGGCGACGGGATCATTGCCACCCAACCTTGGCATTGCCATCGGCCTGGCGGCGGTCGGCGTGGCGCTGATTGCGGCTGGGCTGCTGTGGTTCCGCCCAAAGCGCGAACCATCCGAGCCGGACGAATCCCTCCCGACGGAGAGCTCAGAGCGTGAGGGGTTGCTGCGCGCCATCGCCCGGCTGGATGATGACTTCGAAGCCGGCCGCGTGCCGGAAGCCGAATACCGCGAGCGGCGGGATGCGCTCAAGCGGTCGCTGCTGGCTGCCTCATCGCAAGACGGCGGCGTGGCCGGATGATCGAAGTCCGCAAGCTGGTCAAGAGCTTTGGCTTGAAGCCGGTGCTGCGCGGGTTGGAGCTGCTGGTGGAGCCCGGCGAGTTCCTGGCCCTGCTCGGTCCCAACGGGGCAGGCAAGACCACGCTGCTGCGCATCCTGTCCTCGCTGGCCCGGCCGAACGCTGGCCTGGTGCGCATTGCCGGTCACACGTTGCCGGGGGAAGCCGCCGCGGTACGCGGCAAGCTCGGGGTCGTCTCCCATCTGCCGCTCCTGTACGGTGACCTGACCGCCGAAGAGAACCTGCGCTTCTACAGCCGCATGTACGACCTGGAGGGGGTCGAGCGCCGGGTTGCCGAAGCGCTCGAGCTGGTCGGGCTGCGCCAACGTCGACGCGACCTGGTGCGCGAGTTCTCGCGGGGCATGCAGCAGCGGCTGGCGATCGGCCGGGCAATGCTGCATGACCCTGAGGTGCTGCTGTTCGACGAACCGTACACCGGGCTTGACCAGGAGGCGGCGCAGATGCTGGATGGCCTGCTGCGCCAGGTCGCCGGGCGCGGGCGGACGGTGGTCATGACCTCGCACGATCTGCTGCGTTCGGCGTCGCTGGCCACGCGGCTGGACATTCTGTCGCGGGGCGTGATCGCCCGATCGCTTGACCCCGGTTCGATGCAGCCCGGGGAACTGGCGGCGCTCTATCAGCAGGTGACGCATGGCTGAGCGTGCGGCACGGCGCCGGCGACGACTGGGCGGCTACCTGCGCGCCATCGGCGCCGTGATCTGGAAGGATCTGGCGGCCGAACTGCGCAGCCGCGAGCTGCTGGGGGCGATGCTGGTCTTCGCCTTGCTGGTGGTGCTGATCTTCAACTTCGCCCTCGAGCTGGACGTGCGCAGCCGGGCGACGATCACCTCCGGCGTGCTGTGGGTGACCTTCACCTTCGCCGGCACGCTCGGGTTGAATCGCTCGATGGCCGTGGAGAAGGACCGCGGGTGCCTGGACGGGTTGCTGCTGGCGCCGGTCGACCGCAGCGCCATCTACTTTGGCAAGACCGCCGCCAATCTGATCTTCTTGCTCATCGTGGCTGGCGTGGTCGTCCCGCTCTACAGCCTGCTCTACAACACCAACCTCTTGGTACCCGGCCTGCTGGCGGTGATCGTGCTGGGGTGCCTGGGCTACATCGTGGTCGGAACGCTGCTGGCCTCGATGGCCGTCCAGGCGCGCACGCGCGATATCCTGCTGCCGATCCTGCTCTTCCCGGTCGTGCTGCCGGTGCTGGTGGCGGCGATCAAGGCGACCAATGGCTTCCTGCAAGGGCTGGAGATGGCGGATATTTGGCCGTGGTTGAACCTGCTCATCGTTTACGACGTGGTGTTCACCGCGGCGGCATTCATGCTGTTTGACTTCGTGGTGGAAGAGTGACCCGGGCCGCGCAGGCCCCCGCTTGGGAAGCGAAGGAGGAGATGGGATGGACGCGACACCCAGGGGATTGAAGATCCTGACCTGGATCACGGTCGGGCTGTTTGCGCTGGCCAGCTATGCTGTACTGGTCTATGCCCCGCGCGAGGCGGTGATGGGGGATGTGCAGCGCGTGTTCTACTTCCACGTCGCAGCCGGCTGGGTCGGGGCGCTGGCCTTCCTGGTGGCGGTGATCGTCGGGATTGCCTACCTGATCACCAAACAGCGGCGCTGGGACACGGTCGGGCTGGCTTCGATCGAGATCGGCGTTGTCTTCACCCTGATCAACATCGTCACTGGCTCCGTGTGGGCCCGCCCGATCTGGAACACCTGGTGGACCTGGGATCCGCGACTGGTGACGGCGACGGTGATGGAATTGGTCTATGTTGCGTATCTGATGCTGCGCCAGGGGATCGATGACCCCGATCGACGAGCGCGCTTCGGGGCGGTGTACGCCATCATCGGGTTCCTCAGCGTTCCGCTGACCTTCCTGTCGATTCGTATCTTCCGCACCATTCACCCGGTGGTCATCGGCAGCAACGACCCTGGTGCTGAGGGAACCTTCGACATGACCGCCAAGATGTTCCAGGCGTTCATGTTCAGCCTGGTCACGTTCACCTTCATCTATGCCACGCTGCTCTGGCACCGCATCCGGTTGCAACACCTGGCTGACCGCGTCGAGCAGGAGAAGGTCCGCCTGCTCGCCGGCTGAGCCTGCCTGAGAGGAGATTGGGATGTTGCTTCAGACTGCTCCGGCGGACACGACCAGCTATATGCTGATCGGTTTCGCCTTGATCTTCGGGGCCATCGGGCTGTATGTCCTCAGCCTGTACGTGCGATCGCGCAACCTGAAGAAGGACCTGGCCGTGCTGGCCGAGGTGGAACCCCGGCGCGAGGGCGGATAGCTGATCGCCGACGCGCGGTGTGCCCATGGGGGGCATCTTGGCTCTGCGAAGTTCGACCAGTTGAGGGTGGCGGGAGCAAGCCTCCCGCCGCTCTTTCTTTGCCCGGTTGACCGTGCACCCCGGGCTCGCCTCCCACGTGGAGCCAGGTGGAGAAGGCACGGCGGGGGCTGAGCTGGACAGCTACCCAGCTAACGAACAGGCTCCAGGCGATCCCGGGCGCAGGACTGTAGGAAGATGGCCTGCAGGTTGCATCGAAGCCGGCGGCCGCCCGCAAGGCGACTGACGGCCCGGTCGTCGTCGTGTCAGAGGATGTCCACGGCCTTTCGGAGGCGGTCGAGCGCCTCGGGGAGGAGCGGGCGCGGACAGGCGATGTTCATGCGCTGGAATCCTTCGCCCTGCTCGCCGAAAATGTGACCCTCATCGAGATAGACCCGGGCGCGGTTGAGCATCAGGTCATGCAGCTCCTGCCGGCTGAGGCCGAGGCGGCGACAGTCGAGCCAGGCCAGGTACGTCCCCTCGGGTTCGATCAACGTGATCTGCGGCATCTTCTGAGCGAGGTACTGGCGCAGCGTGATGAGGTTGCCGTCCAGATAGTCAAGGACCTGGCCCAGCCAGTCCTCGCCCTGCTCGTAGGCCGCCCGCACGGCGACCAGGCTGAAGGGGTTGACGCCGGTCAGCCCATTCTTAAGCAGCGTGCCTTGGAATTGCTGCCGCAGTCCGGGATCCGGCACGATAATGTTGGAGATGTGCAGGCCGGCCAGGTTGAAGGTCTTGCTCGGTGCAGTGCAGACCACCGCCTGATCGGCCAGCGCCCCGCCGAGGGCAGCGAAGGGAGTGAACGTGTGCCCGGGATAGATCAGGTCGCCGTGGATCTCGTCCGAGATGATCAGCACGTCATTCGCCCGGCAGATCTCGGCGAAGTGGCACAACTCATCCAGTTCCCACGCCCGGCCGACCGGGTTGTGTGGACTGCACAGAATCGCAAGCCTGACCTGCGGGTGGGACGCCTTGCGCTCCAGGTCGGCGAAGTCCATCCGAGAGCGGTCGTCCTCCAGAATCAATGGATTGCGCACGACCTGGGCGCCATTGCGCTCGATGGCGGCGGCGAACGGGTAGTACACCGGCGGCTGGATCAATACGCCCTCGCCGGGCCGCGTGAATGTCTGGATCAGCATGCACAACGCCGGCACCACGCCCGGGGAGATGCAGATCGACTCGGCCGAGGGTTCCCAACCCTGCCGACGCTTCATCCAATCGATGACCGACTGGAAGTAGGCCTCGGAGGGTGAGGTATATCCGTAGACGCCGCGGGCGACGCGCCCGGCCAGCGCCTCGATCACCGGCTGCGGGCAGGGGAAGTCCATGTCCGCCACCCACATCGGCAGCGTGCGGCCTTCGCCGTAGAAGCGATCGGTTCGCTCCAGATGCAGCGGAGTGTCCTCGCGCTGGATGAACTCCCACTTGGTGGCGTCAGTGCCCTGGCGGTCGATCTCGCGGTCGAAATCGTAGCGCATCTGTGGGGGCCTCCATGGATGAACCGCGAGGCTACTTCCGCTTGAGGGATCCCACAAGCGGCGGCGGAGGGTTGGGGTTGCCTTGCGGGCGGGTGTGGTCTACAGTGATCCGGGCAACTGGGCCGCTCCGGGCACTCAGCGGGGGTGGCAGTCCAAGGAAATCCGTGCCGGCGGCGTCGCCGGCCCGACAAGGAGCGCATCTGTGGACTGGAGATACTTGTGGTTGGTGCTCGCCGGGGTCGTCGTCGGCATCGGCGCCTCGTTTGCCGGGTTGGGCGGCGGATTCCTGATGGTGCCCCTGCTGCTCCTGATGGGCTACACGGCCCAGAAAGCGGTGGGCACTTCGTTCCTGGCGATCTTGATCATCTCGATCTCGGCCTTGATTGCCCACAACAAGCTGGCCAACGTTGACTACCGCGTCGGGGCGCTGCTCGGGATTGGCGGGATCGTCGGCGCCCAGATCGGGGCGCGCCTGCTGGAGGGCGTCTCGACCTCGGACTTCCGCCGCATCTTCGCCGTGATCTTGGTGGGGTTGGCGGGATACTTGTTCTTCCAGAAGTGAGGGATTGCTTCCGGCGCTCTACAGGCAACTCACCTCTCGCCTACATGCCAATCCCGGTAATCAGCTCGGCGTGGCGAAGGTTGCTCCCTGGGTTGGCGCCCGACAGCTCGTCCGGCTCTTCCGTCAGGAGCCTTCAGTGGCGGCGAGCCGAGTTCCATCGTGCGTGAGAGAAGCACCGCCCCGCGGCCCGGCCGTCAGGCCGGGCTGTGGATCGGCCTCGGCTAGGGTCTGCAAAGGGGTTTCTTCCCCATTGCCTTGACGAACTCATGGCCGGCGATGCGCAGGTGGAAGGTATCCGTCGGTCGCGTCGACGGAACCGGCCACAAGGAATCGCCGGCAGGGGCAATCTCCTCGATGATGAAGGCCCCGTCGGCGCGCCAGAGCTGGAAGGCTTGAGGTGCGCCGCTAAGGTTGCGAACACTCATCTGTCCCGTGTCTACCGCAAGCCTGCAGGTGGAGATCAGATTGAACATGTTGCGAGGAAGCGATGGGGCGCTGGCCTCGATCTGGTCGATGACCGCCTGCGCGCGGGCGGTGAGATCGTCCGCCGCCGGCTGCGACACTTTCTTGCCGCGCTGGGCCCCGACGTAGTTGATGAATGCCTCCAGTTGATGGACGGCAGCCGCCCCTTTCCCCTTCTGCAGGGATTTCAGGGCAGCGCCCAGCTTGCTCATCATGCTGATCTCGGCCCGGGGGTCAATCTCCCCTTGGGTGACGTAGTCCCGGATGGCGCCCTGCATCGCCTTGATACCCTCAGCCGGAGAGGCAGGGGGCGCTGGGGTTGAGGTCGCAGTGGGCGTGGGGGTCTGTGTCGGCGTGGGGGTAAGCGTCGATGTTCCCGTGGGCGTGGGGGTCGGAGTCGGGGCCTCGAACTCGTAGGCGCCGATGTCGCAGGCGGCGCCCTGCGGGCGGGCCAACCCCCGCTGATCCTGAGGTTCGCAGGCCCCACCCCCCGAGCCGGGTGGCGCCGGGTTGCCGGCATCGATCGCCGGGCTATCGGGGAGAGGTGGATAGCCCCAGGTATTGTCCGGGTCGAGGATCGGCAGATCGGGCAGGCGCGGGTCAAGGCCGATCAGGTTCCCCGTCAGGTCACCGGTGAGTGAGCAGCCCTCGTCGGTCCCAATCAGGTTGTAGCCGGCTGACTCGATGGTGCCCATGCACGAGGCTTCGAGCAGATTTCTATAGGCATCACGGGCTACGTTTTGCGCCACGATCGAGTTGCCAATCTCGACCGAGCCCGAAGGTTCGTTGTAGATGCCACCGGTCGATGAACCCCACGACCCGGTTGTCGTAATCTGGTTCACATTGACGGCGGTGTTGTTCAAACGGGCCAAAGCATGGTCCCCATTGTAGATAGCCCCAGCCAGCGAGGCGGCGCGGTTCTGGGACACGGTCGAGTTGCGGATCACGAGCGTCCCATGGTTCTCAATCCCACCGCCAGGGCCGTTGGCGACTTCATTGTTGTCGATCGTGCTGCGGTCGATCGTCACCGTGCCTTCGTTATAGATGCCGCCACCCCCATCGGAGGCCGTGTTATAGCCGACGATGGATCGGGCAAGGGATAGCTCCCCCAGGTTCATGACGCCGCCGGCGCGACCGGCGTTGCCAAACTGGATGGAGCTATTCATCAGCGAGAGGCTTCCCTCGTTAAGCACGCCTCCGCCATCCTGATTGCCTGCGTCGGTCCAGCCGATAGAGATATCGGCCAGGGTCAGGTGGACACCTGGATGGACGTGAAGGACCCGGTCCTGAAGCGCACCCGCTTCAATGCCGCTCACCATCAAACTTACGCCTTGGATCGACAGGTCCTCCAGGATGTCGAGATCGCCCGTGACGGAGTCGTCCTCGCCAGCGCCGATCAAGTCCAGGTTGGCGATAAACCGCTCGGGAATCTCGATGACGTCCTCCCCAGGCGAGACGTTGGCCTGCATCACCGCCGCCCGCAGGCTGCATTGATCCGAAGCCGTCAGGCACAGGCCATCGGTGGAGTCGGAGTCAATCGCATCCTCCGCAATGTCGACGGTGAAGGTGGCGACCTGTGCGCTTGGACCGGCCAGGGCCGGCAGGCCGATGAGCAGAGAGCACAGCAGGACCAGGGCCGTCGCGGTCCGGGGGCTCCAGAAACCGTTCATGGGTTGCTTCTCCTGGTGGGATCGAAGGAGCGAGGTCAGGCTCGGCCATGCCGGCAGCAGGCATTGGCGTGGGGCACACAAAGTCTACGTCCGGAAGGGCGACGAATCAATCGGCAATCGGGCCGCTCTGCAGGCGTGTGCGGAGCCGCCGCCCGCGTCCTGGCGGGGAAGATCTGGCAGTCGATCTGGTGGCAGCCTGCGGGGCGCCGGATTCCGCCGACGCCCCGCAGGTCAGTGGCTGCACGGCCGAAGGCGCTCACCGCAGGGAACCGGTGCTTCGCCGACTCACTGGAGCGCAAAGCCAACGCTGACCTCTGCCCGCACCGAAATCTGCCCCAGGCTGACGGGTTCGTCGCCCAATGCAGGGGATGAGCCGGCGGAAGGCGCATTCTGAACCACGTTCTGTGTCCAGTTGTTCTGGCCCTGCCCATACCACCAGCCGCTGTAGTATGACCAGCTGTTCTCGCTGATGCTGAGTACGCACCCCGCCTGGGCGCCGACTGCCGACGCCAGGTCCTGCGCCTTCTCCTGGGCGGCCTGCATCGCCAATTGGCGTGCCTGGTCGCGGTACTTGCGCAGATCGCTGGTGTAGAACTCGACCTGGAGCACCTGGTTGGCGCCGGCTTCCAGGGCGGCGGCGAGCACGGCGCTCGTCTTGTGCACATCGCGCAACGTGATTGCCACGACGTTGTTGATGCGGTATCCCTGGATGTAGAGTGAGTCGTAGTCGTCGTAGATTGGCTCGATCACGTACAGGTCCGTAGCGATGTCCTTCGCCGCGATGCCCTCGGCCTGAATCGCCCGCAGCACCTTCTGAATGGCTGCGGAGTTGGCTGCCTCGACTGCGCGCGGCGTCCGGCCGTTCGACTGCACGCCGAGTTGGATCATCGCCCGATCAGGCGCGACCTTGACCGTCGCCGCGCCGCTGACTTGCACGCTCCGGCCAGAGTTGCAGGACGCCGTCGGCTCGGGAGTGGGCGAGGCGGCCGGCGTGGCAGAGGGCGCCGGCGTGGGCGAAGCGGCCTGGGCGGAGGCCGGCTTGCCGGCGGGGAGCAGCTGGAAGGCCAGGGCTGCCGTGAGGATGGCGTTGAACAAGAACGGAACTTGCTTCATCATGACCTCCTGAGGTGCGGTGTTCTTGACCGTACACGCGCACGCGTTCAGGAGGGTGTCTAGAGGTTGTCCGTTTCGTGGCAGTCCGCGTTCGCAGGAAGAGAGAAGCGCGCAATGGTCCCGCCGCCGGCGGGGCATTCCGCGCTGATCTGGCCCCCCTGGGCCTGGACCAGCGCCCTGGCGATGGCCAGTCCCAGACCGGCTCCACCGCTCTGTCGGTTGCGAGAGGCATCTGCCCGGTAGAAGCGCTCGAATACGAACGGCAGGTGCTCGGCGGGAATTCCAGGACCGGCGTCGCGAATCGAGCATGCCCAGTTGCCGCGTTGAGGCCGGAGCTTGATGGCAACGGTTGAGCCGGCAGGGCTATAGCGGATGGCGTTGTCGAGCAGGTTGTCCAACACCTGGGCGAGCCGGTCTCGGTCGCCGAGGACGCAGGCCGGCGCGGCTCCGTCGACGCTCACCGAGAGCGATACCCGGCGCCCGGCAGCCAGGGCGGCAAACTGCTGGCAGCGCGCCCGCGCAACATCGGACAGGTCGACCGGCTGCAGGCTGATGGACAGCGTCCCGGCGTCGGCGCGCACCAGCACCAGCAGCTGGTTGACCAGGCGGATCAGGCGCTCTGTCTCGCGCTGCATCGATGCCAGGAGAGGCCCGCGCCCGGCGAGGTCATTCAGGGCGCCATCCTCGAGCGTTTCGATCGTGCCCTTGATGACCGTGAGGGGTGTACGCAGCTCGTGGGTGACGTCGGCTACGAAGGCGTTCTTGGCCTGGTTCGATTGGCGCAGGCTCTCGGTCATC